>CAJWCD010000072.1:0-18912 GCA_913020725.1 uncultured Pseudomonadota bacterium
AGGGCAAATTTTGCTGAGGACAGGCACCAACACTCAAGAGGGGGACTATCTAAATAACAGAATTAAATTAAATAACTTTAATTAAAAATATTCAATCCTTTTCTAAACAAAAATAAATTATGAATCTCCATAGATTACTCCTTGAACGTAATAAGGATAATAATCCCATTAAGGTGGGGTTAATTGGTGCTGGAAAGTTTGGGACCATGTTTCTCTCACAGGCAAGAACTACAACTGGAATACACATTGTGGGGATTGCAGACTTAAACGTTGAGCAGGCAAAAAAAAACTGTTTGAAATCAGGCTGGAAGCAGGAAAAATTTGAAGCGGGTTCATATGAAGAAGCACTTGCAAAGGGGAAAACCTTTATAGGAGAAGATTCTGAAAGATTGATTAAAACACACGGAATAGAAGTTATCGTAGAAGCAACTGGAAATCCAACTACTGGCATTTCTCACTGTCTTCAATGTATTGAAAATGGAGTTCATATCGTGATGGTCAATGTAGAGGCAGATGTTTTGGCTGGTCCTCTTCTGGCTAGTAAAGCTCTAAAAGCCGGAGTTTGTTACAGCCTTGCTTATGGAGACCAACCCGCACTGATTTGTGAACATGTAGATTGGGCTAGGGCTATAGGGTTTGAAGTAACTTGTGCTGGAAAGGGGACCCGATATCTTCCAAGTTATCATGAATCAACTCCTGATACTGTATGGGAAAATTTTGGTTGGGATTTAGAAGTTGTCAGAAGAGGCGGCTTAAATCCTAAAATGTTTAATAGTTTCATTGATGGGACCAAATCAGGAATTGAGATGACTGCAGTTTGCAATGCAACGGGCCTAACACCACAGTCTGATGGATTGAGTTTTCCACCTGCATCAAGGTTTGAATTGGCTGACATCTGTAAGCCAAAAGAATTTGGCGGAAGAGTTGAGAAATCTGGTACTACTGAAGTGGTCTCTTCACTTCAAAGGGACGGAACCTCTGTACCGAATCATCTTCAGGTTGGAACTTATGTCGTTGTGGAGGCAGACACAGATTATGTAAAATATTGTTTTGAAGAATACACGATGTTGCCAGATCAAAGTTTTCGCTTTGCTGCATTGTATCGCCCCATTCATCTTATTGGACTTGAATTGGGAATTTCAATTGCCTCTACAGTACTTCGCAACGAACCTACTGGTTCCCCATTAGGATTTCAATCAGATGTGGTGACAACTGCCAAAAAGAAACTCCATCAAGGTGAAATACTTGATGGGGAAGGTGGTTATTGCGTTTGGGGGAGACAAATGCCTGCCATAGAATCGATAAAAGCAGGTTGTCTTCCACTAGGTTTGGCTAATGAAGTGAAGCTTAATAGGGATGTTTCAGCAGGAGAACAAATTTGCTGGAAGGATGTTGAAATAGATATGAATCAGCAAGCAGTCAAAATTCGTCGTGAAATGGAAAACTTATTCTCTTAAATTAATTATTTAGATTCAAAGACGGTCCAAGAAAAAAATACTATAAAGGTTTTAGCTGAATGATACTTCTTGATGATTTGGATTTTGTTGGATACGATCTTAGTCGTCCTGAATGTGTTTTAGCCTCTCGATCAGGGCATCTGTATTCTGCAGATTGGCGTGGAGGAGTGGCGGTGACTTTTCCAGACGGACAAAGCCGTTTACTGAAACACCGAACTTCACAACCTTGGTTAAAACCCAATGGCATTGCATTGATGCCAGAGGGGGATTTTCTTGTCACCCACCTCGGGGATGATACTGGTGGAGTTTACCATTTGGATGGAAATGGTTCACTAACTCCTTTTCTGGAAGAAGTTGAAAATACCCCATTGCCTCCTACCAATTTTGTTTGTAGGGATTTCCAGGGAAGAATATGGATAACTGTCAGCACTAGAGCCAACCCAAGGCATTCTGCTGCACGACCGGATCATGGTGACGGATTTATTGTGCTGAAGGATGAAAAAGGTGCCCGTATCGTTGCTGATGGACTTGGTTACACCAATGAGTGTGTTTTGGACCGTACCGGTTCATGGCTCTATGTAAATGAAACTTTCCGAAAAAGATTGTCACGTTTCCGAATTGGAAAGGATGGAATGTTAGGCAGCCGTGAAACGATAACCGAATTTGGAGCTGCAGAATTTCCTGATGGTGTCATATTTGATGAAAAAGGTCATCTATGGGTGACATTGATCATCAGCAACCGTCTTTACCGGATCGCTCCAGACGGAAGCAAAGTACTGTGGCTTGAGGACTGTGATGAAATCGGAATGGAAGGAATAGAGGCTAAATATCAATTGGGGCAATTGGAAGGTAGTGATTTCACAAAAGTGAAACCAAAAATTTTACGTAATATCTCCAGTATGGCCTTTGGAGGAAATGATCTTCAAACGGCATGGCTTGGATGTTTGCAGGGGACTTCCCTAGCTACTTTTCGATCTCCAGTTAGAGGTTTGAAGCCGGTCCATTGGGATGTGTTACCCGACTGGTTGGAACGTCTGAAATCCGAAGATAATAAAACCGGATGAAACTCAGGGTTGCTGGGGTAGGGGGTGGTTATTTTGCCCAGTTTCATTATGAAGCCTGGAAACGTATCGAAGAAATTGATCTGGTTGGGGTATGTGATTTAGACCCTGAAAAGGCAAAACAGACAGCACTAACTCATAACATTCCTGAGGTTTGTTCCGAATTTGATCGATTATGTAAAAAAACCAAACCAGATCTAGTCGATATCATCACTCCACCAAATTCCCACCAAAAGCTGATTGAAACAGCCTTTCAGCACAGAATTCCAGTCATTTGTCAGAAACCTCTCGCGCCTAATTTGAAGACGGCAAAAGAGATGGTAACGTTGGCAGAAAAGAATGAAATGTTCTTCGCAGTTCATGAAAATTTCCGTTTTCAGCCATGGTTTCAGGAGATAAAAAAAGTTTTGGAAAATCAGTTATTGGGTAAGATTTATTCTCTCAGTTTTCGTTTGCGCCCAGGAGACGGACAAGGAGCAGATGCGTATCTTAAACGGCAACCGTATTTCCAAAAAATGGAAAATTTTTTAGTCCATGAAACTGGAATTCACTTTATCGATACATTTCGGTTTCTACTAGGAGAAATAAAGGGAGTCTATGCTGATTTACGTAAGCTTAATCCTAACATTTCCGGAGAGGACACTGGAACTATCATCTTTGATTTTTTTTCAGGCGAGAGGGCTCTTTTTGATGCAAACCGTCTAGTCGATCATCCTGCGGAGAATACAAGATTAACGATGGGAGAAATGATGATCGAAGGATCTGATTCCGTTTTGAGGCTTGACGGTTTCGGAAGGATTTTCATTCGGGTCCACCGTCAAGATGAGATTCAACATCAATATAATTGGTTTAATAGAGGTTTTGCCGGTGACTCTGTTTTTGCCCTCCAAAATCATCTGATAGAAAGTTTGATTGCAGGAAAAGAAACCCCTATGTCAGCCAAAAATTACCTACGCAATATAGAAATTGAGGATTATATCTATCAGTCCAACCTAACTCAATCTAGAGTAGAATGTTGAGTTAGAATAAAACATAACTCAAAGAACGGGTAGTCACCCTCTTGAGTGTTGTTCCTCTGAAAATCGGGAACAATAACTGTAAACCGGGGGAAACGTACCGGAAAACGCCGTCTATTTGCAAAATCCCAACACTTTACAGGGCAAATTTTGCTGAGGACAGGCACCAACACTCAAGAGGGGGACTATCAAATCTCTCTTTACACACCTATTTTCAAATGGTAAGGTCTTCTGAAATTTTTGATTTTCCTATGTGGAGAGTTTTATGGCAGTGGAATACAGACGATTGGGCAAACACGGCACTTTGGTGAGCAACCTGTGCCTGGGCACCGTGAATTTTGGCACATGGGCCAGTGAAAAAGACAGTTTTGCCATCATGGACCGGGCGCTGGAGCACGGCATCAATTTTTTTGATACAGCGGATGTGTACGGATACGAATTTGGCTATGGCCTGGTGGAGGAAACCATCGGTCGCTGGCTGGCCCAGGGGGACGGTCGGCGGGATGCGATTGTGCTGGCATCCAAGGTTTACTCCGCATTCTTGCAGGAGGGACTCCGGCCGGAACCGAATCGGCAATCAAAAGCGATAGGCGCGGTGAAGATCCGCCGGCAACTGGAATCATCACTGCGCCGGCTGCAAACCGACGTGATCGATCTTTATCAGATGCACCACATCGACCGGGAGTGCCCCTGGGAGGAAACCTGGCAGGCGTTCGACACGCTGGTGAAGCAGGGCAAGATCCACTATGTCGGCTCCTCGAATTTTGCTGGCTGGGACATTGCCACCGCTTGTCAGGAGGCTTCCCGGCGCCACATGATGGGGCTGGTGAGCGAGCAGACCCGATACAGCCTCGCTTGCCGTACCCCGGAGTTGGAGGTGATTCCGGCTTGTCGGCATTATGGAATGGGATTGCTTCCCTGGGGTCCCGTGTATGGAGGGATTCTCGGTGGCATCCTGAAAAAACTACCGAAAGGTGGGCGCCGGGCTCAGAAGAAGGATTCTGATATCAAAGAATTTCTGGCTAAACACCGAAAGCAGATCGAACGCTATGAAGCCCTTTGCAAGAAATTGGGAGAAGAACCTGCTGTGGTAGCCCAGGCTTGGCTTCTGCACAATCCGGCAGTGACCTCTATCATCATTGGCCCTCGTACACTAAAACATTTGGAAAGTTCCATTAGAGCCACTGAGATCACCCTCGACGATGAGACCCTGCAAAAGCTCGATGAAATCTGGCCAGGTCCAGGAGGCGAAGCTCCGGAGGCATATGCGTGGTAGATAAGTTTTACCCTTTACCGGGCTGTAAGCACCCTTTGGAAGGGCACCTTGGCGTGGAACAATAGTCCCCCTATCCCTTTAAGAAACATGCCAAAAAATCAACATTAATTTTCCTGTACACACTCATTTTCAAATGGTAAGGTCTTCAGAAAAATTTTGATTTTCCTATGTGGGAAAAGTCCTTCTGGACTGGACTTCCCAGCAAAGGCTCAACTCCACGTGATACGAACCCTAACCACCTCATCTGCTTGCGTCCGGAACACAACGGTGGAGTAATTCTCAGTAATTGAGTAGATCACCAGATAGCGACCAACGAGGTATGGGTCCGCATGCAGTGCAAAAGGTTTTGTGTAGATCGCATACCCAAAGGGGATTGGAAATGCGGATAACATGTAATCCGGTCCTTCCGAACGACCGAACAGAAGATGGCCACGAGCCTTTGGATCGAGGGGCATGTGCAGATGTGGACGATCATGGTATTCAATGAATGAACCACTGCCCCTACCCTCAACGTGAAGATAATCCTCAACATAAGTTGGGCCGATATTCATTACAGTCACAGGGAGATTGTGGCTGCTCTCAAATGTCAGAGAATCACCAACCCTAACCAGACTTGCACCATAAAAGGCAAGAAATTCCGGTGTCGGCGGTGCTTCAGGAATTCTGAGTTCCGATTCGTCCAGGGTCAAGGTGCCCAGCCCACCAAGAGCGTTAGCCTGTTGGGACTCGACCGTCTCGACGACCTCCCAACTCCCGCCGCACCGCACATGAGGCGGCACCTCCGGTTCAATCGGGAGGGTATCCAGTTCCTCCGATCTCTCGACCGGAACCAGACAATCCGCGTCCAACCGATACCGCTGCCCCGGTGAGACATGCCCGACAATCGCCTCAGTCACCATATAGGACTGAGGATCCTCCCCCCGTCGATTGACCACCAGCCGCCCCAAGGTCTCCCGGACATCATCTGGAAGCGTGACGGTCTTTTGGAAACTCTCCATTGAAGTAGGCATGAGCTTTACTCGGCGTAGTACCCCACCGCATCACCTGCGAGGGTGACGCCGAGGCCGTTGAGTGTGCGGTTGGAGTAGCAGAAGTAGGCGCAGACCTGATTGACCTCCAGAATCTCCCCGTCCGTCGCTCCGACGGCTTGGGCGGCTTCCACATCAGCAGCTTCGACTTTTCCCGGAGTGGAGGTCAGTTTCCCGGTGTAGCGCAACAGCGCCAGTTCCTTGCCGGAAAACGCAGCTTCCGGAGCCTGGCCGCGCAGGGCGGTTTCGATGGTGGAGGCGCGTTCGTCGTCTTTGAGCAGCCGACGCATGTTCGCGCAGTGATGCGTGAAGCTGTACTCGCATTCGTTGAGCAGGCTGGTGTACACGCCAACCGCTTCGAGGAACCAGAGCGGCAGGGTGTTGTCCGGATGGTGCAACACGCTGCGATAGAGTGTGAGGTGCCCGACCATCGTGTGTGGGCGTTGACTGTGGACTCGCATCACATTGTCCACGGTCCCCGCCGGTGTTTTTGCCAGTTCGTAGGCTTCCTTCAGAGATCCCGTGGCATTCTCGACAGGCAGCATTTCAATCCAGGAACTCATGGCGCAAGATGGAGTTGGATGCCCTTGGAAGGGCGGTTGAAGACGCGGTACACCAACGGCTCGAAGAACTCCAGCGTGGCGGTGTCGTACTGCGTCTGAATGGAGGTTTGGTCGTAGCGGGCGACCCACTCGGCAGTGTACTCGAAATGCGGATGCCCCCGGAACTGCTCGCGGGCGTTCCAGTCAACGTCGGGGTGCGTCTGCGCGTGATAATCGAGAAAAATCGCATGATGCCGGAGCATCCAGTAATGCTGTTCGGACACGTAATTCGCCAGCAAGGTTGCTGAAAACTCTCCGTGGTTGTGTGGACAGACGATGAAACCGAGATCGTGAAAAAGTGCGACCACAATCGCCTCGTCGTCCCCGCCATCTCGCAGCACCATCGTCGCGCTTTGCAGGCAGTGGCGATAGTTGTTGACCCGGAAGCCGTAGCTGGGCGCGTCCTGCTGTGAGTCAAGCAGCGCCAGCGCCTGCTTGGCTTGCTGTTCTTGATTGTAGAGTTTCCGGTACTGCGACAGATTTTCCCAGTCGTTCCGGCTGAGGTCGCCCATCGTGGACTGCGATTCCTGTAGATGCTCCAAGTCTGAGGGAAGCAGCGGTGAGGTCTGATTCAGCCGTCCATCGTTGGGCACATCTTCCGAAACGCGCTGTCCGGTTCCGAGAGGAAGTGGGTTGTCGGTGGGAATGTTCATGGGTTCAGAGGAGAGAGATTGTGGTCAGTGAGAGAGAATCCGGCTGAGAAACAATTTGGTGCGTTCGCTTTCAGGATTGGAGAAGAACTGCTCCGGCGGCGCGGATTCGACAATGCGCCCCTCGTCCATGAACACCATCTGGTGGGCCACTGTGCGGGCAAAACCCATCTCGTGGGTGACGCAGATCATTGTCATGCCGCTCTCTGCAAGGTTGATCATCACATCCAGCACCTCCTTGATCATTTCCGGATCAAGCGCGGAGGTCGGTTCATCAAAGAGCATGATGCGTGGCTTCATGCAGAGCGAACGGGCAATGGCGACGCGCTGCTGCTGCCCTCCGGAAAGTGCGCTGGGATATTTCTTCGCCTGTTCCGGAATCTGTACGCGCTCCAGATATTCCATCGCGCGCTCTTCGGCTTCAGCCTTAGTGATGCCCCGCGCCCGCATCGGCCCGAGTGTGCAGTTCTCCAGCACGGTCAAGTGGGGAAAAAGATTGAACTGCTGAAAGACCATTCCGACTTCGCAACGCACGTCGTGGATGTGCTTGGTGTCGTGATCCAACTCGATGCCGTCCACCACGATCCGGCCTTTCTGGTGTTCTTCCAAACGGTTGAGGCAACGAATCAGCGTGGATTTCCCGGAACCGGACGGACCACACACCACCACACGCTCCCCCTGCTTCACCGTCAGGTCAATGTCGCATAACACCTGAAAATCGCCAAACCACTTGCTGACACCTTCGATTTGGATGATGGTTTCGGTCAGAACGGAAGTGTCCGGCATGGCTTGGAAACTTGGTTCAGGATTGATGCAGGGCCATGCGTTTTTCCAAGCGACTGAACCAGAAAGCACATGCGTAAGAAATCACAAAATACATCCCTGCCACAAACACCCAAACCTCAAACACGCGCTGCGTTGAGGTGGCGACCTCCATCGTCAGGAAGGTCAGTTCCTGAATCGAAATCAACGAGACGATGGACGAATCTTTGATGAGAATAATGAACTGACTCGCCAAGGGCGGCACTACGCGTTGAATCGCCTGCGGCAAGACCACATAGCGCATAAGTTGTAGTCGCGACAAGCCCACACTCATGCCTGCCTCAACCTGCCCCTTGGGAATCGCCTGAATGCCTGCCCGCACGATTTCGGTGACATAAGCTCCCTCAAATAGTGCGAGACAAATTATTCCGGCAACCAAATTGGAAAGCAATTCCGGAGGGCCGAACAGGTAATCCAGCGTCGTCAATAGCACCGGAGAGCCATCCAGCGTGAGATCGTCAAGCCCCAAGAGCGGGGTGATCTGGCTACTGATGAAAAAGTAAAAGACAAAGATGAACACCACCGGAGGGATGTTGCGGATCAATTCTACATACATTCGGCTCAGCATCCGGGGGAACAGCCTGCGACTGGTGCGCATGATGCCCATGAGGAAACCGATGATTGCGGCAAGCACGATGCTCCAGACAGACAGCCGGATGGTTGTAAAAAGCCCCTTCATGAGCAAATTGGGGGCGTACCACTGCGTTTCCTCGTCCCAGCGAAACAGGTATCCGGGAATGAATGACCAATCCCACTTGTACACCAGCACCGTGTTCACCCGATACGTGACATAAGCCACCACACTGACCACAGCGGCCAGCACAAGCGCGTCAATCCAATAGGATTTGTAGGGGGCTTTTTTGCGGGTCATCCAGAAGTTTTTATGAGTTTTTCAGGAGCGGCATCGGGCGGTTCACACAAAGCGGAACCGCCCAAACCTTGAGCAAAGGCGGATGCCTTTGTTGCATCCGCCCTACCCCTGCAACGCATTCAGGCCGTCACTTCAGATCAACTTGATCGGCCCAATCCATGCCTTTGAACCAATAGTTGTGCCGTTCCTTCAGCCAACCGTTGCTGTTGTGAATCATGATCCAGTTGGAGAAGAAATTGAGCGCGTCCGGATCGCCCTTGCGAAGACCAAACGACTCGTTACCCTCGGTGAGGTTTTCGGTCGTGGGCATGAAGAGGACTTCCGGGTGTTTGAAGACCCACTTGGCAGGCTTCGGATGACTGGTCACCGTCGCATGGGCATTACCGTTGATCACCTCTTGAAAAGCCAGTGAATCATCGTCAAACTGGCGAATCTTGGCTTTGGGCCAGAGGTTCTTGATGTCGGTGCAGGAAGTCGCCCCCCGGCGGCAGGTGAAAGTCACACTGCTGCTATTGTAGCCGTCCGGCCACGCAAGATTTCCGGAGAGCTTCTTGTTGGCCGCGATGCCCATGCCGGAGTGAGCGTAGGGTGCGGTGAAGTTGATTGTCAGGTTGCGTTGCGGGGTTACGCTCATACCGCCGATGATGGTATCGAACTTCCCGGCGATCAGCGCGGGGATGATCCCGGACCATGCGGTAGGCACGAACTGGATTTTCACCCCCATGTCCTTGGCCAACTTCTTGGCGACATCGATCTCAAAGCCGATCAAGTCACCCTTTTTGTTACGCATCGCCCACGGGACGAAGGTAGCCATGCCCACTTTGAGCTTGCCACGTTTTTTGATGGTCTCGATCACGCTCTCTGAGGTGAGCTGTTTTTGCGCTTCGCCTGCGAAGACCTCCCCAAACGTGAGGAAGGTCATGGCTGCCCCAAGAACGAGGGCGATTACGGTTTTTGCGGTTCTCATTGTGTCTCCTTTTGAAGAATGATCACATTGTGCCAACCACCATCGAATCGAAGTATTCGGAACAGCAGTCGACCCTAAAATTCAGGGTACGCCCCATGCGTTCCCTGCCCTCTTGAAAAACCTCGGAAAGCCTCCGAGGATCATTGGAAGATTCTCCCAGAAAGATTTCTCCCAATTCGTCAACTCCGTTGATTCACCCGTCGTTCCAACAGGCTCATGAACACGGAGAGCGTGATGGTCATCACCAGATAAACCCCGGCGACCGTCAACCAAATTTCAAAACTCATGAAGGTTTCGGCGATAAGATCGAGGGCTTGGGTGGTGAGGTCAAAGACAGCGATGACGCTGACAATCGCCGAGTGCTTGATGAGGTTGATGATCACCCCGGTCAAGGGCGGTAGCATCAGCGGTACTGCTTGGGGAAGCACCACAAAGCGGTAGGCATCAGTTTTCGTGAGGCCCACACTGTAACTCGCTTCCCATTGTCCCTTGGCTACACTGAGAATGCCGGCACGGATGATCTCTGAGGCGAATGAGCCTTCAAACAACGAGATGCACAGCACTCCCACCCAAAAGCGGTTGATGTCGAGAATCGGGCCAAGCACAAAGTAGAACACAAACATCTGCACCAGTAGCGGCGTGTTGCGGACGATTTCAAGATACACCGATGCCAGCAGTCGTCCGGAGAACGAATTGGACATACGCAACAGTGCTGTGATCAGCCCAACCGTTAAGGTGATGACGATACCGTATGCGGTGATTTCCAGCGTGACAAACAGCCCTTCGATCAGTGGCCCCCAGTAGAATGCTCCGTCTATGATCTCATAGAAATACTTTGGAATGCGATACCACTGCCAGTTGTAGCCCATCTGGTTGGCTCCGTTCACCGTCAGCCAAACGAGGCCGAACGAGAAGGCAGCAAGTTGCGCTACGTCAAACCAGTTGGAGTTCCACCAGCGTGTATTGCGTTTGATCTGGGGCGGTTTGGAGTGTTGCATTCCGGAAATCTATTGACGGTAGCTGAAAGAGGAATCGAAACGTGACAATACATAATCGCCACAGTTCACCGGAGAGTACAAGGGTTGCGCTCCGTTTTGGCAGACCACGGACGGATCCACCACCGTGTCGAAATTCGGATCCCATGCGATCACCATTGAGTAGCGTTCCACGCCCTTGCGATTGACCACACGGTGCGGGGTGGACTTGAATCCGTCGTTGGTCCAGCGCATCAGCAAATCCCCGACGTTGACCACAAGCGTACCCTTAATCGGATGGGCCGTCACCCATTCGTCTTCACGGGTTTGCACCTCCAGTCCCCCCACTTGATCCTGCCACAAGAGCGTGAGGCAACCGTAGTCCGTGTGCGGCGCAACGCCAAATTGCGTTTCTCCTAAATCCGGAGGTTGCGGCGGGTAGTGGATAATCGAACTGCGGGCTATCGGCTCGTTGGTGGCCTGTAAAAAAGCATCTTCAGGCAGATCCATACCCAGGGCAAAGGCCCGCATCATGTTGCGTCCGCACTGCAAACCCGCTTCAAAAAAAGGATAAACCGCCTCTTGTAATTCTGGCATTTTTTTGGGCCATTGGTTACGGCCCAAGAACGGATTTTTCGCCGTGACCGAAGGATGATTGTCCGGAAGGTCCAAGCCCCACACGAAGCTCTCCTTGAGGTCCATCCGTTCTGCCTGCTCCATCTTGGCTTCTCCAACGGAGAGGTAGCCGTGGTGGTTCGCGTTGATTTTGACGGAATCCTTCCACTCCTTGGGGCGGCTGAAAAATACCTGTGCCGCTCGATAGGCTTGCTCGATCACGGCTTCCGGAATCCCGTGGTTGCGGATGTAGAAGAAGCCCACCTCCTCGGCGGCCTGACGGATTTCCAACGCGACGGTCTGTGCTGTTTCCATAGTTCCGAAGCGCAACGGAGCAACATCGATCACCGGAATTTTCTCAACAGAAATGGTCTTGGATTGTGCGTAAGCCATGAAAACGAATCAAATGGTTGTTGCAGTAGCAGATACGAATTGTTTGCAAAACAGATTCTCGACCATCGTAGCGTGTGAAGCCAGATAACCACGATCCAGATGTTCCAAGTGTGGGGCCAGTTCCTCATGCAAGGCGGGCAGTGCATGGAACGGCAGTTTCGGGATCGCGTGATGTTCGGCATGGAACGGCATGTTCCACGCCAGCCAACGCACGGGAGCCAGCGTGAGCGTTGTGCGGGTGTTCTTGCGAATGTCCGCAACCCATTCGCAATCGCCGTGTTCCGAGATACGGATGAGGCGCATCAACGGCTCCCCCATGATCCGGGGCACCAACCAGTACCACAACACCGCCTCGGTTTGCCACACCACACTGACAATGCCCAAGCCCAAATAGAAACACACCATGATAATGGCTTCGCGCTGCACCGATTTGCGAAAACGCTCTGGAATGAAACTTTGCTCGCCGGGAGAAAACCGGCCGAGTGGCAGACGGGTGAGGTTTTTCAAGACTCCCTGAAAGTACGGAATAGCAGTGGCGTAATACAAGTATCCCCAAAACGAGCCGGACATAGGAATGCTCTCCGGATCCTTTTCCGGATGTTGCGTGAAGGTGTGATGCGCCGCATGTTCCATTGTGAAGTATTGCGGCGGAATGATGATTGCCAATCCGGTGAACCAGGCAACCAATGTATTCAGCTTTTGGGAGGCAAAGGCCGACATATGGGTGGACTCATGGAAGGGCGCAAACAAATGCACAATCACCACACCGTGAAGGAAAAGGGCTGTGTACCACCAGCCGGAACCTTGCGTCTGATAAACCAAAACTCCGGAAGTGAGTAGCGCGACCAGATGTCCTGAAAAGAAGATCAAACCGATGTCGTTGCAGCGACGATGCAGACGGTGCAGCAGTTCCTGTGAGATCAGCTTGTTTGGACGACGCACCTGATTTTCAGTACTCCACTCGGTCATTTTATCTTCTCAAATCAAGTTTGCCTGTGCCACACTGATCTGCAAGATGATCCCCTATCCCAACCTTGAGGAATCGCTAAGCACGCTGACATTTGAGACATGCACCTACATTTGAGTACTTGGCAGGAAATCGAATCGTATTTGCTGCGTTCACAAGGCATCCTGATCCCCATCGGCTCCACCGAACAACATGGCCCTAATGGTCTGATCGGCACGGATTCAATCTGCCCCACTGCCATTGCCAGCCACGCAGCCTTGCAGGCGGATCTCTTGGTGGGACCAACCTTGACGCTTGGGACGGCGCAGTTCAACTTAAAATTTCCGGGCACCATCTCTCTGCGCCCCTCCACCCTGATGCGGGTGGTTGAGGATTATGTGCAATCCTTGGCCAGTCAAGGGTTTCAGCGGTTTTATTTTCTCAATGGGCATGGGGGCAACCTCGCTCCAGTGCGTGCTGCGTTTCAGGAAATCTACATGCAGCACAGCCTGAGAGTCCAAGAGTCTCTGTCCCCTCGTTGCCGTTTGCGGAGTTGGTGGGAACTTCCGGAGACAAACGCCCTCCGACAGTCGTTGTATGCGGAAAAGGAAGGTGCGCACGCCACCCCCAGCGAGGTGGCAATGGCACAGTACGCTTTTCCGGAACACATCAAGGATGTGAGCCTAGGGGCTTGGCATCCCGTCTCTCTGGAATACCTACGTAATCACGCGGGCGACGATCACTTCGACGCGACAGATCATCGCCGCCGCCATCCGGACGGTCGGATCGGCTCCGACCCCAGCCTTGCTAATCCCGTAGACGGTCAACGCTTGCTGGAAACCGCTGCCGCTGAACTACTCCAAGACTATCGGGCGTTTCTCGCAGAGGAGTAACCTCCGTGAGGACGGGGCTGCTGCCCCGCTTCCGGAGAGCCCTGGCCTGCAAAATTTTGGCAAGAACTGCGTCCCGAAAATTACTGCTTAAGCCACTTCGCTTTGAGTTGATCGAAGAAGCCGCGCTCGGTCTTGAGGATGATCCAGTGGTTGACGTAATTGATCCACACCTGATCGGTTTGCGGAAGCAACACTGCGAGGGGTGTGGGGTTCTTGCCTCCCTGAACGGGGACGACCATCATTTGCGGATACTGTTTGACGAGCTTGGCTGCTTCCAGATTGCTGGTCATGGAAATGTCGGCACGTCCCGCCAGCACCTCCTGATAATCCCGCGCTGGGGCAGAAACCTTGATGATCTTAGACTTGTCGAAAAGCACCTCCGCCCGCTTCTCTTGCACGGTGCCCAGCGTCACAGCTACAGTCACGTTCGGGTTATTGAGATCCTCCCAACTGTTGTACTTGCCTTTGTTCTTGTTCAGCATCAGCGGCACGTCCTCAACCGCGAAATAGGACAATGAGTACCCCGCCACCAAGGCCCGCTTCGGACTCAGCGATGCGCTGGAGGTCATGTCGTATTTATCTGCGACCACTCCGTTGACGAGCGTCTTCCAAGTTGTCGGCACGAAAACCACTTTCACACCCATATCCGCCGCGAGGGCAGTGGCGATGTCAATATCAAAACCCTTGTGCTCCTTGGTCGCAGGGTCAATCATCGTCATTGGGTTCCAGTCTCCGGTGGTGCCCACGCGCAACTCCCCATCCACAAGGATGCGTTGAAGCCGGGATTCCGCCAAGGCTGAGGTCGCCAACATTGCCGCGAGGGCGAGAGCCATTCCGCTTTTCATGAAAACTCTAATCATGTCTGTCTCCTTATGAGTTGAGAGGGGTCGCCTGTCTTCCAGCAGAACCACTTCTGCCACCGGAAATCCTCCGGACCACAAAACGGATGTGCTTCCCGTTTTGACACCATTGAACCTTCCGGGCTTGAAGAACCAGACGAATCAGAAACAATACCGTAATCGAAACCGCTCTCAATCACGAGCGGAAATCGTACCACCCTCTTTTGAAAGGTCAAATGGCAAGTGTCCATTTTGTCAAAGAAATATCCGGAAAGCTTCACGCATATTTTCGGTTTCAGAGCAGAGGGTTCCTGTTCGGCCTGCTGGGATTGGCCTTGGCACTTGGCTTGGGAGGCTGTGGCAACACGGATTACACCTGGGGCTGGTATGTGATTTCACCGTGGCATCCGACGGGAAAAACGAACATCCAGTTTCTCCTCAGCGGGTTGGGCTACACGCTGCTGCTCTCGCTTTCTGCCATTGTGATTTCCATCCTGCTTGGGTTACTCGTCGTCCTCCCGGCCTTGACCAAGAATCCCATCGCCCGCTGCATCAACCGAACATATGTGGAAATCTTCCGCTCCATCCCGATTCTGGTGATGCTGCTTTGGGTGTATTACGGACTCCCTCCGGCGTTCGGCATCCGGCTGGACGTGCTGTCGGCGGGAATTCTGGGACTGGCCCTTTGCGACAGTGCTTTCGAAGCAGAGATTTTCCGGGCAGGAATCCAGTCTATCGGGCAGGGCCAGCACGATGCCGCAGATGCACTGGGGCTGAATTACTGGAAAAAGATGCGGCTGATCATCTTACCGCAAGCGATCCGGACGGTCCTCCCTGCCATCGGCAACCAGTTCGTGTACATGCTGAAAATGTCCTCGCTGGTCTCTGTGATTGGCCTGACCGAACTAACCCGCCGGGCCGATGAATTGGTGGTCAGCCAGTACCGACCTTTAGAAATTTACACCTTCCTTGTGCTGGAGTATTTTCTACTGATCATCGGCATTTCCTCTGGAGTACGCTGGCTGGAGAATCGGTTGCGCTCGACGGAGGTTTAGACACACTTACCTCCTCCCGTTACTCCGGAAAGGCCGGGAGTTTCCGCAGACTTTGCAGCAGTGCTTCATCGGCTGCGGTTGGTTCGTCACCCAAACCTTTGAGGAAGGATTTCACATCCTTTTCGAGAATGCCGATGGTGTTCTCCGGTGAGTAATCCTGCCGCGCCCAGTCGATTTCTAGAAAGCGGTTACCGAACCATGTCTGCCCGGAGCTTTGGGACATCACATCGAGCAGCACTTCCGGAAGCACGCCCAGCTTGGGACAGGCCACCAACGCCCGCCGTACTGCCACCACGCTACTGGCGGCGACATAGTTGTTCAACACCTTCACGGCCATCCCGGACCCCAAAGCTCCGAGTTTGTGGAGGGGTGTCCCCATCGCGGAGAACAAGGGCGAAAGCGCATCCAGCCACACGGCATCGCCCCCCAGCATCCACGTCAGCGAGCCTTCCTCGGCGGCAACGGGCGCTCCGGACATGGGGGCGTCGAGCAAGGTCACGTCCTTGGGGAGTTGCGCGGCCAATTCCCCAATGAATCCGGGAGAAACCGTCGAACACAGCACAAACACCTTCGGATATTTCGGTTGCCGAAACACCGCCTGACCCGCAAAACACAGTTCCACATTCTGCGGCTCGTCCCGTACAATCGAAAGCAGGACGTCCGCTTGTTCCGCGAACTCGCCGGGATCAGTGAGGATCGGCACCGAACGATAATCGCGGTCCTGCACGACATCATAACCCACCACCCGGAACCCCGCCTGGACCAGTCGCCGCGCCATCGGCAAGCCCATCGCCCCTAGTCCAGCAACGCCGATGGTCAGGTGCTTGATCGTATCCGGAGGTGTCATGAAAGCCGCAGGGGGTTGCTCAGATGCGCTCGAAAATCGCCGCGATGCCCTGACCGCCGCCGATGCACATGGTCACCAACGCCCGCTGACCTCCGGAGCGTTCCAACTCGTTGAGTGCCTTGACGGTGAGCAGGCAGCCTGTCGCTCCCACCGGATGGCCGAGGGAGATGCCGGAACCGTTGGGATTGACCTTGTCCGGCGGCAAGCCCAAGTCCCGGATGCAGGCCAGAGCTTGTACGGCGAAGGCTTCATTGAGTTCGATGACATCAAGATCGGCAACCGCAAGTCCGGTTTTCTCCAGCAATTGCCGCACCGCCGGAACCGGGCCGATGCCCATGATTTCTGGTTCAACTCCAGCGACGGAGTAGCCCACCAGCCGCGCCAACGGCTTGAGCCCTTTCTGCTCGGCAAGGCTGCGTTCCATCAGCACCACGGCTGCTGCGGCATCGTTGATTCCAGAGGCGTTTCCTGCGGTCACAGAACCTTCCGGATCAAAGGCGGGCTTGAGCTTGCCCATGTCCTCCAGCGTCACACCGACACGGACATGCTCATCGGTGTCAAAGGTGATCGTCTTTTTGCGCTGCTTGATTTCGACGGGAAGAATCTGGCTCTGGAAACGACCGTCTGCAATGGCCTGTGCTGCTCGACGATGGCTTTCCACGGCGTATTCATCCTGTTCCTCGCGGCTGATCTTCCAACGCTTCGCGATGTTCTCGCCAGTGATGCCCATGTGACAACCCTCGAAGGGGTCGCCCAAGCCGCCGATGAGCGCGTCCAACACCTGCGCGTGGTTCATGCGCGCACCCCAGCGTAGGGACGGTAGCCAGTACGGCACCCGGCTCATCACCTCCGCACCGCCTGCAACGGTTGCATCGGCGTCACCCAACATAATCACTTGCGCAGCACTCACGATCGCCTGCAGCCCGGAGCCGCAAAGTCGGTTGAGCGTGTACATCGGTGTTTCAATGGGCAAGCCGCCACGCACCCCGGCATAGCGGGCGAGGTACATGTCGCGTGCATCCGTGTGCATCACATTGCCGAAGACGACATGTCCGATGTCGCTGGGAGCGACCTTGGAGCGACTCACCGCCTCCCGGACCACTGCCGCTCCCAACTCCACGGGAGGCTGGTCCTTGAGGGTTCCGCCATAGGTGCCGATTGCCGTGCGCACTCCGCTCAGCACGACCACTTCTCGCTGATTCATTTTGATCTCCTTGATATGTGAGTTTTGCATAACAAATGGTAGCCGTGGGTTTCGCACACAGCAAGGATTAGCAAAGGCGAACCGCTGTGGGGACGAAACCCCGCTCGACCAGCACGGCACTGACGATGTAGTCCCCGTTGCTTCTTCACAACAGCATCTTTCCGGAAATGTGCCGCCGACTCAAGCAGATGTTGATCAATCAGGCTCTCAATAGTTCAGCAGTTCAAAAAACAGAAAAAAACTCGACAGCCTTCGGAATCAGTGCCACCCTTGGAAAAGCGTCCAAGGATTTCCCTTAACCGCATTTGGAAGGTTTGTAGCATGCCCGCCAAACCACCGCACCTATACGGTGTAAGCTCCAGACCGGACACTTGTTAGGGTCGCCGGGATCGCTCCTCCTGACTCGGGCGGGATCCGTTGGCATCGTACTAATCTTGTCTTCAACACTGCTCGGGTTTTCCCGAAGGTAAATGGTATTATTGTAGGATTTAGACATCTTTTGCCCATCAAGGCCCAGCATTTTCGAAGCCGGCGTTAACAGAACCTGGGGTTCGGGGAATATTATTCTCCCTCCCCCTTCCAGATACCCCATCAGACGTTCTCTATCGCCAATGGTGATATTTTGTTGCGATTCAATCAGTGCCCGCGCTTTTTCCAGAGCGTTGGCATCACCCTGTTCCTGATAACTGGTCAACAATTCCTGATAAAGTTTCTTATTTTTTTTGCCCATCTTCTTGGCGGCCAGTTCTGCTTTTTCCTCGAATCCGGGCTCACGACCATATAGAAAATTGAATCGTCGTGCGATTTCGCGGGACAATTCAACATGCGCAACCTGATCATCCCCCACGGGGACATAATTAGCCTTGTACATGATGATGTCAGCTGTTTGCAGCAATGGATATCCAAGAAAGCCGTAAGTGGTTAAGTCCTTATTTTTAAGCTTGTCCTGCTGATCCTTATAGGTAGGCACCCGTTCCAGCCAGCTTAGTGGGGTAAACATTGAAAGCAATAGATGAAGCTCTGCGTGTTCCGGCACTCTTGACTGAATAAAGAGCTTTGCCGAACCAGGATCAATTCCGACTGCCAGCCAGTCAATTGCCATTTCCCATACACTATCGGCAATCATGCTGGGATTGTCATAGTCTGTCGTTAGGGCGTGCCAATCGACTATGCTAAAGAAACACTCGTACTCATTTTGCAACTTCAACCAATTCTTAAGTACACCATGATAATGTCCCAAATGTAGGGGTCCCGTTGGGCGCATCCCTGATAAAACCCGCTGATTTCCTGAGGCTGCCAAAAAGTTCTCCGGTCGTTAATAATGAAAGTCGATTATATCAATCGTCAGTAGAACTTGCGTGTATATTTAATTCGTCAAAAATCTTTTCTGTGGTCA
>CAJWCD010000073.1:0-18890 GCA_913020725.1 uncultured Pseudomonadota bacterium
TCTCTGAGTCGGCGAGACGGAGCCGGCCGCCGCGGTCGATGGGGACGGAGAGAGGGAACGATTCGCTCTCGACTTCGAGACCGAGGCGGCGGAACTCTTGTTCGAGGTAGCGGGCGGCGTTTTCGGCACCGGGGTAGCCGGTGACGCGCGAGGCGTCGGCAGTGAGGGCGCGGAGGTGGCGCTCCAGGCCGGCTGGGGCGATCTGCGCGACGGCTTCGCGCAGCGAGGGATTTTCGGTGGTCGTGGGGGATTCGCTGAGCGGCTCCCAACCGATCGCCCGCTCGATCCAGCGCGAGATGGTCGCGGGATCGAAAAGGGTAACGGAGAGCAGGAAAAGGGCCGCAGTGGCGAGCAGCAGCAGTTTTTTCAGCATGGACCGAGGAGGACAGAAAAAGGGGCAGGCCGCGGCCTGCCCCGCACTGGGTCCTGTCCGAGTTTTAAGCTAGTGGATTTAATTGGCCGCCAGCTTGTCGAGATTTTTGACCTTCTGGATATCGCGTTTGAAGCGGAAGCTGAGGTCGATGGTTTCCACTTCGAGCTGCATGTCCAGCAGCCAGGCGCCGAGCCGGTAGGCGAAGTAGAACATCGGCGCCATGGTAATTGGGTTGGTAATCCACACCAGTGCCACGCTCATCGGCAGGTTGCAGCGCGACGCTACCGCGATGACTGCAGCGATGAGCATTTGAAACGGGACGGGCAAAAACGCGCAGAACAGTCCGATGAACGCGGCCCCCGCCGCGGCGCGTCGATGCATGTGCCAGATCTCGGGATTGTTCAGCCATTTGCTCACCGGACGCAGGGCCGGATGCTCGCGCATGGTCTTGGGGTTTGGCAGGTACCGGTCGAGAAACGTTTTTGGCATAAAACAAAGTATGCACGCTAAGCAAGTGTTCAAACCACCTCAAAACTTATAGACGCATGCGTCCCTGGTTGCTCGGCCTTGCGCTTGGCTGTGGTGAGCCGCTGCTCTTCGCCCTGCCAGTGTCCAATCTGATTCTGCGCCTCGTTTCGCAAAGTCTCGTCCTCGCCGGAGTACGGGTTGTCCTCCGAGAATGCCGTCAGGAATCGACGCCACACCTTCACTTTGGTGGAAGGAGAGATTTTACGACGCTCGTAGCCGCGAACCTGTTCCACCGCACTGCGCATTTCCTCCAGCTTGTTGTCCCATGCCAATCGTGCCGCCTCCTCTTGCTTGGCCTCTTCGTCCAGATCATCAAGACTGAATCCGCTCTGTTGCTTCGGCAGTGCTGCTGAAACCGTTGGTTCAGCAGAGGCAGAAACGAAGAAAAAATCACCCGTCACTGAACTCGAATCCCACGGCACCTGCTTGCCCGCGCTGGCCTGCATGACGTCGCCGCGCACGCGCTTGAAGACGTTCTCCAGCGAGAGTCCGGGTGTGACCATGTGCGCGGCCAGCCGTTCGGTGTAGAGTCCGTTCCCACCCTCACCGTCGGCGGCCACACTGCCGGGGGCAGTGGCGTAGGAGATGAAGGTTCCGGTGGGTGCGGTGACTTGTGCGAGTCCCTTGCTCACTGAGCGGAAACTGCGGGCAAAGGGATTGTTGCGGCAGGCATCGAGGATGACGAGGTTCATGCCGTTCCCTGCATCCGCCATCTGGTTGAGCAGCTTGCCGACCGGAACGGCTTCGTAGCGCAGGTCCGACTCGCTCATGGGGTTGGCGTCCACGGGCAGCAGGTAGTTCTCCCCATCAACCTGCATGCCGTGCCCCGCGTAGTAGAAAAGCCCGATGCCTCCGCCACGCAGCCTGCGGCCAAACTCGCCGATGGCCCGCTCCATCTCCCGCTGCTCGGCGTTGCGCAGGGCCGTGACCGAAAAGCCAAGGCTTTGCAGGGTGCGCTCCATCAGCACCGCGTCATTGACCGGATTGCGCAGGGGGCTGGAGACATAGTCCGAGTTGCCAATCACCAGTGCAAGGCGCTTGACGTTGGGTTCTGGAGCAAGCTCGGTGCGGGCGACCCCGCGTTCGTTGGCAAGGGCAGGAACGGTGAGCAGCAGAAACAACAGCAACAGCCCGCCGAGGGTGCGGTGCAGTAGAATTCGTCGTCGCATGGGCCTCCGTGAAGGAGTTGAGGTGAGGGTTTGTGCCAATTTTAGCGCGATACCGTGGGCAGGGCAAGGGGTTTGGTTTTTAGCCACGGATGGGCGCGGATGGCTTTGCTATTTTTTATCCGTGGGCATCCATGGAATCCGTGGCTTTCCTTTTTGATCCGCGTGATCCGTGGCTAAAGGTCAAGCATCGAGCGATTTTCCGGTGCTGAGCAGGTCATCGCAGGCTTGCTTGATGCGCTCCATCATCGCGGTTTCAGCTTTTTTGAGGTAGGAGCGCGGATCGTACATTTTCTTGTTGCCGACCTCGCCCTCGATTTTCAGCACACCTTCGTAATTGCTCAGCATGTGATCAACAATGGGTCGGGTGAAAGCATATTGGGTGTCGGTGTCCACGTTCATCTTGATCACCCCGTAGTTGAGCGTTTCGTGAATCTCATCAATGGACGAGCCGGAACCTCCGTGAAAGACAAGGTCCATCTCGGCGGCAGTCCCGTGCTTAGCGGTCACGGCGGCTTGGCCGTCCCGCAGGATTGTTGGCTCAAGTTTGACGTTGCCGGGCTTGTACACGCCGTGGACGTTTCCGAAAGTGGCTGCAAACATGAAGCGGCCAATCCCGCTCAACGCTTCATAGACCTGCACCATGTCTTCCGGAGTCGTGTAGAGCTTTTCGTTGGGCTGATCGCCGTGGTCCACGCCGTCTTCCTCACCGCCAACCACTCCGGCTTCGACTTCAAGGATGATTTGCTGTTCCGCGCATTCAGCGAGCAGTTGTTTTGAGATTTCCATGTTTTCGTCGAGCGGCAGCTCGGAGCCGTCGAACATGTGGGAGCTGAAGAGATTCGGCAAGCCCTGCGCCCGGCGCTTGGCGGTTTCGGCAATCAGGGGCCGCAGAAACGAATCGACCTTCTTGGGCTGGCAGTGGTCGGTGTGCAGGGCGATCTGAACCGGGTACTGCTCGGCCATCAGGTGCAGGTGCTGGGCGAGTGAAATCGCACCGAGCGCCCCGTTCTTCACCGCCTGTCCGGAAGCAAACTCGCCGCCTCCGGTGGAAATCTGAATGATGCCGTCACTCCTGGCCTCGGCAAAGGCCCGCAGCGCCGCATTGGCGGTGGTCGTCGAGGCGACGTTGATGGCCGGGTAGGCAAAGCCGTTCTGCTGCGCGTTGTCGAGCATCCGGCAGTAGGTTTCATGGTTGGCGATGGGCATGGCGATTCAAGGTGTAAGGTTACAGAGAAATGAAATTCTGCCGAGAATTCTGCACACGAACAAGGCGATTTCACGCACGGCGAAATGAGCGCTTGGAGAATGCTCCTGGTTATGGTAGATTTTCCGGAACTAGTTCAACGCCTAACCAACGAGTGATGATGGACGAGCAGGCATACAACGAAGAGGTGATTAAAGGCTTTGAAACCGATGCCGCAAGTCGAGTGGCCGACCGAGAAAAGCAGGAAGCCCACGACAAGGAAATTCAGCAGCGCATCCACTCCGGAGAGGAGGGCCAGAGCGTGGGCTGGGACAACCGCGTGGCCGTAATCATGCTAGGATTTACCTGCCTTGTGACGGTGGTACTCCTGCTGATGATCTTCAACTGGGACCCTCGCTGACAACCTCGCTCCTCGGTTGAGTCGCGCAGGACGCGACCGACGGACCCGCATCATGGCCAAGCCTCCCGCCCGCGTTCTGGTTCTCGGAGTGGGAGCCTTTGCCCATTCCGTTCTCCAGATTCTCAAAGAACACGGCGCAGAGGTCGGCTGTTACCTCACCCGCGACTATGGGCACCACGGCCCCAAGTCTGTTGGACCCACTTGGTTTCACCGCGACCATCCCTCACCGCTGCCCATCCTCCGGGAGTTTTGCCCAGATCTCGTGATTCCGATGGGCGTGGATTGGTGGGATCAGCCTTGGGCTGAAGAGGCACTTGCCGAAAACTGGCCACTGCTTTCCCCCACGGGTGAGGCGCTGACCATCGAGGTTTCCCGCGAACATTCGGCGGCGTTGTGTCAGGAACACAGCATTCCGGTGCCACAGTCCCATCTCGTCCAGAATCGTCTGGAGGCGCTGGCCTTGATGCGGGAACAACCTCGGCCCTATGTCCTGAAAAACCCGCTCTGCTCCCCGTTCAGTCCGATCCACACGATTGTCTGTGAAACCGTGGAGGACACGCTCGGTTGGCTGGAACATATCGACTACGCCGAGGGCGTGTTCCTGCAAGAGTACCTTGGCACGACAGAGGCCGGGCACTTCGTTGCAGTCAGTGGTGGGGAAATCGTCAGTCTCGTCACCAATCAAGAGTACAAGCGGGCCTACACCGGAAACCTTGGCCCGGTGGCCGGAGCGCCGCTTGCGGGCATCGTCGAGCAGGATTCCGAAGACCGCTACGGACTCGCCCGCCAGCTTATCCATCCACTCAAGCCTTGGCTGGAAGCGTCCGGATTCCAAGGCATTCTGCAAGTGACCGCTATCCAGCACGAGAGGGTTTGGCACGCCATCGAATACAACGTGCGGCTTGGCGTGACCACTGGAGCGTTGCTGCTACGGATGCTCCAGAACCCGCTGGAAGTGCTGGGGCAACTGGTGCGTGACGAAGCGGCGGCCCCAGCTTGGCATCCGGAGCGGAAGCTCGGAGTTTCACTGACATTGGCGGGTTATGGTTATCCCTACATCGTGCCGAGCGTGCCCAAGCTTCCGGTGCAAGTTTCCGGGGAAGTTTCCTCCGACTTGTGGTGGAACGAGGTGGATTCCGAAGCAGGGCAACTTTACATGACGCACCACCAGAACCTTGACATGGGCCACCGCATCGCTGACCTCAACGCCTGCGGCCCCACTCTGGAATCCGCTCGCGACCAAGTGTACGAGGACATCCGCAAGTTGCGCTGCCTCGGCAGCTACTACCGCCTCGATCTCGGCGAAACCCTGTGGCCTCCGGGAACGTAAACTTTTGACTCATGTGTGGTTTGAGGTGGAATACTGAATTTTCATCAATAAACTCAATGGAAAAATTGCTTACTTCACCTCAAACTACACATGAGCCGAAAGCGTTTGAAATCTGTTAGAGAATCCGTGAACTACCAACTCCCCACGCCCGAAGCAAAAGCCGCTTACGTCGAGCAGAAGTTTGACGAGATCGCGGAAAAGTACGACCGTTTCAACGACCTCATCACCTTTGGATTGCACCGCTACTGGAAGCAGTTCGTTGCACGACAGACGGGTTTGCGTCCGGGCGAGCGTTGTTTGGATTTGTGCTGCGGAACCGGGGACATCGCCCAAGCGGTCAAACGGATGCATCCGGAGGTGGAGGTGATCGGAATGGATTTCTCTGAGCAGATGCTGGTGTTCGCGTCACGGCGGAAAGCCGCGGGCGAGAACCCTGTGCAGTTTTGCCGGGGCGACGCGATGGCACTGCCGTTTCCAGATCGGCATTTTGATGCGGTAACAATCGGCTACGGACTCCGGAACGTCCCGGACCTCACGGGATGCCTGCACGAAATTCGCCGAGTTCTCAAGCCGGGAGGGGAGTTGGTCAGCCTCGATGTCGGAAAGGTTCGGGTTCCGGTGCTTGCAGGGTTGAGTCAATTTTTCTTGTTCCGGATTGTTCCCCGCATTGGGGAATGGCTCATGCCCGGACAGGAAATGTTTTCCTATCTTCCGCATTCTTCGGTACAGTATCCTAATCAGGAGACCCTCAAGCGGCACCTGCTTGAGCTGGGGTTCCAGCAAGTGGAGGTGCATGATTTTTGCTTTGGTGCCTCTACAGTTCATGTTGCCTACGAACCCAGCTAAGCCATGTTCCGTGCACAGCAAATCAGAGGAGGGCTGGATGCTGGGGTGTTGATTGCACTGTTGTTGGGCTTCGTTCTGACAAGCTGTGCGTCAAAGACTCCAACCACCACGGATCGGGTGGTTGAAAAGCTGGAACAAGCGCAGGCCCGGACGATTCCTGAAGAACATCACGAGCTGGTTCCCCGGCACACGGTGGATGAAAACGGGGAATCGAACGTGGAGTTTGTGCTGCGGCGCACGAAACTGCCCAACACCATTCATCGTCGACGGGGCAAAAGTCAGTGCAAGTTGGTTATCCAAAAACTCACCTGCGTTTACGGTAATTGAACTCCCACGACCACTACCCCGACTCCTATCTCCGGGACATCCTGCGCTCCGTCCGCACCATTGCGATGGTCGGGGCCAGCACGAACTGGAAGCGCCCCAGTTTCTTCGTCATGAAATACCTCCAGCGCAAAGGCTTCCGCGTGATTCCAGTCAATCCGGTTTCAGCAGGAGAACTGCTGCTGGGCGAAACCGTGCAGTCCAACTTGGAATCGATTCCGGAAGCCGTGGACATGGTGGACCTGTTTCGGAAAGCCGAGCAGGCACCGGGCTTGGCGCAGGCGGCTGAACAAATCGGCGCGAAGGTGCTGTGGATGCAGATTGGTGTTCGTAATGACGAAGCGGCTCGTTTGGCGGAAAACGCCGGAATGCAGGTGGTGATGGACCGCTGCCCCAAGATCGAATACTCCCGGCTCTTTGGAGAGTTGGGCTGGCACGGGGTCAACACTGGAGTCCTCACTAGCAAGCGGCGGCGCTACTGATGCCTCGACCCAAATCGACTTACGGACTCGAAACCCTCGCAATCCATGCGGGGACGCCGCCAGACCCCACAACGGGCGCCCGCTCCTTTCCGATCTACCAAAGCACCGCCTACGTCTTTGAAGACGCGGATCACGCCGCCTCCCTGTTCAACCTCCAGACTCCCGGGTTCATTTACTCCCGGCTCACCAACCCGACGGTTGCCGCCCTTGAAGAACGGCTGGCGACCTTGGAAGGTGGACGTGGCGCAACCGCAACGTCTTCCGGACATGCGGCCGAAACGCTGGCCCTTTTTCCGCTGATGGCTCCGGGCATGGAGGTGATCGTTGCAGACCAACTCTATGGCGGCACCATCAACCTGATGGGCAAGAGCTTTCAGAAATTCGGCTGGCAGGCGGTGTTTGTGGATGCCACAAATCCGGATGCCTTCAAAAGGGTGCTCACCGAAAACACCCGCGCCATTTTCATCGAAAGCATCGCCAATCCCGCCGGAATGATGATGGATTTGGAGGCCATCGCCAAAGTCGCCAAGGATGCCACCGTGCCGCTCGTGGTGGACAACACGATGGCCACACCCGCGCTCTGCCGTCCGCTGGAATGGGGAGCGGACCTCGTGGTGCATTCCACCACCAAGTTTCTCTCCGGACAGGGCAACGCGATGGGCGGAGTCGTGATTGATTCCGGGGAGTTCCCGTGGTTTGGCAACCCCAAATATCCCAGCTTGAGCACGCCTGCGCCGGAGTATCAGGGCATCACCTTCGCGGAAACCTTCGGCGATCTGGCCTACACGATGTACAGCCACGCGGTGTCGCTCCGGGATTTGGGCTGCACGCTTGCCCCGCTCAACGCATGGTTGACGTTAAACGGCTGCGAAACCCTCACCCTGCGCATGGAACGGCACTGTGCCAATGCCCAGCAGGTGGCCAAATTTCTGGACGACCATCCGGCGGTCGAGTGGGTGTACTACGCCGGACTTCCCAAAAGCCCCAGTCATGGTCTCGCAAAAAAATACCTCTCCGGAGGCTTTGGGTCGGTCTTCACCTTTGGAGTGCGAGGTGGATACGACGCGGGCATCAAGGTCGTGGAGCAAGTCGAGTTGATCAGCCACGTTGCTAACATCGGAGACACGAAAACCCTCATCCTGCACCCGGCTTCCACCACCCACCGCCAACTCACCGACCAGCAGCGCGTTGCTTGTGGAGCAGGTCCAGAAGTCCTGCGCATCTCTGTGGGGTTGGAGTGGGTGGACGATATCCTCCAAGACCTCGATCAAGCGCTTCAAAACGCTACCTCCTGAGTTCATTTGAGAACCCTGCTCCTGCTTGCCATCTTTCTGGGCAGCTTCATTGCTGGCTCAGGGTTCGTTGGATGGTTTGTGCAAGACAACCCGGGGCTGCCGCCGCTCATCCAAGTTTTCCTCAACACCATCACTCCGATTTTCCTGCTGGTGGCTATCGGCTATTTTGTGGGCCCGCGTCTGGAAGTGCAGTCCCGCAGCCTCACCAAGATCGCCTACTTCGTTTTTGTTCCGGCCTTCATTTTCAGCACAATCAGCAACGCGACGGTTCCGGGATCGTTGTTTCTACTCATCCTCGGCTTCACGCTGGTTTTACAGCTTTCCATGGCCACGATTGCAGGATTAACCGGAGTGCTGCTGCGCCGTCCCAAGGAAATCGTTGCGGCGTTCATCATGGTTGCCGTTTTCCCTAACGTGGGAAATTTTGGGCTGGGCATTGTGGAGTTTCATTTGGGTACGGAGGCGGTATTATTGGCGGCGGTGTATTTTCTGACCGTCTCGATGACCTCGTTCACGATCTCCGTGGCCGCCGCGAATTTAGTTCGACACGGAGGACTGTCCGCGGTTTTGCAGGTTTTCCGAACTCCAGCCTTGCTGGCACTCTGGCCTGCGCTGGCGTTTTACATTTCTGGAGTGGAGGTGCCCCTCCTGCTCGAACGCATGACGGGGTTGCTCGGTCAGGCGATGGTGCCAGTCATGCTGGTGACTCTAGGAGTGCAGCTTGCCGAAATCGAGGAGATTCAGATCACTTGGGAGGTCTGGGTGGCCACCGGCCTTCGACTCTTGGTGGGGCCTGGAATTGCTGTCTTGCTGATGCCGCTCTTTGGTTTGGAGGGCATCGCTCGCGCCGCCGGGGTTCTGCAATTCGCCATGCCCGCTGCCGTGCTAGTTGCCATTGTGGCAATGGAGCACAACCTTCAGCCTGCTTTTGCCACCACCACGGTGCTGGTTTCCACCATGTTAAGCCTGCTCACCCTGACCGTGCTGCTCACACTGGTCTAAGGATAAAACCACGCACTGCGTGAAGGAGCACTTGTCTGGAAATTACTGGGAAAAGAGACGAGCTGCGGGAGCATCCCGCAGCTCAGGAGGAAAGCAATTAGCGCTTCATGTTGACAAGATCAACAATCATCTCGTCACTGGTGGTCACGGTCTTGGCGTTGGCCTGAAAGGCTCGTTGCGATTCGATCATTTTCACGAATTCCAGCGAGAGGTCCACGTTGGACTGCTCCAGCATCTGACTGCGAACTTCGCCGAATCCGGCGGTTCCGGGTTCACCACTCACCTTTTTGCCGGAACTCAATGTTTCGACCAAAAGATTGTCGCCAAGCTGGGCGAGCTTACCTGGGTTGTCAAACTTGGTGAGGACGATGCGACCAATTGGGCGGTTGTATCCGGAATCAAAAACCCCAGTCACCGTGCCGTCCCCTTCGACGAAGATGCTCTCCAAATTTCCAGAGCCGTTGCCATCGGCACTGGCTTCGACAGTGTTGTACTTCCCGGCAAACTGGGTGATTCCATCCAAACCTGTCCGGGGATCCGTGGGATCGTCCGGATTGAAGCCGTCACCAAGGTGCAGGCCCAAGACGATCGGGTCCTCGCCGTTGAACGGCACCGCGAACTGCGGGACTCCGGTTTCCGGATCAACCGGCTGCGGAATCAAGCGGGGTGGCCCTCCCGGCAACGGCTGTCCGTCCGGACCGACTCCACCAGGTTGAGCCTCAAAGCTTCCGCTCGTAGCAGCGATCAGCTTGCCATCTCCAGTGAACTGCATGAACCCACCCCCCACCGCGAGCATCGTTCCGGGAACCTGTCCGAGCGAGGCTCCGTCAAACAGCAGGTAGTACTCCCACTGGTTGCGGACACCACTGCCCGGAACGGGCAGGCCCGTTGCCCCGTCCACCTGCTCCGGGAGATCCGGACGCTTGCGGAAGACCACGGAGGCCGTGTGCGTGTTCCCATACTGGTCGTACACCGTCGTCGAGGTCGTATAGTTATACATCGTGTCCCGAACGTTGGTGGGATCGAAAGGCACGTCCTTCACCACGGCGTTCGCGTCCAAATTGGCCGCGATTTTCATACCCGTGTTGTTACGTCCATCTCCTGACGGTTGCGGCGGGTCCACCAGTCCCAAAATCTTCAGCGACCCCGGCAACCCCTTGCTCTCCTTGGTGATCCGGTCCACCTCTAAGGCTTGCACCCGATAACCCCGTGGAGTGGCCAAGAATCCGTCCTTGTCATACGACATCTGCCCATTTCTGGTGAAGTACTCATTGCTCGTGCTGGGGTCAATCACCGTGAAATAGCCACTTCCAGCGATGGCCAAGTCCGTTGTGAGCTGAGTGCTTTCCAAGGCACCCTGAGAGACTTCCATCTCAACGCTACCAATCTTCACCCCGTTGCTGACTTTGGTGAACGAGAGGCCTTGCGGATAGTCGTTGCCGAGCAGGTCTTCAAAGGCGATGATGTTGCGTTTGAAGCCGAAAGTGTTGACGTTCGAGATGTTGTTACCCGTGACCTGCATGGCTTTGCCATAGGTCTTGACACCGCTTGCGCCTGTTTGAAGAGCTCCCAGAAGGGCCATGTATGCGCTCCTTGTTCAGGTTATGGGGCGTGCTGCCCCGGAGTTAAAATCGTCTGTGAAAATCAATCCTCTACCTGCAGTTGCCGACGCTGGAGTTCCACCAGCGTGGCTGCGGGCAGCAAATCTTCTTTGAGAGGCAGCGGGGTGGCTTGCCCAAAGCGACGTTCGCTCAGGTTGCTCATCCCCATAATCTTGTTGGCCACAATCCAATCACCGTTGATCTTCACCAGCGGTTGCTCGCCATCGAAGCGCACTCCGGCAACCATCCCGACCTTGGAGATCACCACGGGAACCTCGCCGCTTTCGGCAGTCTTGGCGACAACATCAAAGCGGTAGTTGCCATCCGGCATGGTGTCGCCGTCGCCGTCAAGTCCATCCCAGACAAATTGGTGTTCGCCCATGCCTTGAGCCTTGAGGTCCACACGGCGCACGAGGTCTCCTCCAGTGCCGAAGACATGCACCGCGACCCGTTCGGCATCGCCTTGTAGTTTGAAGCTGACAGGCTGCGTCACCCCACTCTGCACCGACAGGCTGGTCGAACCCACTTCCACATCGCGTCCGAGCAGGCTGCTGGCGCTGGCGCGAGCGATTTGCTTCTGCAAGCCAATCAACTGCCGGGTTTGGGCGTTGAGGTTCTGCAACTGTTCAACGGTTCCCAGAGACGCCATCTGCTGCATCATCTGCTCCGGCTTCATTGGATCGGTGGGATCCTGATTAGCCAACTGGGTCATCAGCAGGTTCAGAAAATCCTGCTTACCCAACTCACGGTTGTCCGCCGTTCCCCGAGCGGTCATGTTCTGCTGGGTGGATTTAGCAGTGGTGATGGCCTGCTGGACTTGACTTGCTTGCATGTTCAGTTATTAGTTAGCAGTTAGCAGTTATCACTGTTCATTGTGTTAGGCGAGGACACTCAAGCTGCCGTCGTGGCGCGGTGTCCGGGGGGTGTTGAGTACGGAATCTGCTTCCGTTTCGCCGGGCCGGATGTTGCCAACCAGTTCTTCATGAAACGCTTCTTGTTGCGCCTGCTGTTGTGATCCGCGTTGATCCACGTTGACGTTCATTCGCATCTCCTGATAGGCGAATTCCTGATCAAGGAACCGACTGCGCAGGGTGTCAAACCCGGCTTCGATCATTTGCTTGGCGGCGGGGTTGTCCACCCGCATCTCAACGGTGAGTTGGTTGCCGGCCTGCCGAACCTTCAGCAACACACGCCCCAAGTGCTCCGGTTCCATCCGCAGGGTGATTTCCTGCGTTTCACCGTTGCTCATCACACGGACTCGGCTGACGACCTGCTCGATGTCAAAGGGAAGGTCTTGCGAGGCTTGCAAGATCGGAACTTCCTTCACGGAGGCTCCGGCTTCCATGCGAACCATAGCCGCGTCTATAGCCAACGGGGCAATCACCGAACTGGTGTTGGACTGCACGGCTTGCGCTTCCGGAGTGCGGGTCAGCACCTGATTCAGGTCGCGCATGGAAAATTCAAACCGCTCCGCCTCTCCTGTTTTGGCATACAGCGCTTGACGTGCCGCTGAAAGCTGTGACGGCTCAAGCTCTTCGACCGGAACCTCTGCAAGCCTAGACTGCGCCAGCACGTCCTTGGCCTTCAGTGGTTCGGCTTCCGGAAGGTGACGTGTTTCCTGCGGCGACCGCAGAAAACGTTCAAACTCCGGCAGGTCCATGTCTTCCTTGGCCACCTCCTCGGTAAAAACTTGTTCTTCAAGGCTGGGAGCAGGGCGCATCGTCTCAAAATCGGCGATACGAGGATCAGGCACCTCCAACACCTCGGACTTGAGGGCCGTTGTGTTCTGGAAGTACTCGGACTTGAGTGTTTCCGGAGTCTTGGGCAATGACTGGAATCCGGGAAAGTCCTTGCGGGGGTTGAGTGCTGCTCCGGATGCACGAAGATCTTCGGAAAGGACGTTCGGGGCCAAGGCGGCCAGCAGGAAATCCTCGTCGTCGCCAAATTTATCTTCCGCTTGGAAGTCGGCAAACGCCTCCGCCGAAAACTCGCCCTCCAGAGTTTCGGAGAGTTCCGAGGCTTGGGCAGCTTCCAATGCCCAAGCGAGGTCTGGCTCACCTGAGGCTCCATTCAAGAGAGCCTCAAATTCAGAATGTGTTTGGGAAGACTCGGCGGCCTCACCCCCAGCGGCTGCCGGGTTGGGCGTAGACGGGGTTTGCCCCGTCATCGAGGGAATCAACACGTTGGCGTCCTTTCCGAAGACCCTCCGCCACCGTGCTGAGGGTCGTTTATTTGTTGGTGATCTCGGCAATCAGCTCAGCAGATTTGTCTGGCCCCATGTTGCCCAGCACCTCCGCGGCTTGCTTGTCCTTCATCCGAATGAGGATGCGGACTGCCGTTGACTGATCGAGCTTTGCAATGGACTGTGCCGCCGTGGCGGCGTCCATCTTAGCGTAAAACGAGACGGCCTTGTCCAGTTTCACTTGATCTTGCGACTTCTTCTTAGAGATGTCGTCCGCAATCTTCTTTTGGAGTTTCTCCAGTTGGCTAATCTGCCGCTGGATGTCCTCCTGCAACGCCTTGAACTGCGCCTCTCGCCGGGAGAGGTCTGTCTCCCGTTGCTTGATCTGCTCCGACTGCTCAACGAGCCGAGAGAGGATTTGCTTTTCCGTCTCCGTGAACTCGCGCTTTTTCGGTGCGTCTCCTGCCGAATCCTTGGGAGGCCCGGCGCAGAACTCCAGTCCGTAATCCCGGCAGAGTGCCTTGACCGATTCTGAAAGATCATCTAGCGAAGTGGGTATGCTATAAGCGGGCCTTGCCTGACAAGTCACCACCAAGAAAACTCCCAAGGCGATCAATTTATTTGTGGTTTTCATGACACTTGCTGGTTTTTGGTCTTCAACTGTGAGGTTAAATTTTCATCGTTGCAGGTCTGTTTTGCAAACCTGACTTAGGTAACTGGAGGTCTGCGCCAGAGATTCTGGGCAATTTCATCCGCTTCCATGCCCTCTTCGCGTTCCTCTATTTCGCGCTCTTCGCGCTCCTGTTTTTCTTGGAGGATTTCCAGAACACGCTTCTTCTGGGTGGCTCCAATCAGTTCCTGTTGCTTGACCTCCACCATCTGTGCTTGCTGCTGGATTTGCTCATCCGAGATTTCAATCAGGTATTGCAGTCGCTGCTCGAAGCGATCCCGGACTTGCAGTTGGGGCATCGTGAACCCGTGCTGCTTCGAGTTGTCCAACGCGCTGCCGTTTTCGGACCGGCTCTCGTGCAGCACTTGGCGTTGGTCCAGCAGTTTTTGATAGATCTGCACTTCTTGAGCAAGTGCTTTTTGGTAGAGTTTCTCTAGGCGTTCTCTCACTTTCAAGGCGGTCTGCAACCGAAATTTCTTCACGACACGAACTCAGAGGAATGGCCAGCAGGTGCTGTTTGCAAGGGAGTTGCAAATTCCGGGACACTCACGGTGTTCCGCAAGTGATAGCAGGTGACTGCAGCGGCGTTGCTCACGTTGAGCGATTCCACCTCCGGTGTTCCCGGAATGCTCACCAGCCAGTCGCAGCTACGTTTCGTCAAGGGGCGCAATCCGCTGCCTTCGGCACCCAACACCACCATCAGCGGACGATCCCATGCCAGTTGCCGGAGGGGGTTTCGGGATGCACCGTCCAGTCCGACCACCCAGTAGCCGCGCTTTTTCTGCCCCTCCAAAAAACGATGCAAGTTCGTGACGCTCACCACCGGGAACCATTCGAGTGCGCCCACCGAAGCCTTGGCCGCAACTGGCGAGAGGGCGGCTGCACGATCCTTGGGGATCACCACTGCACCGACTCCGAAAAAACCGAGCGTCCGCACAATCGCTCCCAGATTGTGTGGGTCTTCCACGCCATCCAGCACAAACACCAGATTCGGCTTGCCGGAATTGAGAGCGGGCAGTTCCGCTTCGTCAAGCAGGGGCAGCGGACCACACTGCAAGGCAACCCCTTGGTGGACCGACTCCCCCAAATTGTCACTGAACCAGCGAGGAGTTTCATAATGGATTGGCACTCCGGATTTTTTTGCAGCCTCGGCCACAGCTTGCAAGCGATCTTTCCCGGAATCCTTCAGGTGCAACCCGACTAGCTTGCGGCGCTTGTGCCGGAGTGCCGCCAACACCGGATGGGTGCCATAAAGCCATTCCAACTCCTGCTGGCGTTTCCGGGAGTTAAAGTGACGCTGAGGTGCGGTTTTCATCGTTTTGAAGCAAAGCACTCAAAGCATGGAGTTTTCCCGATTTTTGGGGAGAATGACAAGTCGTCTGTGGATTTTCCGCAAAAACCGATGGCAACTTTCTGGAGGTTTGCCTAAATTGGCGTGAACTTTTCTAACAATAAACGCATGTCAAAAACCACCGATCTCGTCCAGCGCATCCACGACCTCAACCACGCTTACTACTGCGACGTGGCCAAGGTTTCGGATATTGAGTACGACGGTTTGGTGTCCCAACTCCACGCCTTGGAAGCGCAGGCGGGGGAGTCATTTATGGAGGCATCGCCCCTGCTGCAATTTCCTACAAACCAGCAGCAGGCGTTTCCCTCCCGGCGGCACACCACCTCCATGCTCAGTCTTGGAAATCTCTATTCCGAGCAAGCGATTCTGGAGTGGGATGAGAGTCTGCGCAAGCCCTTGGGGGTGCCCACCCTGAGCTACACCTGCGAACTCAAGATTGACGGCCTCGCCATTGCGTTAATCTATGAACAAGGACGCTTGGCCACGGCGGTCACGCGGGGTGATGGTATGGAAGGCGACGAAGTGACGGCAAACTTGCGGACCATTCCGGAACTGCCCGTTGCGTTGCCAGAACCCCTTGACCTTGAAGTGCGCGGCGAGGTTTTCCTGAGCAAGGACGCCTTTGAAAAACTCAACCAACGCCGCACCGCTAGAAACGATCCGCCTTTCCGGAATCCGCGCAACGCCGCTGCCGGGACGCTCCGCACGCTAGACACGAGTGAGGTGAGTCGCCGCAGACTTGGAGTTTTCGTGTATGCTTGCGTGTCCGGAATCAAGGCCATCCGGCACTCTGCCGCGCTCGACCAACTCACAGAACTCGGTTTTCCTATCAATCCGGAGCGGCATTGCGTCTCCAGCATCACCGAGGCACTAGAGTATTGCCGCAGGTGGGAACCACGCCACTCCGAACTGGCCTATGCCATTGACGGTGTGGTTTTGAAAGTGGATGCCTACAGCACACAAAAGCAACTTGGGGTCACGGCCAAGTCCCCACGCTGGGCGGCGGCCTACAAATTTTCCACCGAACAGGCAGAATCGTGCATCCGGGGCATCGAACTTGGCGTGGGACGCACCGGAGTGATCACGCCCATCGCGCTGGTCGATCCTGTCGAACTCAACGGTACGATGGTCGGACGAGCAACCCTCCACAATTTCGAGCAGGTCCGCAACCTCGACCTGCACCTTGGCGACTTGGTCACGCTGGAGAAAGGCGGAGAGATCATTCCGAAAATCGTCTCGGTCGCTCGATCCGCACGGCCCCCCAATGCACTGCCAATCCTGCCTCCGGAAACCTGTCCGGCCTGCGATGACAAAGTGAGCCACGAAGACGGCGAGGTTAATTGGCTTTGCACAAACCCGGACTGTCCGGATCAAGTACGCGAGCGGATTCTGCACTTCTGCTCGCGGCGGGCCTTGGATGTGGAAACCATCGGGCCTGCGCTGGTGGTGCAGTTGTTGGAACGTGAGCTTGTCCGGACCTCTGCGGATTTGTTTCGGCTCGATGTGGAGACCGTTTCGCAATTGGAACGGATGGGAAAGAAATCGGCAGAAAACGTGGTTTCCGGGCTGGAACGTTCCAAGCATTGCCAACTAGCGACCCTGCTGCACGGGCTGGGGATTCCCAACGTTGGCGAGAAAACCGCCCGCCTGCTTGCTCGACGCTTTGGCAGCCTCCAAACCCTGCGGACAGTGCAGCATGAGCAGTTGCTGGCGATTGACGAAATTGGCCCTGTGATTGCGAACAGCGTTGCGTCTTTCTTCGCAGATTCCCGCCAGCAAGCACTGGTGGACGATCTGCTGGCGGTGGGTGTTTGCCCGCAGGAGGAGGCGATCCTGGAGGCGGACAATCCTCATTTTTCCGGAAAAATCGTCGTGCTGACCGGAGCGCTTTCCGAAGCTCGTGATGTCTGGAAACAACGACTGGAGGAAGCCGGTGCCAACATCACCAGTGCGGTCTCCAAAAAAACGGATCTCGTGCTGGCTGGAGAAAACGCAGGCTCCAAGCTGGAGAAAGCCCACAAGTTCGGAATCCAAGTGATTGACGAAACCACCGCGCAAACTTGGCTCAACCTCTGATGATTTCGCAAAAAACACCTAAACATTGATTCACCACAGAGGACACAGATAATTGTTTTTACAGGATTTTTTCTCTGCGCTCTCTGCGTCTCTGCGGTGAGTTTTCACGATTTTTCACTTCTTACGGAATCGTCAACCTCTAGCTTTCTGAAACCACATGAAAGGCGTCATCCTCGCGGCAGGCTATGCCACGCGCTTCTTGCCCGCGTCCAAGACCATCCCCAAGGAGATGTTCCCGCTCATCGACCGTCCGGCGATCGACTACATCGTGCAGGAGATGGTGGATTCCGGGATCACGGACATCCTGCTCGTTTCTTCACGCCGCAAGAAAGTGCTGGAGGATTACTTTGACCGCGAGGTGGAACTCTCCTCGGCGTTTGCGGAGAGCCAGCAGTCGGAGAAGCTGGAACTCATCCAGCCTTCGCCTGCAAACATCTTCACCCTGCGGCAGCAGCACATGATGGGCACGGGTAACGCGCTCATGCTCGTCGAACCGTTTGTGAAAGGCGAGCCGTTTGTGGTCGCCTATCCGGACGATATTGTTTTTGCCAAGCCTCCACTTTGCTGCCAACTCATCGAGGCGTGGGAACAGACGGGAAACACCATTCTGACCGTACAGTCCCTTCCGGAGGACGAACTTTCCCGCTACGGCGTGATTGACCCGGAAGCGACGGGGAATCCCATGAAGGTGCGGAAAATGGTGGAAAAACCAAAGCCCGGAACCGCACCCAGCAACTTTGCCACTTACGGGCGTTACCTCTACACTCCGGAACTCTTTGAGGCACTACGCGCCACGGATCACAGCCACCAACACCAAGGCGAATTTACCCAAACGGAGGCGATTAATCGACTCGCGCAGCAGGGAAAAGTTTCGGCGGTGGAGATGGTGGGGGAACGCTTTGACGTGGGCGAACCGCTCGGCTACCTGACCTCGATGCTGCGCATGGCCATGCAACGCCCGGAACTGCGGGAGGCACTGAAGGAAGAGATGCAGAACCTGCTGGCTCAGAGTTGAACTGCAAGCTGACTCAGGCGTGCAGGGCAAACTGCGAAAGTGCCTGCGCTTCCAGTTCCTCACGGTTGGGCATGGTGGAATCCGGAAACAGCAACTGCGTTCGGCAACGGGGTTCGCAGTCCGCATCCCACGGGTAGTGACCCTCGTCGTCCGGCCAGATGATCCGCAGCCTGCCGTTGAGCAGTGGTGTTCCTTCCGGATCGAGTGGATTTGCCGTGACCCAAAGTGCCACATCCTCGGCGACGTCCTCAAGCAAATCCCCACTCCGGACGCGCTGTCCGTTTTTGACGCGCTGTGCCAGTTCGTTCAGCAGAGCGGTCCCCAAAGCTTCGGGCAGGCCCAGCACCTCAAAATCCGGATGCTGGTAGCTCCAGTGCAAGCCCAGCGTGTGGATGAAGTCCACATCGTGATACAAGGTGGACAGCACTGTCCAACCGTACCGCCGGAGGTCTTCCCGGATTTTTCGAGAAACGATGCGCGGGTTTGTTTCCATGCAGTTTGATCTTCGTTCAGGTGAGCGAACCCATGAAAGATACATGCCAGTTTCCCTCCTGCAACGCTTGCCCCACGCCTCTAGGCCGGGATTGCGGGAGGCACTGGAATTTGGCGCAGGATGCTGCTCGTGCAGTGAAAGCGCCTTGCTGGACTCCGGAAAGACGGAAAGACAACCTCCACGGCACAAGCCAAAAGCCACAAACTTCAAGACCATCCACAGATAAAAGACCTCGAACCTCGAACCTCCTTCCTTGCCACTTGCTACACAAAAAGCAATCCCGAACGGGGATACTCAAGGGAGGAGGTCCGTGAACAAAGCCCATTGTATCATCAATCCATCGCAAAACACACATGAGCCGTTCTGCTTACCCTTCCAGAGCATGAAATGACGGGACGCCGATTCCGGTACTCTACCACTCCCTGATTTCCAGTGAGGCCTTCTCATGCGGAGACGTGGGCTTGCCAAGGTTGATGGTCTCGCAAGAACCCAAGGGCACCGACTTCTGAAAAAATTCGGATACTCAGAACGCCGCAGGTTGAACGAAAA
>CAJWCD010000074.1:0-18858 GCA_913020725.1 uncultured Pseudomonadota bacterium
GAAGCGATTTGTTGCTCGGAAAGTTTTATATTCATAGTTTGTTGTTTGGATTAATAGTTGGCTAACGCAGAGTTGAGAAGTTTTTGAGCAAGCGCAGCGCAGGGGAAAAAATCTTTCTCGAACGACTTGTTGGAAGTTATTGTTTTAATGTTTATTTGTAATCACTTAGAAACAGAAATCCGAGGAATCTCCCCCCATAAATTCAGCAGGTATTATTTGGGTACCCCTCTCTGACTTGCACCCAACATGCATCTGTCTTCAGCAAATCGATCTTCGAAATTATCAATTTGAAAACTGATCAGACCGTCAAATAGGCATTGCGGACGGCGTCATCGGCGGCGAGGCCGGCCATCGTGCCCTCGTAGCGGATGTGACCTTTTTCGATGATGTAGGCGCGGTCGGCGAGTTGGGTGGCGAAGCGCAAGTTTTGCTCAGAGAGAATGACCGTCAGCCCTTCGCGCTTGAGTTCCTGGATGGTCGCGGCCATCTGCTGGACGATGACGGGCGCGAGTCCTTCGGAGGGTTCGTCGAGCAGGATCAGCTTGGGGTTGCCCATCAGGGTGCGGGCGATGGTGAGCATCTGCTGCTCGCCCCCGCTCATCTGTCCCCCTGGACGATCCCGCATTTCTCCAAGGTTCGGAAAAATCTCGAAAATGCGGTCAGGGGTCCACTCCGGAAGTTCCGGGCGTGACGGGCGGGTGCCGACCTCCAGGTTCTCCATCACCGTCAAATCGGTGAAGATGCGCCGCTCTTCCGGAACGTAGCCGATCCCGTGTCGGCACGCCACATGCGGGGGCTGGCGGGTGAGCGGCTGGCTCTCGAAGGTGACGGTTCCGGACTCCGGACGCACCAAGCCATTGATGCTTTTCAGCGTGGTGGATTTGCCCGCGCCATTGCGCCCCAAAAGCGCGACGACCTCCCCGCGTTGCACGTTCAGGGACAAGTCCGTGAGGATGTGGGCGCGTCCGTAGAAGGTGTTCAGTCCGGAAACCTCAAGCATGTTCAGTGGTCTCCATTACTGGTCTGCCCCCTTTGTTAGGCCCGTGGATTCCTGAGCCACTTTGATGAACGACAGCAATGCTTCATTGACTGCTTCTTCCGTGGGAAACACCAAGGCCACTTCTGGCCGGAGCAAAACCAAGTTGTGGGCTTCTTGGTAGGCTTCGTAGTACTTGCCACGAACCCCCTTGCCCAAGTCTTTCCTTGTGTACTCAGACCTCATTTCATCACCATTGCCAGTTTTCTTCATGGTTCTTCCTCTCTTGTTTGGTCATGGGTCGAGCGCTGATGATCCTCATCATATCTGGACGTTCGGTGTGAGCTACCACAAGGAGCCTGCCTATTTTTGAAGCACCAAAGGTCAGCAACCGTTATTCATGAATGGAATGATCTGGATCATCAAAGGTCATTGCCAAGGGATCTCCAAAGACCGAAGCTGCTTCTTGAAAAGAGACTCCGTGTTTCTTGAGGTTAGAGTCGGCCTTGCTCTCATCCCACTCAAACTGCATAACTCACCAGTATTTGGAAAGTATCGTAGGGTACTGTAAAAAAGAGAGAACCACGAATTCAAACCGTTTGTAAAATGTCATCCGAGCCGAGGTAAATGGCCTGCACCTCGGCGTTGTTGCGCACGTTTTCGGGGGTGTCGTCCGCGATCAATTGTCCGCGATTCAACACGAGGATGCGGTCGGCGTGCGTGAACACCACGTCCATGTCGTGTTCGGTGAAGAGGACGGAGAGGTTGCGTTGCTTGACGATTTCCGTCGTCAGCGCCATCAGTTCCACTCGTTCCTTGGGTGCCATCCCGGCGGTCGGTTCGTCCATCAGCAACAGCTTGGGTGCATTCGCCAAGGCCACCGCCAGTTCAACACGCTTGAGGTCGCCGTAGGCGAGAGTGCTACAAGGACGGTCTGCTTGATCGGCAATGCCGACTTGCTCCAGCAGTTCGAGGGCTTCCGGACGGTGCAGACTGGAGGCTCTCCGAATCAGGGACATCAGTTGGTGTCGGTCACTGAGTAGGGCCACCTGCACGTTTTCACAGACCGTCATGCTGGAGTAGGTTGCGGTGATCTGAAAGGTCCGACCCACGCCCAGCCGCCAAACTTCCGGAGGTCGCATCCCCACCGTTTCCTTGCCAAACAGCCGCACCGAACCGGAATCCGGCCTGAGCTGCCCGTTGAGCATGTTGAAGCAAGTGGTCTTGCCCGCACCGTTGGGACCGATGAGGGCCAGCAGTTCCCCGGAACTCAGCGAAAAACTGACGTCCCGAACCGCATGGACTCCACCGAAGGATTTGGAAAGTCCCTGAACTTCCAGACTGGTTTCAGGCATCGTTTGCTCCTGTGGTTTGGGTGCGCTTCCACAGGTTTTGGACAAAGCCCGCAATGCCCTGCGGGAAGGCTAGCACGAGGGCGATGATCAGGGTTCCCAACAGCAAGCGCCAGTACTCGAACCGCGAAATTTCGTCGTGCAGCCAAGTGAACACGGATGCGCCTGTGGCGGGTCCCCAGAGCGTTTTCACGCCGCCAAGCAGCACCATGATGAGGGCATCGAAGGAACGCGGAATCGCCATTTCGTCTGGAAACACGCTACCCTTGGAGAACACGAACAAGCCGCCTGCAATGCCGGCCATGAATCCGGAGAAGGCGAAGGCCAGCCACTGCTGACGAGAGACGTTGATGCCGATGGACGCACTGCGCAAGGCGGAATCCCGCACCGCCCGCATCGCATAGCCGAAGGGGGTGAAGAGGACGTGCCGCAAAATCAGGATGCCGCCGACTCCGGCGATGATCGTCAGGTAGTAGTACGCCATGCGGTCGCTCGCCCACGCGCTGGGCCAGATGCCAAGGATGCCGTCATCTCCTCCAGTCACGGCGTCCCACTGGAAAACGATGGACCACGCGACTTGCGCGAAGGCCATCGTGAGCATCGCTAGGTACACTCCGCTCAGGCGCACACAGAACCAGCCCACAATCAGGGCCAGCACTCCGGCCATCAACGGGGCGAAGAGCAGCGCCACTTCCATCGGTGCTTCAAAGTGCTTGACCAGCAATGCCGCCGCATACGCGCCACCGCCAAAAAATGCGGCGTGTCCGAAGGAAACCATCCCACCCGGACCCATCGCAAAGTGCAGGCTGGCTGCAAACAGCGACATGATCACCATTTCGATGATCAGCACGAGAGTGAAGTCATCAGCAAACGTGGGCAGCGCGAATAAGCCAACCACCAGTGCCATGCCGATCATGCGCAAATTACGCGAGGCGGTTTGATAAGGCAATTCTGGAGGACCGACCTGCCCGTGCTGTCCCGGAACTTCGGGTTTGCCCAACAGCCCCCAAGGACGCACGATCAGCACAATCGCCATCAGCGCGAACATCAAAACCAAGGTGCTTTCCGGCAGGATGAGGATGCCGAAGGCATTGCACTCGAAAATCAGCACGGATGCCAGATAAGCCCCAAAAATGCTGCCCATGCCGCCGACGACGACCACGACAAAAATTGCCGCCAAAATCTCAAAATCCATCAGCAGATTCGCTCCGCCCTTAGGCAACTGCGCAGCCCCACCAAGTCCGGCGAGCAGCGATCCCAGAAAGAAGGTGCCCGTGAACAGCCACGTCTGATTCACCCCCAGCGCTCCAACCATTTCCCGATCCTGTGTGGCGGCTCGCACCAAGCAGCCCCAGCGGGTGCGGTTGAAGAGAAACCACAGCGCCACCAGCACGACCAGACTGAGGGCAATCAGGGCGAGATCGTATTCTGGCAGAAGCGTGCCAAAAATGTTCACCGTGCTGTCAAGTCCGGGGGCCAGCGGTCCCAGCAAATCCTCCGCTCCCCAAACCAACAACGCCAAATCCTGAATCACCAGAATGACCCCAAAAGTAGCGACAAGCTGGAAGAGTTCCGGGGCTTGATAGACCCGGCGCAGGATGAGGATTTCAACCACCACGCCGATCAGACCCACTGCGATGGCGGAGAGCAGCATGGCGATCCAAAACCCCATCACGCTGGTCAGGTGGCTCGTGAAAGTGTAGGCAAAAAACGCCCCCAACATGTAGAACGAACCGTGCGCGAAATTCACCACCCGGGTGACTCCAAAGATGATCGACAACCCGGACGCAACCAGAAACACCGCTGCTGCGCTCGAAAGCCCGGTCAGCACTTGGACAATGAAAAATCCCATATGATCTCAATAGATGTGGTTGGGGGGCCAGATCTAAATCCCCCCTGGCCCCCCTTTGAGAAAAAGGGGGGGCTTAGGGTCAGTTGGCCGCAGGACGCAGCTTGCGCACTTCGGCATCGGAGGGCAGGTAATCGGCCCCGTCCAGATAGGACCAGTTGACCATTATGCCCTTGCCGTCCTTTAGCTTGGTCCAGCCCAAGTAGGCGCCCATCGTGGACTGGTGGTCAAGCGCTCGGTAGTGGATGGAACCTGTCGGGGAGGAATACGTCAGCCCCTCCATCGCATCCACGAGCGCTTCCGTATCGGTTGACCCGGCCTTTTCGATGGCGGCTTTGATGCCGAGCATCGTGTTGTAGCCAACAATGGAACCGATGCGGGGATAGTCATTGTACCGCGCCTGATACGACTTAAGGAAGGCATTGTGGGCTGGAGTGTTGATGGCATACCAAGGGTAGCCAGTGACAAGCCAGCCTTCCGGAGCTTCGCCCTTCAGTGGATCGAGGTATTCCGGCTCACCTGTGAGCAGTCCGACCATGAGCTTGCCACTGAAGAAACCCCGCAGTTTGCCTTCACGGGCGAACTTGGCGAGGTCCGAACCGAAGGTGACGTTGTAGACCGCTTCGGGCTTGGCGGCGCTGAGGGCTTGCACTTCTGCACCAGCGTCAATCTTGAAGAGCGCAGGCCACTGTTCGGCTACGAACTCGACATCCGGACGCAACTGCTTCAGCACTTTCTGGAACGCCGACACCGCGTCTTTGCCGTAGGCGTAGTTCGGGGCAATGGTCGCCCAGCGTTTTGCCGGGTTCTTTGCGGCTTGTTCGGCCAGCATTGAAGCCTGCATGTAGGTGGAGGGCCGCAACCGGAAGGTGTAGCGGTTCCCATTTGCCCACACAAGAGCATCGGCCAGCGGCTCGGCGGCGACGTACAGCACCTTGCGTTGCCCGGCGAACGAAGTCAACGCCAACCCAATGTGCGAAAACAGCGACCCGGAAATCAGGGCAACGCGGTCCTTGGACACCAGTTCCTCGGCGATCTTCACGGCGTCGCCTGGTTTGCCGTTGTCGTCCCGCGAGACGAGTTCGAGCTTTTTGCCCAGCACCCCGCCTGCGGAATTGATGTGCTCCAGCGCCAGTTCCACACCCATCTTGTACGGGATGGTGTGGGCCGGCAGGCGCTTGTAGCTGTTGATGTCGCCGATCTTGATGGTTCCCCCGGCAGATGCCGGAATCGCGATTCCGAGAGCGGCGATGCTTGCCACCACTGCGGAAAACAATTTCTTCCAGTTCAACATGATCTTGTCCCTCATTGGTTTGATGCTGCGCACCAAACGTTTCCGCAAAATGCGGTAAATGGACGGTGGCCTAAGCAAAGGCCGCTCGCCCCCCCTTGAGCACCAAAGTGCTCCCCACGCTGGCCTCGAAAGCGAGACCAGCCGAAGTCGTGTTTGCCGTCACCTCCACCACAGTTCCGGGCAACACCGGACTGGAGAGACGGGCTTCAAGTTGTGTGAGATTGGCTGGATGCGTTCCGGTTGCTTCTGAAATCATCCGTGCTGCGATCCCCAAGGTGCAAAGCCCGTGAAGAATCGGACGCTCAAATGAATTCGCAAGTGCGACTTCCGGATCAATGTGGATCGGGTGCAAGTCACCCGTCAGTCGGTAAAGCGCGGCTTGGTTCGGGGACGTCGCATAGCTTCCGGACCACGAATCCCCGGTTTTCTCATCCACCGGTGCAGACCCGCCGCCGCGATCACCCCCCCAGCCGCCAAGTCCGGGAAGGAAGATCCCATACGAAGCCGTGAAGTATTCGGACTCAACCGCAATGTCGAGCAACGCTGCCTTGCCCTTGTCCCACACTCCCGTGATCCGTCCAGTGGTTTCAATGGCTCCGGATTGAGGCAGGGATTGATGCACCACCAAGGATTGCGAGGCGTGCAGCGAAAACTTGCGGTCATACGCTCCAAGACCGCCTGCCGCTTCCACCGCCCAAAGCCCGAGGGCACAGGCGTAAGTCGGCAGCACCCGCAAATCTCGCTCGTACACCAAATCAGTTTCCTCGCTGGATGCGCCGACTGCCAATGCGTAAAGAATCGCGTTCCGCTCCTCGTAGTGGACGATGCGCTGGCCAAGTTCATAGCCTTGCAGTTCAGGCAGTTTCATAGTGCTTGATTTTTCGATTGAACCACAGAGAACACAGAGGCCACAGAGAATTGTTTTTATAGTTTTTTCTCTACCCCTCTGGACCCGCTGTAGTGGTTTTTTGTCAGGTTTCAGTGTTTTGAGAAATTAAAAATCTTTTATTTTCGTTATGGAATGCTAAGTCGTTCCTTGGCTTGGGCCACCGCTGCCTGCCGTTCCGGAGAACTCAGGATATTGACATAGATTTCTTTCCAATACGAAAGATTCTGCTCGCCCTGTTCCAAAGCGAGCAACAACGATTTGGTCGCGCCCACGGCTTTGGGAGCCTTCGCCATGTTCCGGACGAGTTCCAGCACCTTTTTACGGGTGGTACTTTCCGGAACCACCCAGCCCACGAGGCCAGTGTGCAGGGCCGTTTGTGCATCCCAGCGTTCCCCCAGCAGCAACAAACGCATCAGTGCTCTGGAGCCCAAACGGGCGTGAAACTGGGCCACCGCATCCGGACTGTAAAGCAGGCCCAGCCTTGTCGCCGGAATCTGAAAAAAGGCACGCTCGGAGGCGACCAACGCGTCACACGCCAGCGCGACCGTCACGGCCCCGCCCACGCACGGTCCCTCAATGGCCGCAAGGCACGGCACGGGCAACGCCCGCATGAGTTGATTCACGCGCTGAATGCGTTCGTCAATTTCCTGATCTGCTACAGTTCCGGTGACATCGGAGAGGTCCGCTCCCACACTGAACGTCCCCTCTGCACCTTGCAGGATCACCGCTCTTAAATCCGAATCACTCTGCAACCGCTCCAAGCCTTGCTCCAGTTCCGCGAGCAAGGCCAAGGAGAGGGCGTTCTTTTTGCGGGGATTGTTAAGCGTGAGGGTGCAAATCCCCTCCTGTTGTTCTGCTAGGATCAGTCCCGTCATTGCTTCATTTCCTGTTTGCAAGTGTCCACTTTTTGCGGACGGGTGTGTCGTCAAAGGCCAACTCTGCTTCTAAATCTTCGGAAAGGTTGAGCAGCAGTTCCTCCGCGTTCCAAGGGGCGACCAACTGCAAGCCCACGGGCAAACCCTCGGAGAGACCGCACGGAAGCGACACCGCTGGATTCCCGGAGACATTGAACGGCGCTGTGAAAGGCACCGCACCCCACAGCCAACTCACGCGCTGTCCGTCAATTTCACGGGGACGTTCCCGCACCGGGAAGGCAGTGGTGGCCGTCACCGGAGTGGCGATCACATCGAAATCTGCGAAAAAATTCCGGAGTCGTTGCTGGTACTCGCGGTGGGCTTTTCTGGCGTTTTTCACATCCTCCGCCGTGATTGCTTGTCCGGCTTCCAGCGACTTGCGTTCGTATGCGGTCAACTGCTCCGGAGCCTGCTTCAGCAAGTGCCCGCGTTCCCGCTGTTCCTCGGCCAAAACGAGTGTGTCGAACGCAGCATTCCAGCCTGCGAGCGGAAGCGGGGTTTCACGGACATCATGCCCCAATCTGGACAATTGCCCCACCGCAACCTCGACCACTTGGGCGACTCCGGCAGCGACAGGGCGGTCTTCCGGCCTTGGACACCACACCACCCGCAGCTTTTGTCCGTTGAGGGATTGGCGGGCGTACTTGCGTTCGGCCAGCACTTCAAGGATGTTTCGAGCGTCCGCCACACAACGGGTGAGCGGGCCGGGCGCGATGAAGTCCGACATCGCCCGAAAACCTTTCTCGTTGGAGCAAAGTCCGTAGGTGGGTTTGATGCCGAACAAGCCCGAGAATGCAGCAGGAATCCGGATCGAGCCTCCGCCATCCGCGCCGATGGCTGCCGTTGCCAAACCTGCCGCAACGGAAGCCGCCGCCCCGCCGCTGGAGCCTCCTGGAGTGTGGGACGTGTCCCACGGATTGCGGGCATCGTCGCCCAAACGGTTGTCCGTGGTCGCGGACTGCCCGAACTCTGCGGCGTTGGTCTTGCCCGGAAAGACGGCTCCAGCCGCCCGCAAGCGTTTCACCAGCCCACAGTCCTGTTCTGTGCGGTTCTCCCGGTAGAGTGCAGAACCGTAAGTGGTGATCGATCCCGCCAACTCGAAGGTGTCCTTGATCGAAATTGGAATGCCGCACAACGGCGGAATTTCCACCGTCGGCTTTCGGAAAAGACGCTCTGCGGTCTTGGCCTGCTCACGGGCTTGCTCATCCAAACAGTCGAGGTAGGCATTCAGCGATGGATTGAAACGAGCTATCCGGGCCAAGGTTTCCTCCAGCACCTCGACCGGGGACAACTCACCTCGGCGAAACGCTTCCCGAAGCCGTGTGATGGGCCACCAGAGCGGGCTGTCCTCCTGCTCAGGCATGGGGACTGACCCCGCCGCTGACGGTGAAGACTTCCCCGGTGATGTAGCCTGCCTTGTCACTGACAAGGTAGGACACCATGTCGGCCACATCCTGTGGTTGTCCGACTCGTCCCACGAGCGAGCGGTTTTCCGCATAGCCCTCAAAGAACTCGTCCGGATAGATTTTCCGCAGGAAGTCGTTGTAGATCAGTCCGGGGGAGACGCAGTTGACGCGGATGCCGTGCTTGCCGTTTTCGGCGGCGGCCACGCGGGTCAGCGCGAGAATCCCCGCCTTGGCGGCAGAGTAAGCCGCTCCGTGTTCGGTCGAGGTCTCCCACGCAGCAATCGAGGAGATGTTGATGACTACTCCGGAACGCCGCTCGATCATCTGCGGTAATGCCTGCCTCATGCAGTTGAAGGTGCCGTTGAGGTCCACGTCAAGGCAGCGTAGCCACGTCTCCTGCGACATCTCCGCCACCGGTTCCAACTTGTTCCAGCCTGCGTTGTTGACCAGCACGTCCAGCCGTCCGTGCTGCTCGATGATTTCCTGAACTACGGCGTCCACCGCGTCAAAATCCGTCACGTCCAGCGGTTTCGACAAAAACTCGCGCCCGTGTTTTTCGGAAAGCTCTGAGGCCAGTTCGCCACAACGCCGCTCGTGCGCATCCGTGATCACGACATCAAAGCCGTCATCCGCGAGTTGCCGGGCGATGGCCGCCCCAATGCCTGCTCCTGCCGCCGCTGTGACCAGTGCCACTTTTCGTTCAGTCATGTTTGTTTGGAAAAGAAAGTTCAAGAACAACGCATCCCATGTCTGTATTGAACGGGCCGTGTATCTCGCCCGGGGGACGGCTTGCGTAGTGCCCCGTTTCTAACCACAGACCAAAAGCCTGATCATTAGAGGCTGCCACTGACAATCAAGACTTCTTCGGGGTATTCATGGCTTTTCCCGCCAAAGGAGGATGTGTCCGCTCCGGGGAGAAATCAAGTCAAACGAGTGTATTCGCCCGTGTCCACATCAATGCTTAATGTCAGTTCTTCTACAGTTCCTTCCAGACCATCAATCCATTGCCACTCCCCTTTGTGTTCTGAATGCAGTGGATTCCAGTAGGTTTCGGTTGTTTTAGCCATTCGTTTAACCTCGTTTTAGTTATCCTGAAGGGCCGGGATCACCTTGCTTCCCAACTCCTCCAAGCGGCGGATTCGCCCACCGGAAAGCAGCGCGAAGGTGATGCGGTCGATGTCGAGCTTGGCGACTTCCTTGAGCTTGGCCACGCAACTCTCGAAATTCCCGGCAACCGTGACCGATTTGACGAATTCCTCACTGACAATCTGCTTGTGCTCGGCCCGCAGGGAGAGGTGTTCCTCGTAGTGGTACGCCTGCTCGGCGGTGGTGAATTCCTCCCGGAAACGTTCCCATGCGGGTGGGACTTTCTTCCAGACCGCGAACGTTGCCGCCTGACTCGTGGCCCAGGCCCGCACATCGTTGAGCGCCTGCTCTTCGTCATCGTCAATGCTCATGGTGACGATCAGATCAATGAGAATGTCGCTGCGCTGGCGTCCGGCCTTTTCGAGTCCCTGGTAGATGTAATCAAGTTGCCAGTTGCAGAAATCCGGATCGGCGGCTCCCATCAGGATCGCGCCGTCGCAGATTTCTCCGCAAAGCCGCAGCATTCCCGGTTGGGAGACCGCCAGATAGATTGGAATCTGTCGCCGCGCCGTGGCCATCCGCACCTTCGTGCCGTAGAGTTCGGCTTCCTCTCCGGTGAAGAGCTGGCGGAATGCGTTGATACCCTGCCGGACCTCGGCAAGTTTGTCGGGCATTTTCCCAATCGAATGCACCGCCACCCAGCCTGCGCCGAGTCCGAGCATGGCGCGGTCGTTGGAAAGCTCGTCGAGCGCAGTCGTGGCGTTGGCCGTGACTGTCGGATGTCGTGTTTGCAGGTTGGTGACGGCAGAGCCGATGTGGATTTTCTGCGTCGCCAGCGCAGCCACGTTCATCGCTGCGTAAACGTCCTTCATGCCAAGCTGGTGGTCAATGAACCACAACGCCTCAAAGCCGTTGGCCTCCACCGCTTTGGCGATTTCAGAGACCTGATCGAAGGTTTCGCGGGGACTGACCCCACGGGAGATGCCAAATCGATTGACCATCAGTTTTGCCTTTGTAATGCGGTGTGAATTGCGGTTGCGTAAGCTTCGGGTTGATCAACACTCAGCAAGTGCCCGGCATTGGCCACTTCCTGATAGCTGCCGTTGGGGAGTTCCGCGAGCATGATGTCGGCGGCCTTGCGGGGACAGAAGACATCCGCTGTACCTCCGATCACACTGACGGGGCACTGAATTTTTGCTAACAACGGAGTGAGCGGGTTTTCGTGCAAACGCATCATCGCCCGTGAGGCGTTCACATAGCCACCGCCGTTACCGACCGCCTCCAGTCGTCCGGCGGTGACGGCTTCCAGATCGACTGCGGAGTTGACGATTTGCAGCGCGGTGTCTTTTTGTAACGCAGGAGCGAAGGCGTCAAAATCCTGTTCGATCATGCGAATGCGCTCATCGAAAAAACCGACCGCCTGCCGTCCGACCACTGTTGAGGTTCCGGTAACGACCGCCGCCGTGACCAGCTCCGGACGCTGCATCGCAGTCCACAGCACAAGGGTGCCTCCGAGCGAATAGCCCACGCATTGGGCCGGGCCAGTGACTTGCTCCAGAAAGGCAATCAGGTCGCTGCCCAATTGCTCTAGTGTGCCGTCGGCCTCGCCGAGCGTGGTTTCGCCGTGCCCCCGGAAATCGTAGGCAAGGGTACGGAAATCCTCCAACCAGTCTTGCACACCGGACCAGCTTGTCTTGTCCTCGGCAAGTCCGTGGATCAGCACGACCGGAGGGCCAACGCCCTGAACCGTGTAGGCCACCTCAAGGTCTCCGAGCTGGATTTTCATGCTGCTCCGTTTTCCGCTTCCGATGCTTTTACGATCTGATCCCGCAGGACGGCTTTGCGAATCTTGCCCGCTGGAGTCGTGGGGAACCCGTCCACGATCCGGAGCAGTTCCGGGCAGTGGTACTTGGGCAGCCCCTTGGCTTGCAGGAAGTCGCTGAGGCTCTCCAGCGTGGGAGCTTCGCCCTTCGGAATGATCACGGCGCAAAGCCGTTCCCCCATCCGTTCGTCCGGGTAACCCACGACTGCGACACCGGAAACGTGGGGATGGCTCGCCAGCGCGTCTTCAATGGGCACGGGAGCGATGTTGACTCCGCCGCGGATGATCAAATCCTTGAGACGCCCCGTGATCCGGAGGTAGCCGTCTTCACTGAGGATGGCTAAATCTCCGGTGCGGAAAAAACCAGCTTCCGTCAGCAACGACTCGTAAAGCTCTTCCTGCCCGTAGTAGCCGATGAAGACTCCGGGGCCGCGCACCACCAATTCGCCTTGCTCACCCGTAGGGAGCAGTTGGTTCTCCGAGTCGAGGATTTTCATTTCCAGTCCGGGCAAGCCGACTCCGGCGGTGGTCAGGGTTTTCTCGATAGGGGTTCCGCCCAAAGCAGTGGTCAGTCCGCCTTCGGTCATGCCCCAAAGTACAGTGACGAAGGTGTTGGGGAATTGCGCTTTGGCCCTTTGCATCAGCACCGGAGGCACCTGTGCCCCGCCGCAGAGAAACCAGCGCAGTGAAGCCAATTTCGGCTGATCGCTCTTCCAGTTCGCCTCCACCAAGTCCTTGAGGAACGGCGTGGCCGCAGCGGTGAAGACACAACCATACTCCGCGATCATCGTCAGTGCCTCTTGTGGATTCCAGACGTCCTGAAGCACCAGTGGCGCGCCGTTGTAGAGCGAGAGTCTGGCCCCATGAATTGTGCCGACGCTGTGCCCCAACGGCGAGGCCATGAAGATCGGATCATGTGGCCCTAGCGAAAAACGCTCTGTGAAGGTGAGGTTCAGTGCTGCCAGCGTGTCGGCGCTGTGCATGACCGCCTTCGGACGCCCCGTTGTGCTGGAGGTGAACATAAGGTGATCAAGCTTGGCAACACTTGGTGCAGACGGAAGTGGCTTATCCGAACTCTCCATCCAACTCTGTGAGTTTTCGCCCACGAGCAGCATATCGATGCGATGCCTGCAAAGCTGTGTGGCAGAGTGGGCGGTCTCCCCCGTGGCTGCGGAACCGTGTCGTTCCGTCGTGATGATCCCACGCGCACCCGTGAGTTCTACAACATAACAGAGGTTGTCTGCGTCAATGCGTGTGGGCAGGTTCGCAGGAATGCCACCCATCCGGAGGATCGCCAGCAGGGCGACTTGCCACTCCACCCAGTTCGGCAGGAACAGGATGATCACCTCGCCTTCACGCAGCCCTCGCTGCCTGAGTGTGTCCGCCAATGCTCCGGATGTTGACCAGAGTTCGCTGTGCGTCAGTCGCTGTCCCCGGTTGTCCGCAACCGCCAAGTCGCCACCTCGCTTTGTGACGATGCTCGCGTAGCGGTCTTGCAGGAGTTCCCCCGTCCACCAGCCTTGCTGACGATACCCCTGCTCACGTTGCAAGGTTTTGGTTAGGGAATCACGGTTGCCCTGTTTCTTCATTACTACCATTCTTGCATTTTCATCGGCCATCTCATGGCATGAGGCTCTATGATACCAAGGCTTTTGGGGAAATCAAGAGAGCGATGTCACTTTTTTTATTGTATGATGTCACTTTTTTTATTATGATCCGAATCAGATTAATCCAGATTGCAACTTGGTGACGAAATTCAAGCAAGAACAGACCGTGCGGCCACTGAAGAAAAACGAAAGCCCCCTTGTCATTCCTCCCACGATCAAAGGGCAGCGCACCCGTAGTCACATCCTCAATTGTGCCCGCAAGGTTTTTGCACGGGTGGGGTACGTCACCCTGACGATGCTGGAGGTTGCCAAGGAATCCAAGGTGTCAATGGGGGCACTTTACCGCTACTTCCAGAACAAGGATGATTTATTCATCAATTTGGTCGGCAGCATCCACGAGGATCTGTTCCGAGCCAGCCGTGCCACCGAAAATGATTTTGCAGCGGACCCGTATCATGCGTTGCTAGAAGCGAACCGGGGCTACCTGACGCACTACTACGAGAACCGCGACGTGATGCGGGCACTGATCGAGGCGACTACTGTTAACCTGCAGTTCCGGGATCTGTGGTGGCGGATGCGGAACCGTCATGTGGATCGCTTTGTTCATGCGCTCAAACAATCGCATGGGATTGAGACTGTGGAAGGTGTGCCCGTCCGTGCCGTGACGGAGGCAATGGCCTCGCTGGTCGAACAGAGCGCGTACACTTGGTTTGCACAGGAAAAATTGAACGCTGAACTGGTTTCAGTGGACACGGCGGCACAGGTGGTGACGAGCATCTGGTACCGAGCTTTTCTTGGTGATGAAGTGTCCACAGCTTTTTTAAAAGAAAATTGAAATGTCAGGCACGGAACAGATGATTGCAGTGATTGGAGGAACCGGAGGTTTGGGTTCTGCCTTGGCGTACCGCTGGGGTAAGGCGGGCCACAAGATTTTCGTGGGTTCGCGCAGTGCGGAAAAAGCCGAGCTTACTGCCGCCGAACTCAACGCACGCTTGGGAACACAGACCGTGTGCGGCCTGACGAATCAGGAAGCAGCGGCGGCCGCAGAAATTGTGGTGCTGACGGTGCCGTTTGCCAACCACGAGGCGATTGTCGAAGACATCACGGAAGCCGTGCAGGGCAAGATCGTGGTGGACACGACCGTTCCGCTGGTGCCTCCAAAAGTGAGCCGCGTCCAGCTTCCAGAAGGGGGATCGGTTGCCAAGCGGACTCAGGAAAATCTTGGGGAAAACGTGCGCGTGGTTTCTGCATTCCAAACCGTCGCGGCGGCGCACTTGGCCGAGGATGGGCCTGTGGAAGGCGAGGTGCTGGTGTGCGGCAACAACGTGGAGGCTCGCACGGTTATCCTAGCGCTCGTCGAAGCTGTTGGGTTGAAGGGGTGGCACGGTGGTCCCATTGACAACTCGGTGGTCAGCGAATCGCTCACGCCCCTGTTGATCTTCATCAACAAACGCTACCAGCTCAACGGGGCCGGAATCCGCATCGTCGGGCATTAGCGCATGACTCCCTCCAGCCGCCGCCAGCCATCGCCCCCTCTGACACTGACCGCGCTGCCCGGAATGCCGTTGGTTCGGCCCGGAGACGATTTGGTTGCAGACATTCTCAAGAGCCTGAAGCAGGCAGCACTTGTCTTGGTGGATGGGGACATTCTCGTAATCGCACAGAAAATCGTCTCCAAATCAGAGGGGCGCACTGTCAGGCTGGAGGATGTGCAACCCTCACAACGGGCACATGAGTTGGCGGAGGTGACGGGCAAGGATCCGCGTCTGGTGGAACTGATGCTCTCGGAAGCCCGCGAAATCGTGCGGCACCGCCCCGGAGTGATCATCGCAGAGAACCGGCAGGGTGTGGTGCTGGCCAATGTGGGCATTGACCATTCGAATGTCGAAGCCGATGGTGATGCCGAACAAGTGCTGCTGCTGCCTGTCGATCCGGACGCTTCGGCAGCAAGCATCCACAAAGCACTTCAGGAGCAAACCCAAGTTAACATCGCCGTGATCATCAACGACAGCCTCGGACGCGCTTGGCGTAACGGCACCGTGGGCACGGCGCTTGGGGTGTCCGGACTGCCTGCGTTGCTGGACTTGCGGGGTCAGCCCGACCTCTTTGGGAATCCTTTGCGGGTGAGCGAACAGGCGCTTGCCGATGAACTGTCGTCTGCGGCGTCGCTGCTGCAAGGTCAGGCGGCGGAAGGCCGACCTGTCGTGTTGATCCGGGGTTATGCCGCCTCCGCTCCCCCCACTCCGGCCACGGCCTTGATCCGTCCCAAGGAAAAGGATTTGTTTCGATGAACACCTCGGCGGCTTCTCCAAGCGTTCTAGCACTTTCCGGAGGAATCGGCGGGGCCAAGCTCGCGCTGGGGCTGACTCAGGCCATGCCTCCTGAAAAGTTGCTGATCGTTGGCAACACCGGAGACGATTTCGAGCATTTGGGACTGCACGTCTCCCCGGATTTGGACACGCTGATGTACACGCTTTCTGGCAAGGCCGATCCGGAAAAGGGTTGGGGCTTGGCCAGCGAATCGTGGGCGTTCATGCAGGCGCTGGAAGCCTTGGGCGGCGAGACGTGGTTTCAGTTGGGAGACGGGGATTTGGCGACGCATGTGGAGCGCACCCGCAGGCTCCGGGCAGGCGAGTCTCTCACCGAGATCACCTCGGATTTCTGCCGATGCCTAGGCATTGTGTCCCGGATTGTTCCCGTCAGTGATGATGCGGTGCGCACCATCGTAGAAACTCCGGACGGTGATTTGGCCTTCCAGCACTACTTTGTGCGCGAACGTTGCCAGCCCACCGTGTCCGGTTTTCGCTTTCAAGGCGCGGACGCCGCGCAACCGAATCCGCTTTTTGGGGAGGCTCTTCGCAATCCATCCCTGCAAGCGGTGGTGGTTTGCCCCTCGAATCCGTTCCTCAGCATCGATCCGATTCTTGCGGTGCGAGGAGTCCGGGAGGCGTTGCGGACCTGTTCTGCGCCTGTGATCGCGGTTTCTCCGCTTGTCGGCGGCGATGCCGTCAAAGGTCCGACTGCGAAAAATCTGCGGGAACTCGGGCATCCGGTGTCCGCAACCACCGTCGCCAACTACTATCGGGACTTCCTTGACGGCTTTGTTGTGGATACGCGAGACAAAGCCACGGTTCCAGAAATCGAGAAGCTTGGGTTGAGCGTGGAAGTCACCGACACCCTGATGACCGACTTGGCATCCAAAGCGGCTCTGGCCAAAACTGTGCTGGCGTTTGCTCAACGTTGCAGAGCTAAACGGTGAGGATGCGCTGTCGGAAAACTCAATCCCCCTCAAATTCGATCAACGTCCGCACAGGCACATTCATTTCCTCCAATTTTTTTCGACCTCCAAGGTCCGGAAGATCAATGATGAAACTGGCCCCAACCACATTACCGCCTGCTTCTCTTACAAGCTTGGTGGCCGCGCAAGCCGTGCCTCCAGTAGCAATCAAGTCATCGATCAAAATGATTTGGTCTCCCTTTTCAATGCTGTCGATATGAATCTCCATCTCATCGGTCCCGTATTCTAATTGATACTCTGCTGAGATGGTTTGCCAGGGGAGTTTGCCTTTTTTGCGGATGGCGACAAAACCCACGGAGAGCTGATGCGCGACTGCTCCCCCCAAAATAAAACCGCGAGCTTCAATCCCGGCGACTCGGTTGACGCCCGCACCTGCAAAAGGCTGGACCAGCATGTCAATGGAATACCGAAACCCAACGGGGTGTTGCAAAAGCGTGGTGATGTCCCGGAAGATGATTCCGGGTTTCGGGTAGTCGGGAATGGACCGGATGAGTTGTTCGAGGTTCATTTCTGCTCCTGTGGTTTGAGAAGACGACCAGCAATGGCGTCAAATTTTTTCAGGAATTCGGGATCCCGTTTCTCCGGTGCCGTAATCAAGGCGACTTCGAGGGCGCGATCATCTCCGGAAGGACAAATCGCCGGGCGCTCCTTCATGCGTGGGGCCACTTGCTTGACCAGCGTGCGGGCTTTGTCCGCATTGGTCATCAACACGCGGATCAAAGCGTCCACCTCGACGTTGTCGTGGTCCGGATGCCAGCAGTCGTAATCCGTGACCATCGCGACCGTGCAGTAGGGGATTTCCGCCTCACGGGCGAGCTTGGCTTCCGGCATGTTCGTCATGCCGATGACATCGCAGCCCCATTGCCGATAAAGGTTCGACTCCGCAAGCGTTGAAAACTGCGGGCCTTCCATCGCCAGGTAGGTGCCCCCGCGATGCACCGTGATGCCCTCACTCCGGCAAGCCTCCTCGCACCAGTCGGCGAGACGGGAATTGGTCGGGTGCGCTACGGAGACATGGGCCACCAGTCCGGTTCCGAAAAAACTCTTTTCCCGCGCAAAGGTACGGTCAATGAACTGGTCCACAATGACAAAATGTCCCGGCGCAAGCTCGTCACGAAACGAGCCGACCGCTGAAAGTGAAATGAGGTCCGTGACACCAGCGCGTTTGAGGGCGTCAATGTTGGCGCGGTAATTGATGCTGGAAGGACTCAAGCGGTGCCCCCGTCCGTGCCGGGGCAGAAAAACCATCTGGACTCCATCCAGACTGCCAAACAACAACTCGTCGGAAGCCTCCCCCCATGGGGTTTCCACTTTGCGCCATTCCACGTTTTCCAGTCCGTCGATTTCGTAGATGCCGCTTCCGCCAAGGACACCGAGCGTCGGTGCCGGATGCAGGTCGCTCATTTTCTTTATCTTTTGGAAGGTGTTGAAGAAACAGCTAAACTTTCTCCACTTGGAGAAAATGGATCAAACCCTCCAATGATACAGGATTTGCTGAAGAATACGAACGCAAGCTTTGGAGGTTCGCGAGCAAGCGTGATGTTCGGGGATTCAGTCAAGACTTTTTATGACGAATTCACATGTGGGCCGTAATCCCGATCAAGAACGTGAACGAGGCGAAGCACCGCTTGGCGTCCGTCCTCAGCCCCAACGAACGCAGGGAGCTGTTTGTGGCGATGTTCGAGGATGTGTTGACGACGGTGCTGGCGGTTCCGAGGCTGGAAAAAGTGGTGGTGGCGACGGTGTGCCCGACGGCTTGCGGAATCGCCAAGCGGCACGGCGCGTCCGTGCTGTCCACCGGGCAGGACGAGGGCCAGACGGCAGCGGTCGCAAACACCGCAGCGGCTTTGGAATCGAAAGGCGTCGAGGGTCTGTTGATGCTTCCCGGAGACATCCCGCTCGTCACCACCGAGGAAATCCAAGCCGTGCTGGAGGTGCATGGCGACTCCCCCGCAATGACGATTGTTCCTGCACGAGATGAGTTAGGCTCGAACTGCATCGCCCTCTCGCCTCCAAACGCTGCACCCCTGCGTTTTGGTTCAAACAGCTACTGCCCGCATTTGGACACCGCCCGGAAACTGGGTCTGGAACTGCACACTCTCAAGCTTCCCGGAATTGGCTTGGACATCGACACCCCGAAAGATTTAATGGAACTTTGCCGACAGCCAACGCGCACACGAGCGCAGGAGTATCTGCGCAGTCAGGGGATTACGGAACGATTCAGGGTATGCTGAATCGTTCTGTCTGTTAGAGTTTAAGAGTTACGCAGCTGGTTCCCTTAAAATTATATCACGGCTCGTGGAATATAAGTCAAGCGCTTTCATCTTGAATCCCGTTTGTTTTCAGTCCGTTGTGCGGATGCAAA
>CAJWCD010000075.1:0-18776 GCA_913020725.1 uncultured Pseudomonadota bacterium
CGACTCAACAACCGGCCACGGAAATGTCTTGGCTTCAAGACTCCAAATCAGCTATGCTCAGGAATCAACCCACCTGTTGCACTTACGAGTTGAATCCGCGGTCCCCTGTTTAGGAAACAGGTGCTTTGGCGGCTCCGCTGCGCTTGAGCCTCCCTCCGGAATGAGGTGTAGGGCGGATGAAGCAGAGCGCATCTGCCTTTTCACGCGCTTTTCTTATCCACGAGGGAGTTTGGCGTGCCGGAGTTCCGCGAGCAGGGCTTGCATGGGATGTCGGGGCACGAAGCCTGCGAAGCGTTTGGTTTGTGAGCGGCAGGAGTAACCCGTGGCCAGCACTTGCTGACGGGCGAGAGCATCCTCCGGAAGGCGTTGCTGCCAGCTCATCTCAAAAATGCCCCGCGACTCAGCTTGATGTTCGCGCTCGTGGCCGTAAGTCCCCGCCATTCCGCAGCAGCCCACCGCAACGAGGGTGAGGTCGAGTCCAAGCGTCCGGAAGAGCTCCTGCCACTGTTTTTGCGAGAGTTGCGCTCCCGTTTTTTCCATGCAATGTCCGAAAAGCTGATAGGGCTGCGAGGCCATCCGATTTTCCGATTTTCGGGCCGCGAGGCGTTCTGGATGCTGGAGCAGGAATTCCTGTGGGAGCAACACGGAAAAGCCCAAATCCGCTTGAGCGAGGATTTTTGGATACTCGTCCCGATAGGTCAGCACCACGCTGGGATCAATGCCCAGCAGCGGCACTCCGGTTTCTGCGATTTTCCGCAGGTGGTCCGCGTTTTTTTCAGCGGTTTTGTGGAACGAGTGCAGGAAGCCCTTGACGTGCAGGGGCTTGCCGTTGGGCCGGAACGGGGCGAGGTAGACTCGGAAACCAAGCTCGAGCAGTAGATCGTACAGGTCCAGCACCACCGGGGATTCGTAGAAGGCGGTGAAGGCGTCCAGCGTCAGTGCCACACTTGCGGATTTCTGCTCCGGGCTGAGGCGGTGGAGACGGTCGGGATCAGCGGTGGGAACGCCGCGCTCGTGTAGTCGTGCCCATGTTGATTCTGGGCTGAAGCGCGGCACGTCCACCAAGCCGAACTTCCGGAGCAGCACCTGAGATGCGGAAAGGTCAAGCAGCGTGTTGGCAAGCGCAGGAATTCGGGAAAGCCAGCGTCCGCTCCATTCGGTGCTGCCCACGAAATAATCCCGCAGCGGGCGCAGGTAGCGGGTGTGGTAGGCCTCGAGGAACTTTGCCCGGAATTCCGGGATGTCCACATGGATCGGGCACTGGGTCGCGCAGGCTTTGCAGGCGAGGCATCCGGACATGGCCTCGTACACTTCATGGGAAAAATCGGACTCGCCCTGTTGCTTGTGCCACAAGTTTTGCAGTTTTTGCAGCCAATCGGCTTGTGGTGGTCGGTGGTCGGTGGTTGGTAAAACTCGGTCCCTTTGGAACTTTGGAACTTTGGAACTTTGCCCCTCATGCAGAGAGAGTTGCCTTAACCACTCGCGCAGCAGTCCAGCCCGACCTTTCGGCGAGTGGCGGCGATCCCGCGTGACCCGCGAGGAGGGGCACATGACGTCGTGCGGCTGGTAGTTGAAGCACGCGCCATTGCCGTTGCAACTGACTACGGCGTCGAACTCGCTGTGGAGGTCCGGGTGAATCTGCCGATCCTGCTGCCCGCGCAAGGGAGCCTCCACGCCCACGGGTTCATCTGATGACGAAAGCGGCGTGACGATCTTGCCGGGATTGAGACGGTTGCAGGGGTCAAAGGCTTCCTTGATGCGCCGCAGTTCGGGGTAGAGTTCCCCGAAGAATTCCGGGGTGTACTCGCTGCGGAAGCCGCGTCCGTGCTCGCCCCACATCACCCCACCGTACTTGCGGACGAGTTGCATGACGCCATCCGAAATCTCCCGGAGCCAGCGTTCCTGCTCGGGTTCCTTGAGGTCGAGTGCGGGCCGGACGTGGAGGCAGCCGACATCGACGTGCCCGAACATCGCGTAGTCGAGGCCGTAGCTTTCCAGCAGTGCCCGGAACTCCCGGATGTAAGCGGCGAGGTTTTTCGGAGGCACGCAGGTGTCCTCGACAAACGGAATCGGCTTGCGGGCGCCCTTGGTGTTGCCGAGCAACCCCACGCCCTTCTTGCGCAGGTTCCACAAGTCGCCCATCTCGCTCGGCGTGGTGGTGCGGTAATAGCCCGTCGCCTGTCCGGGTTCACTCCGGTTAGCATCCAGCCGCTCGCACAATTCCGAGATTTCCTGCGCCAATTCCTCCGGGGAATTTCCAATGAATTCGACAAGGTTGATGGTGCGGGTGAGGCGGGTGCCTTCGTCGGTCAGGAAGTCCCGGACTAGCGGGTAAATTTCGTCCTCCTTGGCGAGTTCAAGGATTTTTTCGTCAATCGTTTCAATCGCAGCAGGATTGGATTCGACCAGTAATTCAGCGGCAGTGAGCGCATCGTCAAAGCTCTCATATTTGACGACCAGCAACTCCGTGTGCCGTGGCAGCGGCGTGAGCCGTAGTTTGGCTTCGGTGATCACCGCCAGCGTGCCCTCAGAACCTGCAAGCAGGTAGTTGAGGTTGAAGCGGCCATCGTCGTTCCCGTACACCTTGGCGAGGTTGTAGCCCGTCAGGAAGCGGCTCAGTTTGGGAAAGACCCGCTCAATCACCTCCGCTTTTTCCGTGACGATCTCGTCCACCACCCGGATGGCCGAACCCGCGAGTCCGTTCTCGGATTTCAGTTGCGACAAGGCTTTGTCCTCCCACGGTTCGACATCGAGCTTGGAGCCGTCCGAGAGAACGCAGGTCAACTCAAGCACATGGTCACTGGTGCGCCCATAAATCCGGGAACCTTTGCCGCAGGCGTCCGTGTTGATCATGCCGCCGAGCGTGGCGCGGCTGCTCGGCGAGAGGTTCGGCGCGAAAAACACGCCGTGGGGTGCAAGCTGGTCGTTGAGTTGATCCAGCACCACTCCGGGTTGCACACGCACCCAACCTTCCTCCACGTTGATAGCAAGGATTTGGTTCAGGTGACGCGAACAGTCAAGGATGATACCCTCGGAAAGCGACTGTCCGTTGGTCCCGGTGCCTCCGCCGCGAGCGGTGATTTTGATGTCCTGAAAACGTGCTTCGGAGGCGAGCCTGAGTGTGCGCTGGACGTCCTCGGCGTTCCGTGGGTACACCACCGCCTGCGGGGTGATCTGGTAGATGCTGTTGTCGGTCGCGGTCACGAGCCGGGTGCCGAAGTCGTGTCGCAACTCTCCGGAAAAGCCTTGGGCGGCCAGCGCGGCCAGAAAGTCGCGGGTGAGCCGTGGAGTCTGTTCGGTGAGGGTGAGTCGTGGGATCATGGGAAAATCTGGGTTTTTTGTTTTTCAAGCCAAGGGTTTCAGCAAGCCCATCAACTTGTATTTCCGCCCGTGCTTTGCAGACACTTCCGCGTAATACTTTCGCCATTGCTCCATGCCCCCGGAAACTTCGTAGGAGAGCGGACCCTGCGCAGCCAATCGGCGGCGTGGTGGTAGAGTTGCGCCTTTCCTGAGTCCATGATTTCCTCGGTGATGGTCTGAAAGATGAGCAGCGCCTTTTTCGGCTCATCCCCTGCCAAGAATTTTCCTCCCTGCTTCAGCAGTTCCCGGAGCCGATCAGTGGCTTAGTCTGCTTCCCAGTCATTCCCGTACTCGCACGCGCTGATGGCCTCTGGCAAATGTACTGCACCTGCCTCCGAAACGGTTCCGGGTCAAGCGCCGGACAAGGCTTGGTGGCCGCTCCGGAATCCTCGTCATCTGAAACGGTGCGCCACGAGGTGGTTTCCAAATCGACCATTTCCAGCGCTTTCGGATCGTCTTGCACTAGCCGCTGCACGAGTTCTTGAAGTTGCTTCCGCTCCAAGGGGGCGAGCATGTCCGCAAGGCTCGGACGTTCGACCAGCGTTTCCGGTTCGTGCAGGCAAGTCAGCAACACGGCAACGAAGTGCTTGCACCAACCGCCCCTGTCATAGGGACAGGAGCATTCCCCGGAACACAAGCCACCCTTATCGAAGTTGATCCAAACGCGGTACGGCTCCGCTGCCTGCGACTTCAGCGTGGATGACGGATCCACGTCGCGTCAGCGTCAGCACCGCCCCGTTGCTGTAGTAGTCCTTGCCAAGCTCGAACGAGTTCCCTCCTGCCTGTTTGCGGATGTTGGCCTCACTCAATCCTGGAATCATGTCGTCTCCTTTTTTTAGGTCCGTGCCAGTTGAAGTGTGCTTCCGGAGTCAATCCCGAAACTGCGCGGGGCGTTTTTGCATCATTGCCTCTGCAGCTACGGTGAGGTCGTCGGAGAGCAGCAGTGCCGCATTCCACGCCGCCACATAGCGCAAACCTTCGGACACTGAATGATCGCGGGCGTGGAGCAAGATTTCCTTGGTGCCTTGCAACGCGAGGGGAGATTTATCCGCAAGGCTTTGTGCGAGTTTGCGGGTTTCTTCGAGCAGGGATTCCTGAGCTTCAAAGCAGCGATTCACCAGTCCAAGTGCTTGGGCTTCACTGCCGAAAACCTTGCGGGCGGTGAGGGAGAGTTCCAGTGCAACCCCGTGGGTGACGAGATGGGGCAGGCGCTGGAGAGTGCCCACATCGGCGGTGATCGCGAGATCAACTTCCTTGACCTGAAAGACGGCAGCGGCGGTGCTGTAGCGCAAATCGCAGGCCGTCACCAAATCCACCCCGGCCCCAATGCAAGCTCCGTGGATGGCGGCCAGCACGGGCTTGCGACAACGCTCGATCGCGGTGAATGAGTCCTGAAGTTCGAGGATGTGCCGTCTCAGCCGCTCCCGTTTGCGGGCTTCACAGCTCTCCTGCATGGCCTCCTGCTGAGTTTTTCCCAGCAACGAGAGGTCAATTCCGGCGCAGAAGTGCTTTCCGGCCCCCCGCAGAATCACCACGCGGGTCGAGGAAGTTTCGTCAATTTCCTGAAACGCTTCGCCGATGGCGGACCAAAGCGCACCGTCCAGTGCGTTTGCCTTTTCAGGGCGGTTGAGCACCAATTCGGCAATCGGACCATCTTGGTTGAGTTGCAATCCGGAGTTTTCAAAAGTCATGGCGTTGCAGTCAGGGTATCAAGGGTTGCCCAGTGCCGCAGGGAGGCCAGCGGTACGGAGATTTCATCGAGGGCCGCACACGCCGCATCCAGCCGGACTTGCATCCACGTTTCCATGCGTTCCGTCATTTCGTTGGCAGTGATACGCTCCAGCAACCATGCGGGTTTTTCCGCTTCCGAAAGCGTGTCGAGTTCGCGGCGCAACTGTTCCCGTGTTGCAGGAGTGCCCTGTTCGTGAAGCAGCAGGCAAATCGGCAAAAGCGGACGACCTGCGCCGAGAGCAGTGCTGAGGGCTTCCGGATCACGGCCCGTTTGCCAGTCCTCCGCCGCCTGTACGGCGACACCGAGGTTCAGGCCGTAATCATAGAGTGTGGTTTGCAGAGCGCTGTTTGCTCCGGACCAGATCGCCCCGCATTTCGCTCCGGAGGCAAACAGGCTGGCGCGTTTCTGACGGATCATCGGCTCCCACTGCTGGGGGGTGAGGCTCCAGAGGTCTCCAGAAATTTCGAGGATTTGCCCACGGGCGATGTTCTTGGTGAGCAGGGCGACAGTTTCGAGGATGTCGAGATTGCCGAGGCGTGTGAGCGTTTGGAAGGAGATCGAAAGCAGGTAATCTCCCAACAAAACGCTCGCTTCACTGCCCCAAAGTTGCTGAACCTCGTGCTGTTGGCGGCGGGCGTTTTCGGCAATCTCGAGATTACGGTGCAGCAGGGCCGCAACATTGAGATATTCCAACACGGCGGCGACTGTGTGCAGGTCTTGAGTTACACCGCCAAGGCTCCGGCAGGTTTCCAAGACCAGAGCGCTACGCAAGGGCAGGTGCCGGGCCAGCACGACCTCGACCACTGCCGGAAGCATCGAGAGTGTTTGATCTACGTTAGCGGCAATTGCTTCCTGGACCAAGCGGTGGTCGTCTTCGGGCAGTGGGGGCATGGAATCAAAAGGCATGTCAGACAAAGCAGATCATTGGGGGATGTCCGGAAGGCTGAGGTGGTAGATTTCCATCACAAGTGCAGTCAAAAAACAGAGAAAGCCTAGAATCGGCCAAACGGCCGTCCAGCGTCCCGGAGGCGGCTCGAGTTGCCGATGGGTCAGCAGTACGGCGTACACAAACCAGATGGCGACCGAAAAACTTAGGCGTCCGGAGACGGCCCCTGCGGAAAAACCATCGCCCAGCACTGCGCCCAGCACCAAGCCCAAGGTGAGCATCAAAAAACCCAGACGAATGGCGTGGGTCGAGATGCGGTCCAAGGTGCCCAAGGCTGGAAAGTGCTTGAGGACGGGCTGCATGAGCTTCGCTTTCAGTTGCCGTTCCTCATAGAGAAACAAGGCACTGGCAAGACAGGCCCAACCGAAGAGAATGTAGCCCGCGACAAAGCCGATGATGTGCAGGCTGAGCAGGGCGTGGTAGAGCCAGTGTTCGTGTTCAAGCAGTTGCAGTCCGGGAATTTCGCTGCCGGAGAGCACCACGGCAATTCCCAACAACAGGATGGCAAACACCCGCACCACTACCAGATTGAGCAACGCCTTCAGCCGTTGCGGGATGGTCAACACGAGGGTGACACAACCCCACGCAACCACGCTGAGCAGGTCTTCGGCTAGGCTGGCGGGCCAGATCGAAAGCAGGGGCAGCATGAGTCCCAGCACCACCGTGTGCAGTGCCCAGCCCACCCGCAAGCCTTGGTGGTCCAGCCAATGCGGCAACACCTGCGAGTGGTGGGTCAGGGCAGCCCCCCAACTCAGGAAATAGAGGGCCAAGGTTCCCCAGCCTCCTGCTTGAACCCAGGCATCCATCAGGGACGTGCTTTGAAAGGTTGGCGGGGGGAGACGGGAACGGCACTCATGGCAGATGCGGCCTCTCATTTTGGGATAGGTTTCCAAGAAAATTCAGCATCGGCTCAGTGTACCCGACCCACCGCAGAGGGTCAACGGCCTTGCCCAGATTCGGCGGAAGCGCGCGAGTTCCAAGGCTGGCAGGATTCTTGGATGGCCTTGGCCGAAACGATGCCGATGCCATGACTCCACGATTCCTGATTCCGGTGCTGCTGGTGTTCCTATTTGGAATGCTGGGCTGCCAGTCTTCCCAGCCAATCCATCCGCTCAAGTACAACGATCCCCATGTGTTCAAGTCAGATGCCTACACAAAATGCGGGCAGCACTACGCCATTGTCGAGCAAGGCTCCGACTATGTCCTTGTGGAGTGCCTGCGGCCTTATTCTGAGTGAGGGTCAGGCCGCGTCGAATTCAGGGAAGAGTTCGAGTTGCTGGAGATCGCTGAGTTGCAGGAATTCGAAGGTCTGCTGGAGGAGGCTCGGATTGACTTTCCGGACGTAGGAATGGCGCAGACGGAGTTGGTGGAGCTTCTGCACCTTGCCAAGCGCGTCCTCCTGATCCCGGAACCAGAGGGAGTGGGATTGAGTCACGCCGCCAATGTACCCCCAGCGTAGCAGCACCTGCCAGCGCATCCGTTCCAACTCCGGAATGACCTCACGCCATCCCAGCCAGTAAAAACGCCGCCCTTTGCCTCCCTGCCGCTCGTAGTAGAGGTGCATCGGCCTCAGCCCCGTGCTAAGGAACGTCGCTGTCCGGAAACTTCCGGAATCAGCGGTTGAGGACGATGAGCGTCAGGAAGTAGGTGGTGGGCAACACCCAGAGGATGTGAAGCACCGCGAAGATCATGGCGATAATGCTGCCGTCCATAGTCTGCTCCTCGGTTGGTTGCCGGAAATTGCTCCACGCCTAAGACAAGGTTCTTAGGCGTGTGTCGTCGTCTTCCAAGCTTGGGGAGGTGGACCCTCCCGGTGAAGCGGGTCTTTCGGGATGCCATGGGGCGAGGGTGCAAGTTTGTGCATGTTGCTTGTCCAGCAGGGTTCACAAAGCTTGCCACGCTCCAGTCCCGTCTTGCAGGCCGAAAGCCGATTCCGCTAAGATGGGAAATCGTAACGCATCTTGGCGGTGGCTTGCAAGTCGGTTGAACCAATGACGGATTCCGGGAAATCAAAACAAAGTGTCGCCATCGTGGGCGCAGGGCTGGCCGGATCGGAAGCGGCGTGGCAATTGGCGCAGGCTGGACATGCGGTCACGCTGTTTGAGATGCGCCCCCAGCGCATGACTCCGGCACACAAGACGGACGGTTGCGCGGAACTGGTGTGCAGCAATTCCTTCAAAAGCCGCTCTGTCGAAAACGCTCACGGACTGCTCAAGGCGGAGATGGCGTTGCAAGGCTCGCTCATTCTCGAAGTTGCCGAACGCCATGCCGTGCCTGCGGGGCAAGCACTGGCCATTGATCGGGTACCGTTTTCCGAGGAAATCACCTCGCGGCTGGAACAGCATCCCGACATCGCACTCGTGCGGGAGGAGGCGAGCGACCTCCGGAAGCTGTTGAGTCAGCATCCCGCCGTACTGGTTGCCACCGGACCCTTGACCTCAGAGGCGCTGGTGGAATCGTTGGGCGAGTTTTGTGGTTCCGACTACCTTTCCTTCTACGACGCCATCGCTCCGGTCGTGCTGGCCGAATCCATTGATCCCGTCAAGATTTTCCGGGCCTCGCGCTACGACAAGGGCGAGGCGGACTACCTCAACTGTCCGATGCACCGCGAGCAGTACGAGGCGTTCATCGAGGCCATCCGGGAGGCGGACACGGTGCCGATGCACGAGTTTGAGGACGTGCGCCCGTTCGAGGGGTGTCTGCCGATTGAGGTGATGGCGGAGCGAGGGCAGGACACCCTGCGCTTTGGGCCGATGAAGCCGGTGGGCTTGCGACATCCGGCGACTGGAGAGACGTTTCACGCGGTCGTGCAACTTCGGCAGGAAAACGCGATCGGCACCCTCTACAACCTCGTCGGCTTCCAGACCAAGATGACGTGGACCGCACAGCAGCAGGTTTTCCGGAGGATTCCAGGGTTGGAGGAAGCGGAGTTCGTGCGGCTCGGCTCGATCCACCGCAACACCTTCCTCAACAGCCCCCGGCTACTCACGCCCCGGCTGAACTTTCGAAACGAGCCGCGCCTGTTTTGTGCCGGACAACTCACCGGAGTCGAGGGCTACATGGAATCCACCGCAATGGGCCTGCACGCCGCCGCGCAAATCGCAGGAAGGCTGTCCGGGTACGAAACGCCGATTCCGCCGCCCACCACCATGTTTGGCGGTTTGTTGCGCTACCTCACCGAAACGGAACCCAAGAACTTTCAGCCGATGAACGCCAACTTTGGACTGCTCGATCCGCCCAACCGCAAAATGCCCAAAGCCCAACGCAAGGCGTGGTACGCCGAACGCGCCCTCTCCACAACACGGGAAGTGTTGGGTTGCTGAATCGGCCATACCGCTCTTGAGCGAGATTCACGATGACAGACGGCATTCACTGAGTTTTTGTAGAAAGCCCAGCCCTGTCGGCGGCCTTGGCTTGTCGGAGATCGGCAGTCACAAACAGGTCCGGTTTCCATTTCAGGGCGCAGGCGATTTGCAAAGCATCCATCGCCCGAAGTACGTTTGTTTCTAAAAGCCTTCCGGCCTGTTCCGTCACCTCTGGCGTGATGTGGAGGATTTCTACATCCGCCAACTCGTCCTTCAGTCGGTTTTTTGCAAAGCGATAATCTTCCGAAGTGATGCTTCCTTCCCTCAAACGGCGGTTGAGGGAAGAGAGGATTTCAGGGTAGCACAGGATGCTCAACCCCAAAGAATCGGCTTGCTGACAAAGACTTTCGACCTCCTGACTCCCAGCCTCATCAAGAAAGCGTTTGGCATAGGAGGACGAGTCGAAGAAGACCTTCATTTCACAGCAAACTCACGGTCTTGCAAGATTGCTTGCGAGAGTCCTTCTCCCTTCGTGGCCAACCGCAATCCTGGCTGCTTCCAAGCGGGCGGACCCACTTTTTCCTGAAAAACCGGAGAGATTTCAGCCACAGGTTTGCCGTGGCGGGTGAGTTCAATGCGTTCGCCACGCTCCACCACTGAAATCAAAGCGGAGGCGTTTTTGCGAAACTCGGTAAACGGGACGCTGAGCATGGTGCGATTGCTTTCTGGAGGTTCGGTTTGATTCGTTACACGGATAGTGTACACGACTGCACACTTTCGCAGCAAGCCTCTTCCGGAGCCGCAGCTCAAGCCTCAGTAGTTGAACCATCCGTTGACATCGTAGGCGATGCTGGAGCCGGCAAAACTCTCCGCCGCCAGCACAAAGCCTGTGAACATGATGCCCAGCGCGGAACTAATCACGTTGTGCGTGGCCGGATAGCCCATCACCCGCGCAGGTCGGTGGATCAGCTCATTGCAGCTGATGGACTCGTCCACCCGCTGCAAGAGCGCCTTGGCACTGAGAAGCTGCTGGCGTTCTGTGTTCGAGTCCTCCGAGGCCATGTCCGCAAGCTCCTTTTCCAGAAAAAACAGCTCCCCCTGCACCTGATCGCGCTGGTCCGCGCTGAACGACTGGAGCTTGGTCGTCTTGAGGATGGCAAAGATGCAGATCGAGGAAATGGCGGCAATGATGAGCAGCAGCAACCAGATTGTGGAAACGTGATGCCGCATCTGTGTCCAAGCAATCAGATTGAGAAACAGCACGCAACAAATCGCGTAACCGAGCAGGATGGAGGTGTACGCCTGAATGCGCAGGTAATACGCCTCGCCAGAGGCATGGCTCAAGGCGGCATGAACCCCTAAACCGAAACGGAAAAATTTTGCGCCGACTCACGCGCTTATTTGCGATAAGGTCTATTGTTGCGGCATTGTCGCCAACCCGTCTGCTGACAGGTCCACGACAGTCAGGTGCATTCTGCAATCGTCTTGCGTGTGGCATCAAAGAGAAGGTTAATGTCGGTCGGATAATGCACATTGGTTTCAACCACAAAGGAGTCGCTGTGTGCACGCAGCAGCTTAGTGGCCCCCTGAGGGGCGCCTTCTCTGTCTAAGGATACGCATACGGATTTTTTCGAATCTTCAGGTCGCAACTATCAATGTGTCCTGTTGATATAAATAATGAATGTTATTTTTCGGTCAAGCATTATTTAAAATGAGCAGACGTTAACGTGAGAGATTTTCAAGAAGTCCTGCCCTTCAAATTACTGAGGGCACGGGATGCGACCATGGCGCATTTCCGCCCCCTGTTCCATGCCCATGCGGTGACGGAGCAGCAGTGGCGCATCATCCGGACGCTGGAGGAACATGGGGAACTGGAGGCTCGTCGTCTGGCTGACCTCTGTGCTTTGCTCAGTCCGAGTTTGACGGGAATCTTGCGTCGCTTGCAGCAGTCCGGACTAATCGAACGACGACGAGTGGTCGAGGACCGACGACGAGTGAACCTGCGACTCTCGCCCAAAGGTCAGGCGTTATTTGAGAAAATCCGTCCTCTGGTGGAAGCAAAGTATCAAGAGTTTGAAACGGAGGTGTCGCCGGATAAACTGGAACGGTTGAATCGCTTGCTGGATGAGGTGATCGCGCTGGGTCTGGACGGTGCCGCCGAGTGAACTGCCCCCCGGATTGGTGAACTACAACCCATAACATATCATGCCAAAATGCCTTACTGAAGACGCAATCGCGCAGTACCGCAGCACTGGTTTTTTCTGCCCAGTTCCGCTTTTGAGCGAGACAGAGGTTGCAGCACTCAGGAGTAAGTTGGAAACCTTTGAAAACGAGCAGGGACATCCCCTTGAAGGAGGACAACGCAGTCAGGCGCATCTGCTGTTTCCATGGTTGGATGACCTCATCCGGCATCCCAGAATTTTGGATGCGGTCGAGGATTTGATTGGTCCGGACTTGCTCTGCTGGGGAACCATCTTTTGGATCAAGGAGGCCCACAGCCCCAGCTTCGTCTCTTGGCATCAGGACATCACCTACTGGGGACTGACGGGCGGAGACGTGGTGAATGTCTGGATCGCGCTTTCACCTGCCAACGAGCAAAGTGGTTGCATGAGCGTGCTGCCCGGTAGCCACCTCAAGCCACCGCTGCCGCATGATGACCGCTATCATCAGGACAACATGCTGACACGCGGACAGGAAATTGCGGTGGAGGTTGATCCCAGCAAAACCGCGAGGATGGCGCTCGACCCCGGAGAGGTGTCTCTGCATGACGTGCGGCTGGCGCATGGTTCGGGACCAAACAATTCCGCTGACCGGCGCATTGGCTTTTCAATCCAGTACATGCCCACCTGTGCCCGGCAGTCGCTGTCCGAGTTGGACTATGCCACCCTCGTCCGGGGGGAGGATCGTTACGACCATTTCCAGCACGCCCCACGTCCCCGACAGGCGCTGGATTCAGAAGCGGTTGCTGCCCATGAACGCGCCAGTCATGTGATGCGAGACATTCTCTACCAAGGCGCGGACCAAAACACGGTGAGGTTGTAGGAATTTGCCGGATCGGATAAGATGAACTAAGAACCCATTTGACTAAAAGAGGCACCTTGAAACGTAATATCCTTTTTGTCATGTGCGACCAGTTGCGCTACGACTACTTGTCGTGCTGCGGGCACTCCACTTTGCAGACACCCAACATTGATCGGCTGGCGCAGCAGGGGGTGAATTTCACGCGCACCTATGTGCCCTCGCCGTTGTGCGGCCCGTCCCGGATGAGTTTCTATACGGGACGTTCGGTCTTCAGCCACGGGGCGCGCTACAACAACTATCCGCTGCGCGTGGACGAGTGGACGCTGGGCGACTACCTGCGACCGTTGGGCGTGCGCACTGTGCTGGCCGGAAAAACGCACATGGCAGCGGATCGGGAGACGATTCAGCGACTGGGCATTGACCCGGATTCTCGTGCGGGGGTGCTGATGCGCCAGTGCGGCTTTGAGCCGCATGAGCGGGACGACGGCCTGCATCCTGCTGCTCTGGCCGATCCGGACTTGGCCTACAACCGCTATCTGCGGGAACAGGGCTACGAGTCCGACAATTCATGGAATGAATTTGCGAACTCCGCTGAAGGGCCCAACGGCGAAGTCCTCAGTGGGTGGTACATGCGCAACGCAAAGTTCGCAGCACGGGTGCAAGAGGAGCATTCGGAGACGGCGTACATGACCAACCGCGCAATGGACTTCATCCGTGATTCCGGGAACGAACCGTGGTGCCTGCACTTGAGCTACATCAAGCCGCACTGGCCCTACATGGCTCCAGCTCCGTACCACGATCTTTATGGCCCAGAGGATGTCCAGGCTCCGAACCGCAGTGAGCGCGAGCGACGTGATCCGCATCCGGTGCGCTCTGCGTTCATGCAGCACGAGGACAGCAAGAACTTTGCGCGGGATGCGGTGCGCGAAACCGTGATTCCAGCCTACATGGGACTCGTCAAGCAGATTGATGACCATTTGGGGCGGCTCTGGAAATTCTTGGAAGCACAGGGGCAGTGGGAAAACACGATGATTGTGTTCACCAGCGACCACGGGGATTACCTCGGTGATCACTGGCTTGGCGAAAAAGACCTCTTCCACGACGAATCCGTGCGCATCCCGCTCCTCATCCATGACCCCTCCCCACAAGCCGATGCCACACGCGGCACCCGCGACTCCCGGATGGTCGAGGGGATCGACTTGCTGCCAACCTTCATCGAGTGGCTGGGCGGAACGCCTCCGGAGCATCGGCTGGAAGGCGCGTCGCTGCTGCCCTTGCTGCATGGAACTCCAGACGTGACCTGGCGCGATTATGCCATCAGCGAAAGTGATTACTCGAACCGCCGCGCCCGGGACTTCCTCGGATTGGCTCCGCAGGACGCACGAGCGACGATGGTCTGCACAGAACGCTGGAAAGGCATCTTCCATCCATGTTTCCGTCCGGAACTCTACGACCTGCAAAACGACCCGCAGGAGCGCATGGACTTGGGCGACGACCCGGAACATGAAGCCGTGCGCCGCGAACTGAAGGACCGCTGGTTCGAGTGGATTTTGCAGCGGAAAACACGGGTGACGATTTCGGAGGAAACCATCAAAAATTTGGACGACCCCGCGAAGCTGGGCATCCTCATTGGCTATTGGTGACTCAACACAAACCCATGCTTCACGAGGAAAGATGGCAAACACGCAACCCGTGACCGAGGAACAGATTCGCACCTTTGACGAGGACGGAGTGCTGCTGCTCAAAGCTCTGATCAACGAGCAGTGGCAGCAAACGCTCTGCGAGTCCATCGAGCAGGACATCGCCAATCCCGGTCCGCATCATCACGCTTATGAAGCGGAAGGCGGCAAGGGGCGTTTTCATGGCAGCATGCGCGTTTGGGAACACAATCCGGGCTTCCGGGACTACTGTTGGAACTCGCCGCTTCCGGCGCTGGCGGCGCAGTTTTTCAAAACGGACAAAATCAACCTCTTCTACGACCAGCTTTTCGTCAAGGAACCGAGCACCTCCAACCGCACCCGCTGGCACAACGATCAACCCTACTGGCCCGTGCGCGGCTGGCCCGTGATGTCGTTCTGGGTCGCACTCGATCCTGTGACGAAGGAAACCGGGGCGGTGGAGTTCATTCCGGGATCGCACCGTTGGGGCCATTGGTTTCAACCCGAAAATTTTGCTCCGGGTGTCAGCAAATCCTACGAGCAGAACCCGGATTTCGTCAAGATGCCGGACATCGAAACTGAGCGTGACCAGCACAAAATCGTTTCGTGGGACATGGAGCCGGGCGACGTGTTGGCCTTCCACGCGCTCGTCGTTCATGGCTCCGGCGGCAACCACAGCAACACCATGCGGCGACGCGGTTATGCCGTGCGCTACACCGGACGCGAAGCCGTCTATTGCGCCGATCCGGGATCGCATTTGGGGAACCGCAACCCCACCCTCAAGGACGGTGATGTTCTTGACAGCGAGCAGTATCCGGTGGTCTGGAAAAACGGCGAGTCTGTGAATTGCAATTCAAGCGACACAAAATCAAGATGACCTCGCAAGCTCCTGAAATCCCAAACTCCTTCCACATGCCGCCGGAGGAATTCCGGAAACAAGGACACGCCTTGATCGACTGGATCGCCGATTACTGGGATCGAGTTGAAACGCTGCCCGTGCTTTCGCAGGCACAACCGGGAGAGGTCCGCAAGGCACTGCCGCCGCACCCTCCGGAACAGGGCGAATCCTTTGAGGCGATGATGCGGGACGTGGAGCAGCACATTTTGCCCGGCATCACGCACTGGCAGTCGCCCAATTTCTTCGCGTTTTTCCCGGCGAACACCTCCGGACCTTCCGTTTTGGGCGAGTTGCTCTCTGCTGGATTCGGAGTGCAGGGCATGATCTGGGCGACAAGTCCGGCCTGCACGGAATTGGAAACGCATGTCCTCGATTGGGTCGCAGAATTGCTGGGGTTGCCTGAGAAATTCAAATCCACTGGAAACGGTGGCGGTGTGATTCAGGATTCTGCCTCCAGCGCAGCACTTACCGCTCTGCTGGCCGCACGGGAGCGTGCCACGGATTTTGCCAGCAATGCTCGCGGTTGCGATGGTCAACTCACGGTGTACACCTCCTCGCAGGCGCACTCGTCCATCGAGAAGGCGGTGATGATTTCCGGAATCGGTCGGGAGAATTTACGGCTTGTTGAGGTGGACGAGAATTTTGCGATGGACTTGGAGGATTTGTCCCGCAAGATCGAGGTGGACCAAGCAGCCGGAAAAATCCCCTGCTTTGTCGCGGCAACGGTGGGCACGACGTCTTCCAATGCAATCGACCCGCTGCCTGCCATCGGCGAGCTTTGCCAAAAGCACAACCTCTGGTTTCACATCGATGGGGCGATGTCGGGCACCGCAGCGGTTTGCCCGGAATTCCGGCACTTGCAAGCGGGAGTCGAGTTGGCCGACAGCTATTGTTTCAATCCGCACAAGTGGATGTTCACCAACTTCGACTGCGACTGTTTCTTTGTCGCGGATCGGACTGCGTTGATCAAAACCCTGAGCATCCTACCCGAATATTTGCGCAACCAAGCGACCGCATCTGGAGCCGTCATTGATTACCGCGACTGGCAGATTCCTTTGGGGCGACGCTTCCGGGCGCTCAAGCTCTGGTTTGTGATCCGGCACTACGGGGTGGAGGGACTGCGACACCACATCCGCCGACACGTCGAACTCGCCCAACAATTTGCAACATGGGTCGCAGCGGACGAGCAGTTTGAACTGATGGCCCCGGCTCCTTTGAATCTGATCTGCTTCCGGCACAAGGGCGGGGATGCCCTCAACCAAGCTCTGTTGGACACGCTCAACCAAAGTGGGAAGCTCTACCTCACCCACACCAAACTGCGGGACACGCTTATCCTGCGCATGAGCATCGGCCAGACCCACACCGAGTTCCGGCATGTCGAGCAGGCGTGGCAACGCATCCGGGAAACCGCCACTGCCCTTCAGCAGCAATAGACCCTAGCGGTCACAGACATCACCTGTGCCATCGTGTGCAGAAAAACCAACTGCTCCCGATTCCTACAATTTCCAAGGTAACGCTCACCTTGTGAGCAACAAGGAGGTGTCAGCGCAGGCCGTCCTCGCCTTTGACGTCCTCGTGTTGCAGACCACCCACACGAGCGTGGATGCGCCCGCCGGTGGTCATCACCAACCCGTAAATGATCTCATGCGCCCGTGGAGCGTCGTGCACACAGATCTGCATCGCATCGAAGTGACTGCGGACATAGGCTGCGTTGATGTGGCCGATGGGGATGTCAAGGGTGCAGCCGGCCGCGCCCACCTTTTTCGCAGAGGGCACGATTGCCGCTGTGCCACCCAGCACTTCCCGCATTGCGTAACCTCCGGGGACGTGCCAAAGCGCTCCATGCTCCAACTCACCCTCGGTGCCGACAATTGCGCCCTTGCCATAGGCTTGGATCGCCTCCGGACCACCCAGCAGGTCAAGCAATTCCCCAGAGGCTTCCAGCCCGGCGGGTTTGAGCGCGTCCATCAGCGGCAGCAGGTCTGCCACATAGCGGCCTGCGTAGGGGTTTTTCATCACGATCAGCGCCGCCCCGCGCCGGACAGGCTGATCCGGGATTGGGCCGTTTTCGTGGCGGATGGTTTCAAGCGTGATGATGGTTTTGCGAATCTGAATCAGGTCTGTCATGGGTCTGTTGGGTTTGAGGGTTGGGAAAAATTCGGGTGGCTCCTTGTAAAGCCAAGTAAGCCGCCTCGATGCGTCCGGATTTCCGGAGTTGTTGAGCGTATTCTGCCCCACGAGCCAAAGCTGCGGACACTGCTTCGCAGGGCAGTTTCGGTACGGACACCGTGACCAGCCGTGCGCCTAAATCGCTGTCGTCCGTCAGTTCGCAGGCGGGTTTGCGGATGATTCCGGGGTGGTCGGTGTTCACGGCTCCGGCGATCAAGGTTGCGGCAACATCCGCCTCTGCCGCCGTCCGCGCCAGCACCGTGACCGCATCGGCGATCCCGCAGGAAAACGAACGCCCGCGCCATCCAGACGTGGCGAGGCCGCGCACTGGATCATCGTGATGCAGTTCCACCTGCGCGTTCAATCCCGGCAGTGCTGCATTGTTGACGACCCCCACCTGAAAGCACGCTCCTGCTTCCAGCATGAAGGCGATGTCACCGCCGTTGTTGACGTAGGCTCGCCGCAAGCTGCGCCCGGCGGTCAGCGCCTCCAGAATTTCCTCGGCCACGGCTCCTGCCACCGCCGCCATTGGAGTCACAAAACCATCGTGGTTCCGGACGGCGGCCACCATGCACTGCGCCATTGCGCCCTGCGGTGCTTTGGGCAGTTGCGTCACCTGCGTTCGCAGCAGCGGAAGCTCGCAGACCAGTTCCGCCAGCACCGTCCGGAAACGCTCGCGGGCCTGTTGATAGCTTACCAAAACCTCGGCAGCCACTCCAAAGCTTTCCACGATGAGGTCAATCGGGCCGTGGTGCAGGTGCAGTCTCCGGCCAGCGGTCAGGAGGTTTCCTTGCGGCTCAGACATTGCGCGGTTTTCCTGTCGGGGTGAGAGAGACGCATCAAAAAATCACGGCTCTTCCGCTCATCCAAAAAATCGCCTGTTGGGAACTGAATCATGACCAGCCTCCGGGAAACAGGACAAAAAATGATCCGTGAACAAAGCCCATTGTATCATCAATCCATCGCAAAACACACATGAGCAAAAATTTCAGGGTTATCCGCGACCCTTCGTGAAAATCCGTGGCCAATCCCAAAATCCCTTGCCCTGCCCCTCCTGTCGCGCTACACTCCGGAGAATCGTAAACTGCTCCCACCCACGGAGGCTCCATGCGACGACGAACCCGACATTCCTGCACGTTTCGGCTGCTCCCGCTTGTCCTGCTGCTCGCCACTTTCCTCGTCCCACCGACCCTCGGCGCCGCCGAGCGCGGAGTCAAGCGCACCACGCTTGTCAGTTCCGCTCCGGTTGCGACGCCGTATCTGGCGGGGCTCTACCGCGCTCTGGTGATCGGCAATGACGACTACGACGATCCGGAGCTGGTCGCGCCGGTGTGAAAGGAGGATGTGGCGGAGGGACAAGGACACACAACACCAGTGATTGCAGGGAATCTTTCCGAATAAGAGGAAATGTACCGACAAATGATCGGGGCAGAAGCCATGATCGCGCCCTATTGAGTGCAGCACGTTTGGGAAGGCGAGCGTCCGCTCCTGACCTGCCGACCCGTGCCCCGGCACCCCACCCCACCCCCCGGCACCCCCCGGCGCCGAGTCCAAGAATGTAAGTCCACTCCCCGACTAAACGGTTGGAGATCAAACCTTGGAACCGCAAGCCCTCTTGCATCCTTGCTCCAATTGTGGAATACTCCTGCCGCATACCTCCTCCACGCTTCATCCCAAGAGGCCCGAT
>CAJWCD010000076.1:0-17881 GCA_913020725.1 uncultured Pseudomonadota bacterium
TTTATAAATTTCTGCACTGATTTGGTGCAGTTTTTCCAGTTGAAAGTGTTTCACTGTTGCAATAAAAAATTTATTCTTTCAATTGATTTTTTAAATAATTTCTTTTCGTTCGTATTGATTTCACCTTCGTGGTAATACATATTTGCACCGGACAGGTTACCGCTTTTTTCTTCTATATATCCCATTGTAAAGTAGTACCTGACTCCACTTTCATGACTTTGAATTCGTAATTTTGCAGCCTCGAAAATCCTACTGCCTATGAAATCAGCAGCCATTTTATCAATCTCAAAAGTGGATTGTTCTTGCACAACACTCTTTAAGTATGGAGCAAACGTCTTTCTTAAAATATTTTGTATGGCTTGGGTTAGGTGTATGTTTGTGCCGCTTGGTAGGATTCCAGTCGTTTTTACATTTATTGGGAATTCAATAGTTATTACCTCTTTTCCTGAATCTTTAATCACGATCTTTGCTTGCCCTTTCGTGCTTATGGTTGTTTGGTAGCTTCTCACTTTCCCAGTTCTTGATGAACATGGATTTTTCTTGCGCAGATAATTGCAGCGAGTTAAAGTGACATTTTCAGTAATTTGCCTTGATGACTCGTTTGGTTTTTCCAGTTTCAACGAAACTGTGATTGCCGTGAAATCCTTGGTGGGGACAACCTGGCCAACACCAAATGGCGCAATGAGTTTTCCTGTGCTGTTGACATCTTGCATGACATCATAATCGCTGTTCATCAATAATTCAGTTAAAATATTTTTCAAATGATAACCATCTCTATCTAAATTAGTCACCAAAATTTGTTTGTTTGTTAAAATTTTCAGTGGTGGTGTAAAGTAGGTGATTGTAAAGTTTTTTCTTGCAGAGAAAGGGCTACACCCAAAAAGCAACATTGATACTGCGAAGCACCAAGCACTACAACGTATTTTTTTCATTCAACACCTTGATGTTTTTAAGCGCTTCGACATACATTCTTTTGTAGCCGCCTGCATTGATGGCTTTTGTATAGTATTCTTTTGCTATCTCAAAATCTCCATAGGTATGATAAATTAATCCCAGATTATAATAATCCGTTGACGATTCAAACATGTTTTCAATAACGTTTTTTTCCAGAATTTTTCTAGCAACTTCAATTTCACCCTGCTTCAGCCATGCTATTGCAGCATTGTGATTTCCTTCATCAATTTCCAGCCTAACTGTCAGGTTCATTGTCCCTATGTTATTGCTAATGATCGGGCCTAGTCCCGCTGCAATACTTTGGTTCAAAATTTTTTCATCCTGATAAGGTGTTCTCATTAGTTGGTAACCATTGAGGCTTTTATGATGAGTGTATTGATCATTTTCATTTATGTAGAAATCACCAGAATACCAAAGATCAATCAACGTTAATGCGTTCTGATCCAATCTGATTTCATTCCAAGTTGAGTTTGCTGTAGCTCGACAAGGTTTATATTTTTTTGGTGGTTTTTTTAAATGAAGATGAGAAGCCTCGACAGGCAGCGAGGGATCCGAAAAAGTGGCAAGCGGCTTTTCATTTGAGAGGGGCAATGCTAGATTCAGGATGTCAGTTTTTGTTGGAATTTTCAAGGAAGTGACTGACACAGGGTCTTCCAGAAGCGGATTGTCTAAGTATTGACAGCGAGTTTCCTTCCTATAAAAATTATACTTTCTTTCTTTTTCATACCTTCCCGTTTGGATACTGTAGGATATTTTTAAGCGAATCAGCGCGTCTAGTTTTGGATCTTTGTGACCTGCGGCAGGTCTGATTTTTCTTAAATCATTTTTAATTCGCTGATACTCTTCCAACGAGAATACTGATTTTCCATCAAAGGATAATGATTCACTTAACGCATCAATTATAATTTTCTTGTTTTGAGGCAAGATTCCTTTTTTGATAACCCTGTTCGAATGTAACGAGATCCTTCTTTCAGAGAAATCTATTTTATCGAGTTCCAAATCAACAACAACCGTTTTAGCTTTGTTAAATTTTAAATCATTGGTGATTTTCCTTTCTAACTGCAGGAAATGCCGATCTGCACAACCATGAAGAACGATTGAAACAAACACTGCATATAACAAAATAATTAACTTATTTGATAACATACGCTTTTGTTTCTGAGATGACATTGAGCTTGCCTCCTGTCTCCTCTGTGGTTGATAAACTCAAAGAGTACTTATTTCCGGAAGTGACGGCCATTAACAATTCTGTTGAATCATCTATTTTATAGATCAAGACGCTATTGTTTCGTGAAACGCTAGGCGTGGTTACAGTCTTAACAATAAGTTCATTCCAACTCTTACTGATTGTACAACCCTTGCCACAGTCACTCCTTTGATTTCTGTTGACAAGGTTTGTGGTTGTGTATTTTTTTGTGTCACCCTGCACTTTTCTAGTGTAGCCATAAAGCACTATATTTTTTTCTGTTTTTACGACACCCATGTTTTCAAACGAATTGATTGAAATAATTTGAAACCCTTTCTCTCTTAGCTTTCCTAGGATTTTGTTAAGTAGTTCATTTGTCTCACATTCACAATAGATGACACTGTAATTTTTTTCGATAACAAGTTCTTTCGCTTTACTCTTTTCTATTATTGTTAATTTTTGTTTTGAACACCCAACTATTGAAATCAACATGAAAACAAAAAATAGTTTCTTCATAATCTAAAACCTATTGTGAAATTTAACCCAATAGTTAATGCCGGGTTGTTATCCTTGATAAAGTTTTTATAATTTTTATTTTCAGATTGAAATGTACTATCGTCTGCCAAATCAAAGGAACTGGTATTTATTTCACTTGTGGACAAAGCAAAAACACGAATCCCGTAATACACCTCATCACGATCATAGCCTTTGATAGTGGTGGAATACTGCACCATGGGTCCAATGTAAGTAACATTTTTACTGAATTTGGTTTTGTTAATCTTTCCAAAATATTCATTTAAATTGGTGGTCACTCCAACATCCCACCGATGAACATATTTTTCAATGCGGTAAAAAAGATGGAAATCGTAACTTGTTAGTTTTAATTTTCCTGTAAACCCTGAAACGGTATGAACCTTGGTTGATTGTACACTAGCACTAACGCCGTAGCCTTTCACACTAGCAACTCCCATTTCCAATTGTAACGGGAAAATATTTTCCATCCTTCCTGAATAAAAAGGAAGGCCGATTCCAAAATCCCACGTCTCTGCAAAAACACTGCTGCTGCTGAATAACAAAAAAATCATCGCTAAAATTAAATTCCTCACTACGTTCACCTAATTAAAAAACGTAAAAATTTAAAAACAACACATCCGCTTTTACTTGTCATTCAGTTTTAAAAAAATCAGATCTCATCTTCTGGTTCATTTCATGAATTATTGTCACTGTAATGCTGGGATACATAGCGACTCAGAACTTAGACAATCCGCTTCTGAAAGACCCTGTGTCGGTCACTTCCTTGCAAATTCCAACAAAAACTGACATCCTGAATCTAGCATTGCCCCTCTCAAATGAAAAGCCGCTTGCCACTTTTTCGGATCCCTCGCTGCCTGTCGGGGCTTCTCATCTTCTGCGGAACCGGGCTGGTCGCCGCTTCCGGTCATGCCGCAACGTCACCGCTTGCGTGGGAAGATCTCCAGTTTCAAATGAACCAGCATGTCAAATGGTGGCGCATTTACCTTGAAACCGAGGTGCAAGTGTTCGATCCCCTGCAAACGGTCACGGACGCCAAGGGCAAGTTTCGTCCGGTGGAGCGGCCCGCCCGCCGCTACCGCCAGCGCATTCACTGGAAAGCCGATGAGGCCATCATCGTGGAGTCCCTGGGATTCCAGCAGCGACGGCTGCACGTTCACCTTGAATACAAGGACAACTACGCCGACACGGTCCTGCATCCCGGATTCGACTGGCACGAAACTTCGCCGTGGTACTTGCGACTGTTAGGCCGAAATTCTCAGAACCGTGAGCAAACACTCTGGGAGTACGGCCTTTCCGGATTTGACGTCACCCTGCAACTCACTGAGGACAGTCACGCCTTCTATCGTGTGGGCCATCCTGAATCCGGAGCTTACGCCTTGATTCAGCCTGTCAACTTCCAGATTCACTCGCTGCACCGCGAAGTTCAACAGCCGGATGGCACGGTTTGGCAGTTGGAGGTACGCTTTTCGAAATTCAAGATTTACCGGAAACAGGCGTATCCGCAAGTCACGGAATACCTCCTTGACGGCAAGCTCCACAAACGCGTCACTGTCACCAAGCTGGAGTACCTGCGACGCATTCCTGTGACCGATCGTAGCACTGCACTGCAACCCTTTGCTCAACCGATGACCTCACTTGCGCTCGACCATGCCCGCTAGATTTTGGCTTCTGCTGCTCGGAGCTTTGTTGTTTTCCTCCGCCCAATCTGGAGCAGCCCCCCAAGTAATTGACCGCATTTTCCTGATTGTCAACAGTCAGATGATGACCCAGAGCGAGGCAGAAGACATTGTCCGTTCGCTCAAGGAACAGATTCAACAAGCGATCCCGGAAGGGCCGGAGCGCGACCGGCAGTTTGCTGAAGTCGACCGCACCACCGTGGACAGTCTGATTCAGGAACTGCTGCTGCTCGACCGCGCTCGTGTTCTGAAGATCGAGATTTCCGACAAAGAAGTGGATGCGCAATTGGACCGCATTTCCGAATCCAATCCACAACTGCTCACGGTGATGCCGGAAAGCGAGCTACAGCTACGCATCGTCAAAGACCTCAAGAAGCAGCGAGTGCTGTCCCGCGAGGTGGACTCGAAGATTCGGGTGGACGGCACCGAGATTCAGTCCGCCTGCCGGACGCATCGGCAATCGTTGCGGCAGATCAGCTTGTCACAGATCCTCTTCCGGACTTCCGAAGTGGAGGCGCAAAACCGGGCACAAGAAGTGCGTGCTGCTCTTACGGCAGGCAAGGAATTTTCCGCCATCGCCCGCGAGGTTTCGGATGACCCCGGGGCGAAAAAAAATGGTGGGGCACTCGGAAAATTCCAGCAGGGGCAACTGCTCCCGGCGATTGACCAAGCTGCCTTTACCCTTCCGGTGGCGCATCCCAGCGAACTGGTGCAATCCCAGTTTGGCTTCCACGTCCTCTTCATCACCAGGGAGGCGTTCCCCAACGCTCCAGACTGCGCGAAGCTCTCCGCCGAGCAGTCAGACGCGCTTGCCAATTCCGTGTACCAACAAAAACGGAACGAGGCGATCCAAACCTACCTCAACGAACTCCGGCAGTCTGCTCGCATTACCGTCAAAGAAGTTCCCTCCGAGTGAGAGCGAGCAACGTCCCCATGTTCCTGATCGTCTCAGAGATTTCCAAAACACCGACAAGGCCAAGCTACCGACTTCAGGTTATCGCTGTGGGACGACACGCCAAAAACCGAGTGTACGACGATGCCCGCAAGCGCACTTTTTGAAAAATGAGAGGTTGACAGAGCAGATTTTGCAGCCCTTCACCAAGACCGCCGGCAAGCCAATGGTGACGGTTTTGCTGGACTTCGGCTTCCACTACGCCGATTTTGTGCTGCGCCCAGATCTGCTGTCCCTCACCCGTCTCGTGATCGGCGAGGCCGAGCGTTTTCCAGAAATCAGACGGAACTACCACCGCTCCAGTCCCCAGCAAGCCCTGTCCGGAATCATCGCTTACCTGCAAACCCTCACCGCCGAGGGCAAGCTGGAGGTCGAGGATTTTGAGCTTGCGGCCAATGACCTGTGGTCACTGATGCTTTCCACACTCCGCGACCTCTACCTGCACATTCCGGACTTGGCGATGAGCCCGGCCGAAATCCACCGCTACCTCTTCAACGGCATCCGCGTGTTTCTGAAGGCGTACTCCACGAATGCTGACGCGGACCTCGCAGAGTTGGAGGCGTTCCGGACAAAAACGACAAAGCAATAGCGGGCTTTTCCACTTCAGGGCACCACGCGCAGGTGGAGAAGCGGCTGGGAATTGAGCAGCAATTCTGGAAGTGGTGGCCAACGGATTTGAGCAAGCCCTTCCAGCACGCCGAGCAGGAATGCAGGCGAACCTTGCCGCGAAAGCAAGCGCAGGGTCGGCGACTCCGCTTGCTTGGAAAAACGTAGTTCCAGCACCAATTCAGAATCCGGACGGTGACGTTGCAGTGGGCGGAAACTCGACTCCACCGCCTTGCGGAGTTTTTCGTGCCAAAGTTCCCGCGCCCCCTGCAGCACCTTGCGACGCGCCAGCCGTTTTTTCGTTTTGGGGCTCATGCCGATTTTGCTTGCCGAAGTGTCCGGCGGAACATGCAGATGCGTCAGTGGAGCCATGCGAAAACGGAAGGTCACACGCAACTGTTCATCCGGAAATCCAAAAGGCAACGGCGGCAGCAACACGGTGTCCACTGCCCGGAGCGCGACTTCCTGCACACTCTCCGGCAGTTCACCCGTGGCCTGTGCCTGCGTGTCTAAAATCCGTCCGTCCCGATTGACTTTCACAGTGACCCACACCTCTCCACCTTGCGGATGTTCCCCGGACAGGTACTCGGTGGGTGGGTGCTGCGCCCAGTAAAATCGCGTCTGCTCGTTCCAACGCTTCAGGTAGTCCGTGTATTCCCAATCGTAGGTGCTGAGTTGATGGTTGGTGTAATAGTGGACGGTGAGTTGAGGATCGGTCATCGGTCGTCGGTCGTCGGTCGTCGGTTGGTAGTCGGTCATCGATGCGCGGACATGGCCTGCTCCTACAAAGTCTGCCTTCTGCTTTTTGCCTTCTGCTTTGTCGGGATCGGCCTCAACTTTGGAGGCGTTGTCAGCAACAGTTTCAGAGGCAGCGAGTTGGGGTTGCGATTCAGGCAAGGTCGGTCCTTCCACGCGCTCCAGATACTCAAACTTGGTGATGAAGAGCGGGGCGCCCATTGCATCAACCGCCTCGGCGCTAGCTTCCTTGAGGTGGTCTTCGTCATCCGGAAATGCCAGTCCCGTGAAGCGCACCCACTCGCCGACCCGAAAGGTGGCGAGCCAGTCGTAAAGTTCGGTTCCCGGAAAAACGAGGGTGCCGTAATCCAAGTCCAGATAGGCGTTGTTCCATGTCCCCACCCGTGGCCGCACCTGAGCATCAACTCGTTGGGGATCGGCAACCGTGATTTCCAGATACGCCTTACCATTCGCTGTTGCCCGCAGCGACGTCAGCACTCCGACCCATTCCAGAAACTGACGATCCGGGAGCAACTTCGCCAGATACTCCTTGCGCTGTTTGCGAATCAGGAACTGCTCCAGCGGATTTTGAGAATCGGACCACTGCTGATGAAACGCTGCGATGGCCTGCTGGAACTGTTGCTGTTTCACAGGCGCAACGGCGGTTTCTTGCGCAATCACCGTTCCTGCCAAAGACACGAGCAAGAGCGATCCCAGCCAACGAAGTTTGCTCACAGTCGTTTCCCTTCCGCGTCAAACTGGACGACAAACACATCCAAGCCGCCTTGGTGCGTGTGTCCATCCAAACTGCCGCCCACGCTCCCGGTGGCGACAAGATTTCCGTTGGGAAGAAAGGCCAACGCCCGGACTTCATCGGCTCCGGACGTGCCGAACTGCCGAGTCCACAAAAGGGTGCCGTCCATCTGCAACAAGCTGACGAAGGCATCGCCCTGCGCGGCGGTTTGCTGCTCCGGAAAAACCCCCTGGGTGGAGCCGCCAATGGCAAGGGTGTTGTTGTCGGAAAGTGCGATGGCGTGGACCCGTTCGTCGGCTTCCGTACCCAATTGCTGGAGCCACTGCGGGTTGCCTTGAGCATCGAAACGGACGACAAAGGCATCATCCCCCTGTCCGGATTCCAGGACTTCGGCAAGCGAGGAACCGTTCGCCCGCAGCTTGCCTCCAGTCACGCCTGCCACCACCACTCCGTCTGCGTTTGCGGCAAGCGCGGTGACGGCATCGCTGAAGGCCGTGGGCAAGCGTCGGCTCCAGCGTTTCAATCCAGAGGGGTCGAGTTTCATCACAAAACCGTCCTGTGTGTGGGTTGAGGGAGTGCCGTCCAGCGGCCCGGTCACGATTCCCCCTGCGTAGAGCGTGGCACGTTTGTGCAGGGCAAGGGCTTTCACGAAAATCCCGGAACCCAGCGTGGCAGAAGAGCGCTGCTTCCAACGTCGGTGATTGACGCGCAAATGTCGCCGCGTGTCGCCGGACGAGAGCAGATTGCCTGCGGGATCGAGAACCAGCGCGGAACCTTGCGGGGCTGAGGGCCAGCTAAACTCGACAGGTGGCCCAGCAACACCGTCTTCGCCAAAACTCGTGAGCGCAAGCGTGGTTCCGGATGCTCCCGGAAGCAAGGCTCCCACGCGCCATCCGGAATCCGTGGGCTGAAGCGCAAGCGCGTTGGGCAGTTTGCCGAATCCCGGTTGCTGAATCCACTGCTGGTCGCCTTCACGGTCGTAGAGTGCGAGGAAGCCATCCTCCGAAACATTGTCATCGTTTTCAAAACGGGAGGCGCCCGCGACGAGCAGCCGCCCCTGCGCATCAGTGTGCAGGGCGAGGCCAAGGTCATCTCCGGACGCACCAATTGAGATCGTCCATTTTGTCGGAAAACGGTCCTCGGTCGTGTAGACGGATTTCAAGGGTGCGCCTTTTTTGCTCTTGGCTTCCGGAGTGATGCGAAGCTGGTAGCGAACCTTGCGACGCAACGGTTCCGTCGGCAGGAATTGAAAGCTTTTCTGCTGGTCGGAATTTCCGGTGCGGATGAGCAGGGCGCAGGTCTGGAAACCATCCGGAGAGAGCTGAACAACGCCCGTGCAGCTTCCATCTGTGGGGAGTTCCTTGCCAAGCTTGGAGTCCATCGGCAGCGAGAAGCTCACCTCGATTTTCGGCAGCAGCGAAATCGTGGTGCCGTTGTCCGTGGGAGACACCGAAACGACTTCCGGCGTGGGCAGTTTTGGTTTCGCTTTGGGAGTTTTGGGTGCCTCCGGAGTGCTTTCAAAACACCCTGCAAGCAGGAACAGGAGACCGATGATCAGGGTCAGGAAGGAGAAACGCATGGGGCCACGAAGGTCAATGCCCCAAAAAGCATCACAATGTGTGCCAAGTGATCAGGAGGTTGGGGAGTAGGGGACAGATTATGGATGCGGAACAAAACGACCCGTGTTCATCCGCACAATCCGTAGCGGGAATCGAGAGCCGAAGACCGATGGCAGCCAGCAGCAGCAGAGCAGCGCGGCGTGCTTGGGGTCGGCGGCGAGGGGTTGGTCGCGTCCGGCGAGGACTTGGATGAGGCGGGTGAGCTTGGGCCTTCCGGGCTGGCGAGGTCGAGGTCGCGCTGCAAGGCCAGTTCGAGCCTGGTGATCTTTTCCTCGACCGCATCGAGTTTCTGCTCCAGGGGCTTGACCGCCGTGCGGCGGTCCCACGCGATTGTAGGCGAAGAGGGCGATCAGCATGATCAGCGATCCGAAGAGCATGAGGGTCACATTCATCTGCTCGGAGAAGCCCTCAGCCATGCGGCGGTCCATGCGCTCAAAGCGCTGGTCCATGCGCTGCTCAACGGCCTCGAAACGCTCGTGAATGACTTTGAACTCCGCCTTGATCTCGGCAAGGGACTCGATGATCTCTCGGTCCGAGAGGCGTGGGGCAGTCTCGATGGCGAACGGAACTCCGGGCAGCAGAATCCCGGCAATCAAAAGACCCCAGTGAGGAATAGACGAAACACGCGCCCCATTGCGTAGTGAAGGCAGCAACTATCGAAAACCATGAGCCTCCACGCTAACCCACCTCCTGTCGAGATGCAAGGGCAGTCTCTGGAGTGCTGGTGCCTGTTCTCAGCAAAATTCACCCTGTAAAGTGTTGTGACTTTGCAAATAGACAGCGTTTTCCGGTGTGTTTTCCTCGGTTTTCAGTGATTTTTCCAGAATTTCAGAGAAACAACACTCCAGAGGGAGACCATCGAACGCCCGGAGTCCTGTCAAGCGGCAGTTTCCTCGAAGGTGATAGGAAGCACCGTTTCCAAACTTCCGGAAAAACGACGCTCGAAATCCATGACCGTTGCGCCGAGAATGCTGCCGTTGGCTTCATCCCGTCGCAAAAAAAACGGGTTCCACCTCCTCATCCAGCCCGGATTGGGGCAGTCCAAACGCGATGTAGAGTACATCGGAATCCCGGTCGTAGGCGAGTCTCATTGTGCGGCTGGCCATGTGCTTGAGGGTCATCCCCGTTCAAACACGGTGGCCACGCCCTGTCCGAGGCCCACGCACATGGTGGCCACACCAATGGTCTTGTCTCGTTCTCGCAGTTCGTGGAGCAACGTCGTGACGATCCGCGCTCCGGAACAACCGAGGGGGTGCCCCAGCGCGATAGCCCCGCCGTTGAGGTTGACGCGCTCATCAACGGAGTCCATCAGCTTGAGGTCGCGCAGCACCGGAATAGATTGTGCGGCAAAGGCTTCGTTTAGTTCGACGAGGTCAACATCGCTGACTTCCAGTCCGGCACGTTTGAGCGCCTTGTTGACTGCCGGAACGGGACCGTAGCCCATGATGGCGGGATCGACTCCGGAGGTGGCCATCGCCCGCACTTTTGCCAAGGGTTCGATGCCGAGGCCCTTGGCCTTTTGGGCGGACATCAGCAACACAGCAGACGCGCCATCGGAAATCGCGGAGGAATTCCCGGCAGTGACGGTTCCGGAAACGGGATTGAAAACGGGGCGGAGTTCGCCAAGGGTTGCAAGGTTGGTGTCCTGCCGGATCACCTCGTCGTCGCGGCAGAGTGTGAGGACGCCATCCGCGTCGTGCCCCTCGACCGGCACAATCTCCTTGGCAAAGCGTCCGGAGGCCGTTGCAGCATGTGCCCGCTGGTGGGAACGCAGGGCGAACTGATCCTGCTCTTGCCGCGAAACCTTGTGCTGTACTGCCAGCATTTCGGCGGTCAGACCCATCATCCCGGAACCCTTGGCGACGTGCTTGCTGAACGCAGGGTTGAGATCAACGCCATGGTCCATCGGAACGTGTCCCATGTGCTCAACACCGCCACAGATGAAAAGCTCGCCCTGTCCGGCCATCACCGCCATTGCTGCGTGCTGGATTGCCGTCAGTGACGACGCGCAGAGTCGATTCACCGTCTGCGCGGGCACGGTGTGTGGCAGCATCGTCAGCAGCGAGGTGAAGCGGGCGACGTTGAAACCCTGCTCCTTGGTCTGGTTCACGCAGCCCCAGATCACGTCCTCCACCTCATCCGGGTTCACTTCCGGGTGCCGCCGCAACAGTTCGTTGATCAACGTCGCCGAAAGCGTTTCAGCCCGCACGTTGCGGAACATCCCACCCTTGGAACGGCCCATCGGGGTCCGCACCGCTTCCACAATCACGGCTTCTTGCATGGTCTTCTCCGGTTTGGTTGCCTAAAAATTGTTGTGTTTCAGCATGACGCACCTGCCGAAAAACGCAATTCCAGCGTTTCTGCAAGCAGTTCCCACCCGGAACAGCTTGAACCGCCTGTGGTTTGAGTTATCCTGCAAGCGTTCTACTCAATAGCAATCCTGTTACCGCGCCTTCTCCGCATTTTCGGTGCCTCACGCTCACGTTTCCAAAACGATCCCACACACGCTGAAGGTCCACCGACTGGCCGGATCGAGTGCCGCATGGTGGTTGTCTGAACTTCAGGTCCAGCGTCAGCAACCGCTGCTGATCCTCTGCGAAAGCTTTGAGCAGGCGGAATCCTGTTTGGGCGACCTCGCGTTTTTCAGCGGGAAGGACGGGCTGCACTTCTTCCCCTCGTGGGACGTGATGCCCTACGATTTCTTCTCGCCGCAGAAGGAACTCGTGGGGCAGCGAATGCAAACGCTCGATGCACTTCTGCACGAAAATGTGCGCTTTGTGGTCACGACTCCACAAGCGGTGATGCAGCGGGTGCTGCCCAAGGAATTATTCCAGAACGCTCTGCTGGACCTGAAAACCGAAGCGTCGCTTGCCGAACACAAACTGCGTCGCAAGTTCCGGATGCTGGGTTATGTGGAGGTGGACACAGTGGAGGATCGTGGCGAGTTCTGCCTGCGAGGGACACGGCTGGATATCTTTCCCAGCAACCAGTCCACCCCGTTTCGCCTAGAACTCCGGGGCCGAGATGCTTCCGGATTGCAACGGATTTCCTCGATCCATCCCTTCGACCTGCGTTCGCAAATCTCCGAGCAAACCACCCTGCTGAGCCTGCGGCTGCTGCCGGCCTCGGAGGTGCAGTTGAGTCCGGAGCAGTGCGACCACGCGCTTGACGAACTGGAGCAGTATCGAGAACAACTTCCGGACAACCAGTTCTCGTCCACCCAGCACACCATCCGCAACGGACAGCCTTTTCCGGGGATGGAAAGCCTCGCCGCGCTCTACCACAAGCTCGACACCGTGTTCGACTATCTACCGCCAAAAACGCGGGTCGTGTTGCAAGAGGATGCAAAACTTCAGCAACACGCCACCTTCTTCCGGGACGAGGTGCTGCGCGAAGCCGAAATGAGCATGGCGCAGGGACGCCTCACGCTCGATCCGGATCTGCTGTTCCTTGGCCCTGCGGACTTGGAAAGCTTGCTGGAAGAGTGGCCCTGTGTGGGTGTCACCTCGGCCCACGAGGTGGAGGCTCCGCCAGACCCTTTGGCTGCGCTCAGGGCAGGCTTCCAACGACTCGCCGGAGCCAGCTCGCAGAGTTTCAGTTTTCAGGGAAACAGCTCCCTGCGCGAGGGCTTCCGTGCGGCCAAGGCACTTTCGGCGGTCGGCAACGCGATGGAGCGGCTGCGGACGTGGCAGGCGGAGCGGGTTCCGGTGGTGCTGGCGGCACGTTCGCAGACACAGGCCGATCATTTTCGGGAATTGCTGTTCGATCTCGAAGTGGAATCCCGGCTTTTGCAGGATCACTTTTCCGGGGCGGACAGTCCGCCGCTGCCTTCTTCGATTTTGCCGTGGGCGGAGTTTTGTGCAGGGACGGGCTGGAGCCACAAGCTTGCAAAGCAGTGGGGCTGGAATCCGCAAACCACTGGAATCCTGCCGATTGTGGTAGGGGAGGTGTCCTCCGGATTCCGCTTGCTGGATGCCGAAAATCAGGTGTGTTTTGCACTCGTCACCGAGGATGAGGTTTTTGGGAAAAAGACCCGCCAGCGCCGCTTGCAGCGCGTGGCCATGCCGGGTTGGTCGGGCAGCCTCGACGATCTCAACGAGGGGGATTTCGTCGTGCATCTCGATTACGGCATCGGCTGCTACCGGGGTTTGCAGAAAATCGAGGCGGCGGGCATCCAAAACGAATTCATGCTGCTGACCTTTGCGAGGGAGGAGAAGGTGTACGTTCCGGTCAGCAAGTTCCACCTCGTGCAAAAGTATGTGCATCCGGACGGGGGCCGTCCCAAGCTCAACAAGCTCGGCGAGAAGGCGTGGAAGAAAACCCGCAGCCGCGTGGCCAAGGCAGTGGAGGACATCGCAGAAGAACTTGCCGAAATCTATGCGGCCCGCAAGGCGCGGCGCGGCCATGCCTTTGAGCGCGATTCCCACGAGATGCAGGAGTTTGAGCAGGGCTTTCCCTTCGAGGAAACTCCGGACCAGCTTGAGGTCATCATGCAGGTGAAACGAGACATGGAATCCACCATGCCGATGGATCGTCTGGTGTGCGGCGATGTCGGCTTCGGCAAGACCGAAGTGGCCATGCGGGCGGTGTTCAAGGCAGTGAGCGACGGCAAGCAGGTCGCCATGCTGGTGCCCACCACCATCCTCGCTCAGCAGCATGATGTCTCCTTCCGGCAACGCTTTGAGGAAACCGCGATCACAGTGGAATCCCTGAGCCGCTTCCGAACCACAGCCGAGCAACGAGGCATCCTCAAACGACTCGCCGAGGGTAAGCTGGACCTCGTGATCGGCACCCATCGGCTGCTCTCCAAGGACGTGAAGTTTGCCGACTTGGGGCTGCTCGTGGTGGACGAGGAGCAGCGTTTCGGAGTCAAGCAGAAGGAGCGCATCAAGCAGTTCCGCGCCGAGGTTGATGTCCTCACGCTTTCCGCGACACCGATTCCACGCACGCTGCACATGTCCCTGATGGGCCTGCGCGACCTCAGCATCATCAACACCCCACCCGCCGACCGCATCGCCATCCGCACTCGGCTCGTCCACACCAACGACACGGTGATTCAGGAAGCCGTGAGCCGAGAACTGCGGCGGCAGGGGCAGGTGTTCGTCGTCCACAACCGCGTGGAGACGATCTTTGAATACGGACGCCACCTCCAGCGCATCCTCCCACAAGTGCGCATCGCGGTCGCACATGGGCAGATGAGCGAGCATCAACTCGAACAGCTCATGCTCGACTTCATCGAGGGCCGCTACGATCTGCTGCTCTCCACCACCATCATCGAATCCGGACTTGACATCCCCCGCGCCAACACCATCCTCATCAACAACGCCGACCGCTTTGGCCTCGCACAGCTTTACCAACTCCGGGGGCGCGTGGGCCGCAGCAACGTGCAGGCCTTCGCCTACCTGATGGTCTTGCCTGAAAAAATCATCAGCCAAACGGCGCGGGATCGGCTACAGGTTTTGCAAGACCTCAACGACCTCGGCGTCGGGTTCAAGTTGGCGTCCCGCGATCTGGAAATCCGGGGGGCCGGAAACCTGCTCGGCTCCGAGCAGTCCGGGCAAATCGCCAGCGTGGGGCTGGAGTTGTACACGCAGATGGTGGACCGTGCCGTCAAGCGTTTGCAACGGCAGGAAGCCGGACAGGAGGAGAATTTGGAAGTGCGCGTGATCTTCAATGCCATCGTCCAAGAAGTTCCGGACGCCTACATTCCCAACACCAACAAGCGGCTCTCACTCTACAAAACCCTCGCGTCGCTGGACGCGGAAGACACGCTTTGGGATCTCCGCAACGGCACGGAAGATCGCTTCGGGCCGCTTCCGGAAGCCTTGCTCAATCTCTTCAAGTCCGCACAGGTTCGGATTTGGGCGCAGGAACGCTGTGTGCAAACGGTCGAGTTGCGGGGCGAAAAACTACGGCTCCAGATTGCCAAACCAGACGCGCTCAACCACGAAACGCTGATCCACTGGCTCAGCGAACCGGATTCTGCCCTGCGCTACATTCCGGAAAACACGCTGGAGGTCCGCAACGTCCCTCCCGATTTTGACGCAATTCTGGGAGAACTGCGACTCTTGGAAGACCTGTTTGCTGGAAAATCCGCGCCGCTTCCCGCGGTGCCACTTCCCACCGGAACCAATGGCTGAGAATTCCCCGGAACGCTGGCTTCAGTCGCAAACCAGCGACTTGCTGGAAACCGCTATCCTGTTGCTGGATCGGCTGCATTGTCCCCCCTTCGAGTTGGGTTGGCTGCATTCCGAAAGCGGGCAGACCTACCGGACGCTGCTGCTGGAAGTGGAGCGGGTGCTGCTGGAAGTCTGGGAGGCCACTCAAAATAAAAAATTCGCAGAACTGGAGGACTCGCTGCAACTCTGGTTTCAGGATCAACTTCGACAGGAAAACGGACTGTTCCGGCAGTACCAACGATTGCACGAGGCACTGGAGGACTGGCGCCACACTCCGGAACCGCAACAACAGGGTTTGCAGGGTTGGCTCGATTTCCAGCTTCACATGCTAGTCCAGGAACCCACCCTGCTTGTCCGCAAGGCGCAGGATGCGCAAGTGTCCATCGAAGAGCTGGAGATCTTGTCGGGAAAAGCCCTCGCGTGGGTGCAACCCCTGGCATCCGAAACCCCGCACGACCTGCTCGATGAATTTTTCACCCTGCTCCGTCCCTTCACCAAAACCCACCCGGAACTCCTACCCCTCGACCACCTGCAAGCCCCTCCCGCTTCCCGGAACGCCCCCCTGCTCGACCAACTCCGCTCCGCCCTCAATGATCAGGACGACTGGGAATCCTCCGGGATCGAACTGGCGAAATGGCTACGGGAGGCCGTTGTGTTTCATTCGGCAAAGTGAATGAAACGATTTATGGTTCTGCAAACTGCTGAACAGACTTGAGGGGCAGGAAGAGTCGGAGCGGGAGATCTGAGAAAGCAATGAAGCCGAATTTTTCATAAAAGGACTTCGCCTGCGCATCCTTCGCGTCCACCACCATTGCATGGATGGCAATGGAGTGGCTTGCGGCCAAAGCGCGTTTGAGGGCATCCACGAGCAGTAGCTTTCCAAGTCCCTGTCCCTGAAATTGCGTATCCACCGCCAAGCGTCCCAACAAGACAGCGGGCAGTGGATACTGAGGAAGTTTTTTCGCCAAAACCGTAGGCATAGACCTCGCCTGAATCACTGCCGCACTGAGGGTGTAGAATCCTGCAACTCGGTGGTTGTTGAGCGGACGCATCACAAAGACTTGAGCAAGACGTCGTTTCACGTCCTGGCTGGCTTGTCGAAGCAGGTACGTCTCCAGTGCTTCCTGACCACAGGAAAATCCCGATTTCTGATGATGCTTGCCGAGGGGTTCTACAACATACCGAGGTTCAGGCATCCCCATGCGCAACAACTTCATTACTGTGGTCAGCAAACGCGCTCCGTAGCGCCCGATTCGGCGGCGGCGGGTCCAGCAAGGCCGCGAACAGTCGATCCCGGTCTTGGTCACTCAGGGTCAGGGTTTCGTGATCCCCGATGATTTTTTCAGCGGAGGCCAAGGCACTGGCCAGCACAAAGCTGCTGACCGAGCGTTGGGCAAAGGTCGCCGCTCGTTCAATTTTTCGCTTGGCGTCCGCATCAAGACGGAGCGAAAGACGCGAGGATAGTGCTGAAACGGTTTGAGACATAGCCCTCCGGAGCGCATGGGTTTAGTGGAGCAAACCCGAAAAATGTACAGCAAAATGACACACCAAGCAAGATAAGGATCGCAGAAAAAACCTTAAAAGTGACAGAATTCGCCACAGTGGATTTTCAGGAGTTGGAGCGGTTGTCCGCGAAAACGACATCCTGTTCCCCGCCGAAACGTGGACAGCAGTCCGAATCCTGTGTCAGGAACGGGGCGTGGACGGAGTGCCTCAGAATACAGCCTCCGAAGCCATTTTCCAGAAAACTTTATGAGGTGGTCTGCGGTTTGCAGAAGATTGAGGGAGGGCGCGTTTTTGAAAAACGCGCTCGCAGAAAAGCACGGGGGATCAAAGGCCATTGGGCTCGGACCATCCTTGGTACACAAATCCATCCTTGGATACATGACCAGTGATCGCCCCGTGCTAAATTCTCGCTAAGTTTTGGAAAGCAAATCGTGAACCAATCCTCAGCGGCAGCTCTGCTTTCCAGTTAATCCACTGATATTCAGGACATTCGCAAACGCTCGGCGGCGGGAGAATTGCTTCTCGATCCTGAGATTTCTTGCCGACCAGCAGGTTTTTCCCCGTAGGGGCGGGTTTCAAACCCGCCCCTCCAGAAAATCATCGAACACTCCCATGAAGCGCTGCATCTCCGACAGAGGTTGCACACTCATCCGGAAGGTGTGGTCAAGCGGTGTTCCCTGTGGGCGCACCCGAATGTCGTTGCGATGGAGATGCTCCACCAGTTCCGGGATACGGTCGGGGGCGACCAGCAGGAAGTGCGCCTTGCTGGGGAAATAACGCACTCCGCGCTTCTGAAAATACGCCTCAAGCGCGGGCTTCGCTTCCTCCATCAGATGCCGCACCCGCCGCAGCATTTCCTCCCGCTCATCCAAAACCGCCTCAGCCGCCACAGCTGCCATCATGTTGACATCAAACGGCCCTTGGATCTTCCGCAACTCCTTGATGAACTCCGGGTCGGCGATAACGTACCCCACACGCAGGCTCGGCAGAGCGAAGGCTTTCGAGAAGGTGCGGAGGACAATCAGGTTCGGAAGTTCCCGGATCAAGCCCGCACAGGTTTCGCCCGTGAATTCGTAATACGCCTCATCCACCAAAACCGGCTGTTCAGGAAAGCGCCGGGCGATCTCCTGAATTTGCTCCTGCGTGACCGCCGACCCAGTGGGGTTGTTCGGGTTGATGA
>CAJWCD010000077.1:0-17650 GCA_913020725.1 uncultured Pseudomonadota bacterium
AGGCAAACGAAATGTATGATTATGCCCATAAAAAAGGAATTGCTATTATTAATGCAGCACCCTTTGCATCGGGAATTCTTGCAAAAGGTTCAAAAAACGGGGGTAAAATTACCTATCAAGACTCAACAAAAGAAACGCTTGCACCAGTTATAAAAATAGAAAAAATTTGTGAAAAATTTGGAATTGAAATGGGCGCTGCTGCATTACAATTTTCACTTCGTGACTCAAGAATTTCTACAACATTATGTGGCGTTTCAAGTCCGGAAAGTATTCAAAAAAACTTAGTCTGGGCACAAACACAAATTCCTTCCGAGTTTTGGGATGAAGTTCTTGCCTTACCTTTTTCTACAGACGACCCAGAAGCTAATCGAGTATACACACCTGGCTAAAATTTTTATTACTAACTAATCAAGGATTTTGACAATGGAACAACAAATTCCTAAATGGAAATATGAGAGAAGTTTTAACTTCAATGAAGGTGTATCTTCAATGGAAGGAACAAGATATGACTTAAGAGATAATGAAGAAAAAAATCATGTACTATTAAATGACCTTCAAATAAATCATTTTTTAGCTAATGGATACCTTCAATTAGATACACAACTTCCTTTGGATTATCATGAGTCTCTTTTCAAAAAATTTAAAAATATTATAGGCAAAGATAATGATTTTAATCCTGGAAATAACCTTCTACCAGTAGTTCCTGAACTTAATTTAGTTTTTGATGATCCCATAATTAAAGGTGCTCTTGTTAGTGTCCTGGGAGAAAACTACATGATGCATCCACACAGGGTGTTACATGATAACCCTCCAGGAAGTGATGCACAGGTATGGCACCATGACAGTTATTGGGGTTATAAGAGAAAAGTACATAATCATCACCCTTGGTGGGTAATGATTATGTACTTTCCTCAAGATACCTACGAAAAAATTGGCCCTACAGGAATTATTCCAGGATCACAATACATAGCACAAAGACTTGCTGATAAAGACATCTCAGGAACAAATGTTGATGGTAAAACTGGAGTATGCATGATGATTCATTATGACATCTGGCATAGAAAGATGAAAAATTTTACAGAATTAAAAAGATACATGGTTAAATTCGAATTCATACGAATGCAACAACCTATAGGAATTACTTGGAATAATGATTCACAAAAATCAATTAATGAGTTCGAATTAAATTCTATAAACTATCATCCTATCTGGAAAAGTCAGTTAGAATGGTTGTCGGGAGGTCAACTTAAATCAAAAATGTTTGATGAGAATTTAAAAAATCCAGAGGCGCAATTAATACAAGATCTGAATTCTACTGATAGCAATATTATTGTAAACGCATTGAATGACTTATACTGCAAGAATGATTTAACAGAAAAAGCTATAAATTCAATTGAAAAGCTAGTTAAACATGATAATGAATATGTTAGCCTTTCTGCAGCTTATTCTTTAGCAGTTCAAGGTAAGGTTGGTATCAAGAAACTCGTTGATTTAATGCATTCAAACGATGGAGAGAATATTGATGATCCAAGATGCTTTATTGATGAAGGACAAAAAAGTGAATTAGAGATGATATGTCGAAATGCAGCACATGGGTTAGTTGGTTCTAGTGTGGATTGCATAGATGAACTTGTCATTGCATATAAAAAAGGTGAGAATCGATTAAAAAAGTATGTCTGTTTTATCCTTGGAGAAATCTCTTCAAATTCTTATAAAGTTCTAGATACGCTTAGATCCGGTTGTATTCAAGAAGACCCAGCCATAAGATTGAATGCAGTAGAAGCTCTTGGATTAAAAAAATGTAGAGAACAAGAAATTTTCGTTATAGAGCAACTACTCCAAGACGAAGATGACGAGGTTAGATTTAATGCTGCACTAGCTTTGGCGCGAAATGGTGAAAAATCAAACTCTGCTACAAATTCATTAGCAAAATCACTTTGTGATCCAAATCGATATGTATATGGATACGCCCTGGAAGCACTTGACAGAATAAATTCCAATAAATCCAATGCTTATCTCAAAAAATATCTTAAAATAACTAGATATTGCCCATATACTACTACAGACAGTTTGTTTTAGTATTTGGTAGTGGCTTATGATTAAATGCAATGGTCTCCTTTGGTAGGTTGAGACATCACCTCCGAGCATACCATTTCATTTAATCACTGATGTTACGCATAATACAATTTTCTGAAATAATTGATTAAAAATAAAACCAGTTTTTCATTTGATTTGACGTAACTATTCAGGTACCCCACTTTTTGAGTATAATACTGATTTTATTGGATTAATTTTGAAAACTGAAAAAATTTGAATATTTGATTCTAAAATTTAAAAATCAATGATTTCAATGGATTACGTTTGTAAAAATTCAGGGATCACCAAGTCGTTAAAAAAATAACATGTAATATCAATTAGTTGAGTACATGAATAGTTACAATTAAACCGCGTATCCGTTGGTCTTGGCGAGTTGCTGCACGAAACGACACGGCGTTTCCGGGAACGTTTTGAGGAGAGCGGTCTGGCAATCAGAGAGCAGATTCCGGAAGGCTTGCCAACCGTTTTCGCCGACCCCAACCGTCTTCAACAGGTGCTGGACAATTTGCTGGAAAACGCCGTGTACTATGTGGAAGCACCCGGAACCGTTCAGGTGCGAGTGGAAGCGCAGCAGGACGGAGTGTTACTCTCGGTGGAGGACACCGGTCCGGGCATTCCGGCTGCGGCTTTGCCACACCTCTTTGATCGCTTCTACCGGGTGGAGCAATTCCAGAGTCGCGAGAGCAGTGGCAGCGGCCTCCTCGACGACGCCATCGGTTCGGTTTATGGAGTCGGCTACCGCTTTCAGCTTCCAGAATCACCACAACCTCGTCCTTGAACTTCCCACATTCTCTCCACATTTCCCCCACATTTCTTCGTTACAATAGTGGTCAAGGTGAGCAGTGACCTCAACCGCTGCATTTGATCAATCCTCAAACCAACGAGGTCTCATGAACACGATGACCAAAAAAATCACGCTGGGCTTGCTGGCCACTGGCTTTCTTGCCGGTTCGCTTGTCTGGGCTGGATCGAAAGAACACTCCCGGCGCGAGCATCGCGGGGGCAAGGAGTCGTGCAGCCGCATGGAAGAGCATCGGGGAGAACACAAGGGAGAACACCGAAGCAAGCACCGCATGAAGAAGCATGGAATGCGAATGAACGGGATGCAAAAACTCGGAATGCATGAAATGCAGAAGTTGTTTCAGGAGGACATGCGCACCAACCACGCCGAAGTGCTTGCTGAATTGAGCGGAAAACCTGTTGGTGAAATCCGGAGTCAACTGGAGACCCGCTCGCTGCGAGCCGTGATGGAAGAGTATGGTTTGAAGCATGAGCAGGTGCAGCCGTTACTACAAGCCCGCATGACCACAATGATCTCCAAGGCCGTGGAGTCCAAGCGCATCACGCAGGGTGAGGCTAACCGCATGCAAGCCCGCATGGGGAATGCTGGACAGGGCTGCAAAGGTGGAGAACACTCCAAGCATTCGGAACACTCCAAACATTCCGAAGACTCCTGAGCCTGATCTCAACGCGAGGGCCGCGCCCGTGGCCCTCGCCCTTAGCTGTTTTGTTGACTCCCTCACCTGAATTGAGTAGGGTTGTTCACACGACCCTGCTCAAGTCTTGACCATGCCTACACCACCAAACCCTGACAGCGACTCCGCTTTTTTCGCCGATCCCGCAGGCTTGCAGCAAGCTTTGAAACTGCTTCTGTCCACACCACCTGCCAGCGCAGCAGCAGTGGACTCCCTCTCCTCCGGGTTGCCAGAATCTGGACTGGGCGAAACTGCAACGCTCGACTTGCTCGCCCCCCTCATTCTGGGTGGCGCTAGGAGGCTCAACGCTCCGGACGCTCTCGCGCACATGGACCCTCCCACTCCGTGGATTGCTTGGGCAACCACCCTCTGGAATGCTGCACTCAATCAAAACCTGCTGCACCCGGACATTGCTCCGGTCGCACGAGATGTGGAGGCCCGCGTGGTGAACTGGCTCGCTCCATATTTTGGCATGGACGGCGGGCACATGACTCCGGGGTCAACGGTTGCCAACCTGACTGCAATTTGGGCCGCGCGAGAAATCCGGGGAGTCCGGCGGGTGATCGCATCCGCAAACTCGCACCTCTCCATCGCCAAAGCCGCGCACCTGCTGGGATTGGAGTACATGGCACTCCCAACCGACGAACAGGATCGTTTGACACCGGAAACCCTGCCTCCGGATTTAGCAGACGCCTGCCTCGTCCTCACTGCCGGAACGACCAGTGCCGGGGTGATTGATCCACTTGAGTTTGCCGGACGTGCCGCTTGGACGCACGTGGACGCCGCTTGGGCCGGGCCATTGCGGCTTTCGGACCAACACGCGGCTGTTTTGCAGGGCATCGAAAATGCCGACTCCATTTCTGTTTCCGCGCACAAGTGGTTTTTCCAGCCCAAGGAATCCGCACTCATTTTCTTCCGGAACACCGCCGAGGCCGACCCCGCCATCAGCTTTGGGGGCGCCTATCTGGCCGTGCCCAACATCGGCTTGCTCGGCTCGCACGGGGCGGTTGCTGTTCCGTTGCTGGCCACCCTGCTTGCTTGGGGTCGAACCGGACTCGCGGAGCGTATCGATCGTGCAATGACGGTCGCGCAACTTCTGCACGATCGCCTTTCCGCTCATCCGAAAATCGAGGTGTTCGGCCCTGCAACCACCGGAGTGGTCTTGTGGAAACTCGCCACTCCAGAAGCGACCACCGAGGTCTTTGAACGCTTGCCAAAGGGTTCGATCTCAATGACCCGCTTGCATGACGAGGCGTGGCTGCGCAACGTGGCGGCCAATCCGGTGGTGCAGTTTGAGGCACTTTGGAAAGCGATCTTGAGTGTGCTTTGAAGGAAAGGGATGACGAAGGAAGATAAGCGCTCCGGACAGTTCAAGTATCTACTTGGAAAATCGTGGCTGAAACTACAGGGCTGGGAGTTTGAGGGGGAGTTGCCTCCTCAAGGCAAGTTCATCCTGATCTGCGCCCCGCATACCAGCAACTGGGATTTCGTCTACCTGCTGGCTGTCATGTTCATGCTGCGCATTCGAGTGTCTTGGCTCGCGAAGCACACCATGTTCAAGCAACCCTTTGGCAGGTTCCTGCGTTGGTTAGGAGGCATTTCCGTGGATCGACGCAGTTCTCATGGTGTGGTGAATCAGATTGCCGAGCTTTTTTCCAAGCATGAGCATTTGATCATTGCCCTGGCTCCAGAAAACACACGCCGCAAAACCGATCGCTGGAAATCAGGCTTTTACCACATTGCCTGCAAAGCACAGGTTCCACTCCTGCTGGGCTATGCCGATTATGCCAAGAAACGGGCGGGGACTGGGCTTTCGTTTCTGCCTTCCGGAGATGCCAAAAAAGACATGGACACCATCCGCGCTTTCTATCAGGACTTTCGCGGGGCCAATCCGGAGCAGGCCTCCACCATTGTCCTCAAGGAAGAGCAGTACGGGCGTTGAGCCGCACCCCGGTTGGTTTCAACTTCGCTCCGCCAACGTGTTCTTGCCCGGATGCAACTCACAAGTGCAACTCCCGTCTGGAGAAGAGAGGCAAGCTGGCCAACAACATAACTTTTCAAACCAGCAAAGTGGGAACATCTCTAACTGAGGATTTCCAATTGGGGAGCTAGGGCGCGGTGTGCCGGAAAGACTTCGGCAAGTTGGGGTTCCGTGAGGTGCAGGTGTTCATGCAGTACGCCTTTGAGCACGGCGACGACGTCCAGTGTCGGGCGTAAGTCTCGGCCTTCGTAAAGATCGTGGTCGGCGAGTCCGGGCCAATCGGCGATGACCCGCCCCCCTCGAATTCCGCCTCCGAAGAGGAAGGCGGCGGAGGCTGTGCCGTGGTCGGTGCCGCCGGAGCCGTTGGGCCGCACGGTTCGCCCAAACTCGGTCACGCAGGCGACCACGGTGTCCTGCCATGTGGAGCCAAGTTCCGTGCGCAAGGTCGCTACTCCCCGCGACAGTTCCGAAAAGACACGGGCGAACCGTCCGGATTCGCGCCCCTGCCGGGAATGCGTGTCCCAGCCGCCGAGGTCAAGGGCTGCGATCTCCGGGCCTTCCGGAACCCGCAACAGCTTGGCCATGCCCTTGAGGGTTTGCTGGATGGTGTTGCCTTTGGCAGACATCGAATTGACCTGCGCCATTTCTCGGACGCGCAACCCCTCGGCAAGGGCGGTCGCCAGCGCAGGGTCGCCTTCCAGCATTTCCAAAACCTGCGACTGGAAAGAAGGCTTGGCTGCAAACTTTGGTTCCGGTTGCCAGTTGAAGTGGCGTCCTGCGCCTTGCAGGATGAGGAGGGCTTCGCTACTCACCGAAAGCCCTTCGCCGCCTGTGGTCTGAAGGGTGCGGTTGAGCCACCCGGATTTGAGGGCGTGGGGCCGGGACGAACCTTCTTCCAGCACGACTTGCGAATCGAAGTGCGAGCGATCGCGGTAGCTCTGTCCAACGGCGTGAAAGAGCAACGCCGATCTGGAACTGCGCGGGGGATGATTCCGCCGATCTGAGTTGCGGGGAAATTCATGCTGACGGTCTGACCGCCAGATGGGGTCTCACCCGCCGAGGGCACTCATCACCGCCAGCTCCAGACATTCCAAGCCCTCGACTCCATGCAACCGGTCGTTGGTGAGCAGCACCGTGTTCTCCGTGATGGCCGAGGCAGCGATGATGGCATCCGGCAACTTCAGACATGGGACAAACCTGACCTCGCACCACAAAACACCACTCGAATCCACTTGACCTAAGCCATTGAGTTTCTTACAGTGAGGCAAGAAAATTTGAGTGGACATCTGCTTTTCTCGCCCTCATAACCCCACATCGCAGGCCAAGGGTTCTGCATCCCACTCCAAACACTCTTCATTCCCAGCACCATGAAAATACTGATCGCCGGTTTTCAGCACGAGACCAATACCTTTGCCCCATCCAAGGCGGATTGGGGCTCCTTTGTTCAAGGCGGGGGCATGCCGGGCATGACGCACGGCAGCGACATTTTGGACTTCCGGGGCATCAACATTCCGGTGGGTGGATTTCTGGAAGCAATGCGCGGGGGGCCGCACCAGATCATGCCGGTGGTGTGGACAGCGGCATGTCCCTCAGCACAGGTCACGGAGGACGCCTTTGAGCGCATTACCGGAAAGATCGTCGAGGCTGCGTCCGAGCTGCGCCCGGATGCGGTGTATCTCGACATTCACGGGGCGATGGTCGCAGAACATGTTGACGATGGTGAGGGCGAATTGTTGCGGCGGGTTCGTCAGGTGGTGGGGCCCAAGGTTCCGGTGGTTGGCAGCTTGGACCTCCATGCGAATGTGACTGAACTGATGCTTCAGCAGGCCGATGCTCTGGTTGCCTACCGCACCTATCCTCATGTGGACATGGCCGAAACCGGGGAGCGTGCTGCGTTTTTACTGAAACGCTTCATGGCGGGTGGCAATCGCCTCTGCTTGGCGTGGAGACGGATTCCCTTTCTGGTGCCGTTGCACGGGCAATGCACCGAGATGAACCCTGCCAAGGGAACGTATGAGCATTTGGAATCGCTGGAGCAAGGCGCGGTCACGAGCTTGTCGTTCACTCCGGGGTTTCCGGCAGCAGATTTCCCGGGATGCGGCGGGGTGGTTTGGGGGTATGGCAGCAAGCAAGCGGAGGTCGAGGGCGCCGTGGACTCGCTGACAAAGCACATCAACGAACGAGAAGCGGACTGGTGGATTGATCTCTACAAACCTGATCAGGCGGTGGAGGAAGCCATGCGCCAGTCGCAGGGAGCGAGTCGTCCGGTGGTGATTGCCGACACGCAGGACAATCCGGGAGCCGGAGGCAACTCGAACACCACCGGAATGCTGCGGGCCTTGGTGGCAAAGCAGGCGCAGGACGCAGCCCTTGGAGTGTTGTTTGACCCTGAAGCGGCGAAAGCAGCCCATAAAACCGGAATTGGAAAAACGATCACTCTTGGTCTGGGTGGAGAACCCGCGTTGGATGATCAGCCTTTTGAAGCTACGTTCACCATCGAACATCTCAGCGAAGGCAACTTGACGGTCAAGGGGCCGATGATGCGGGGAGCAAAGATCAGTCTCGGCCCCACCGCATGTCTGCGGATCGGTGGTGTCCAGGTGGTCGTTGGCTCCAGTAAGGTGCAAATGCTCGACCGCGAACTCTATCGCGTCGCCGGAGTGGAACCCGAGCAGATGAAGATTCTGGTGAACAAAAGTTCCGTACACTTCCGAGCCGATTTCACCGCCATCGCCCACAGCATTCTTGTTGCCGAATCACCGGGACCAATGGTCGCTGATCCGATCAACCTACCTTGGAAGCGGCTGACTCCGGGGCTTCGCATACGGCCCAACGGCCCTGTTTTTGTGGGTTGAACTTTTCAGTCTTCACTAGGCAAGTCGTCGTAGGTTTGTTGATGGAGAATATTATGTAATTTTATTTAATCAAACTTATAGCCTGCTCTTCATTTCATTACGATTCTTTGCAAAACCAAAACTTGCCACCCACCGCATTTCCTGATGAACCAAACCATTCTGCTGCTGAACGGCCCGAACCTCAACCTGCTGGGCACCCGTGAACCCGGAATCTATGGTGCAGACACGCTGGAGTCCATTGAGGAGCGCGTCCGGAACCTCGTTGAACCCGAGGGCTTTGCGGTGCGGTGCTTTCAGTCCAACACGGAAGGAGCACTGCTTGACTGGATTCACGCCAACCGTGATGCGGGATTCCTGCTCATCAATCCGGCAGCATTCACGCACACGAGCGTTGCCCTCCGGGACGCGATCAAGGGCGTCGCTTTGCCTTTTCTGGAGATTCATCTGACCAATGTCCACCAACGCGAACCCTTCCGGCATCATTCGTATTTTTCAGATGTGGCGGTGGGTTGTCTGGTGGGTTTGGGCGTGCGAGGCTATGAGTTGGGCGCACGTTTCGCGATGGATTATCTCCGGGAGCATGACGATGCACCAACCCGCTGATTTTTTTCAGCAAACCCTCCGATGAAACTTTCTGCCGGGTTAGGGTTTTCTCTGACCAACCTCTCCTTGGGGGTGCTGGTTTCGTACAATATCGGGATGGTTGGTAGCCAGCGTATTCAGCAAGCGGTCTTAGACCTTCCACTTCCGCCGCAAGTTCAGCAATCCCGGCCCACCGCAGTGGTCCCGCAGGACCAGCAACGTCCTTACGGTGAGTTCACCACAACTCTGGATTCCAACGTCTTTCACGCCCAGAAAAAGGAACCACCCAAACCGCCCCCCCAACCTGCTCCGGCGCAGCCCGAACAAGCAACAGAGGACACTCAGCCGATCGTGGAAGCGGCACCACCCACGCAGTTGGACTTGGCGGTGTCCGGCACCATGATCTACGGTCCGAACAACTCGTTTGCCTTCATCAGCCGCAAGGGTAAGTTGGAGCAGTATGCGGTGTATCAAGTGGGAGAGTGCATTGATCCCGAAAACTACCGACCGGACGAGGATTGCAAGACGGGCCGCATTCGAGTCGTCAAAATTCAGGATCGTGAGGTGTTGATCGAACACCAAGGTCGCAAGGAACGTGTGCTGATGGAGAATGACCCAACGTATGCGGCGATTGCAGAGAAAATCTCATCTGGACCCAAGCAAAAGGCACTGATTCAAACGGCAGGATCATCCAAATCACAAACCGCTTCAGCAGGTAAAAGCACCAAACAGCAGAGGGCGGTCACGGAACCTGCCTTGCCCCAAAGTGGGCAGACGACCTTCAACTACACCCGTGCCTGGGTGGATGAGCAGTTGGGGAGTTTCGACAAAATCCTGATGGACGCACGGGTGGTGGCCACCGAGTCGAAACCTCCGCGCTTCAAGTTCAAGTTCATCAAACGCGGCAGTCTCTATGAAAAGCTGGGCTTGCAGAAAGACGACATCATTCTGGAGGTCAACGGCTTTGTGATTGACTCCATCACCAAAGCGCTCAAGCTCATGGAAACCCTGCAATCGGAGCGCGAAATTGTCCTCAAGGTGGAGCGGCAGCAACAGCCCGTGACCTTCCGCTACTTCATTGATTGAGCGCTGCGTTCACAAGATCACCAGCATCCGATAGTTCCCAGTTTTCCAAAAAAAAACTTAAATCAGCGCACATCATGCCCGGCTTGCTGCTGGATGGGGCCAAGGGTTGATTGCCTAGAAAAGGCACCATAGTGGTCCCGCACCACAATGGAAGGATCGCCGTTCCGGAGACCTTTGGCGAACTCACCAATGTCCAAGCCGCTCACAGCGGGGGCGATGGAGTCCTTGAGCCGGGTGATGGGATTGCCGGTGGGATCGGCGTGTCCTCGACGATGAGGCTGCGAATGCCCTCCAGCCAGTCTTGAATGGGCAGGTCAGTCATCGTTAAACCTGATGCTTTTCCTTCCATTCGGCATAGCTCATGCCGTACACGCGCTCGCGGGCGCTTTCGTAATCCACGGAGTCCCCGCGTTCTTCCGCTGCTGCCGAATACCACTTGGCGAGGCAGTTGCGGCAAAAACCTGCGAGGTTCATGAGGTCCAGGTTCTGGACATCCTTGCGCGAGTCGAGATGCTCCAAAAGCCTCCGGAAGGCGGCGGCTTCCACTTCAGTTTGGGTTGCTGGGTTCATGGGGTTCCTTTGTTCTGTGAACTCTGGTGGTGAGGGACTGCCCCCAAAGCATTGTCCACTACCGACCTAAGTCTTCAAGCTCAGATTCGTTGAGGGTAAGGTTGACTCCCGGATGGAGCGGGGTACAGTGGCTCGCAACCCGGAAGCCCATCCTGCCGGATTCGTACTTGGGCGTCGAACAAGTCCAGCACCTGTGAAAACGACAAGGAGAATTGACGATCCTCTACCCCCCTCACATTCAGGCAGTTGCGTCTTAACTCAAGGGAGGCAATGTGGTAGGGTATCAACAAGGACACCACGAAACCATCCTTTGCAGGAAGAACCATGTTCAGGAAATTCGTCTCGGCATTGGCTTCCACAGTGGTCGGCCTGGCAACGCTCAGCAGCGTCGTGCAGGCGCGTGACTCCATCCGGATTGTTGGCTCCTCGACGGTCTTTCCGTTTGCCACGGTTGTCGCCGAGAAACTCGGCAGTCGGGGCAAGTACAAAACCCCTGTGGTGGAAAGCACGGGCACAGGCGGGGGCATGAAACTCTTCTGCGCTGGAGTGGGAGTGGGTCATCCGGATTTCACCAACGCCTCGCGGGCGATCAAGAAATCCGAGCTCAAGCTCTGCCAGCAAAATGGCGTCTCCGGAATTATTGAGATCATCATTGGCAACGATGGTATTGCCTTTGCGAACAGTGTGAAATCTGGGCAAGCGAACTTCACGCTCGCCCAACTTTGGATGGCGATGGCAGAGTATGGTCCGAAGCCCAGTCGCTGGAATGAAATTGATGCGTCTTTTCCAGACGTTGCAATCAAAATTCTTGCGCCGCCGCCAACCTCCGGAACCCGCGATGCTTGGAATGATCTGGTCATGAAAGGGGGGTGCAAGGTGGCCGGAGAATACGAGACTCTCCGCAAGAAGTGTGCGATCTTCCGGGAAGATGGAGCCGTCGAGGAAGCCGGGGAGAACGACACTCTGATCGTCAGGCGACTTTCCGCTGATCCAGCAGCGTTCGGCATCTTCGGCTTCAGCTTCCTCGACATGAACGGCGACAGGATTCAGGGTTCCACCATCGAGGGTGTGGCGATTGCTCTTGACACCATCCAGACCCACGAATACCCAGTCTCCCGACCCCTCTTCTTCTATGCGAAGAAGGCGCATATCGGGGCGATTCCCGGAATGCAGGACTACCTCAACGAGTTTGTCAGCGAGTCTGCGGTTTGGGAGTATGGCTACTTGAGCGACATTGGTCTGGTGCCGCTGGAACCGAAGCAGCTTGCGGAAATCCGCAAGCGGATAAAGAATCTCACCACCCTGTGAGTGAATTTCGAGTTTCGGATTGATGTCGCAATGACCATTTTCCTGCTGACCGCCCTGCTGTTGACATTGTTCTCAGCGTACAGCCTTGGGCAGAGCAAAGCCCGCAGCATTGCCCTGACGCAGGGACGCTTGCACTCACTGCCGAGCCACTATGGGGGTTATGTCGCAATTTGGTGCGGTGTGCCGCTTGTGTTGCTACTGCTGCTTTGGTGGCTGGGCGAACCTTTGGTGCTGAAAGCTTTGGTGCTGGACTCCTTTGGTGAGCGTATTCAGGAAATGTCTCCGGGTCGCCTCGGAATGCTCTACGCCGAGGTGCGCAACACCGCGAGCGGGATTTCTGGATTTCAGTCGAGCGATCCCGAAGTTTTGGCAGCAGCCAAAGCATACCAGCACTATGCGCAGCGTAGCCAGTGGATTCAGGTGGCGGTGTTCGTGTTGGTTGCGCTTGGGGGGCTTGCCTTTGGTTGGCAACGGATTCGCCGCGAGTTCCGGGCACGGCAGTCGGTGGAACGGGCCTTCAATGTCTTCCTCATCCTCAGTTCCCTGATTGCAGTCCTCACGACGGTGGGAATCGTCGTCTCGCTCGTTTTTGAGAGTCTGCGCTTCTTCGAGCTGGTTCCGCTCCAAGATTTCATCTTCGGACTCAAATGGTATCCGCAAATCGCCATCCGGGAGGATCAGGCTGCCAGTGCTGGGGCGTTTGGTGCGCTTCCTGTGTTTGGGGGGACACTATTGATTTCCTTTGTCGCCCTCTGTGTGGCGGGGCCGATTGGACTATTTTCGGCGATCTACTTTGCAGAATATGCAGATCGTCGAGTGCGGACGGTGGTCAAGCCTGCACTTGAAATTCTGGCGGGCATCCCCACGGTCGTTTACGGATTTTTCGCTGCCTTGACCGTGGCACCGTGGGTACGGGAGTTTGGGATCAAGCTAGGATTTGAGACTTCCGCACAAAGTGCGCTTGCAGCGGGATTGGTGATGGGCGTGATGATCATTCCCTTTGTCTCCTCGCTTTCCGATGATGTGATCAACGCGGTCCCGCAGACCCTCCGGGATGGTTCATTGGCGCTGGGGGCGACACAATCCGAGACCATCAAACAGGTGGTGCTTCCCGCTGCATTACCAGGAATCGTCGGGGCGTTTCTGCTGGCAATCTCCCGTGCGATTGGGGAGACCATGATCGTGGTGATGGCGGCAGGACTCAACGCCAAGCTCACGCTCAACCCGCTGGAGAACGTCACCACGGTGACGGTGCAGATGGTGGTCAGCCTGATTGGCGATCAGGAATTCGATGACCCCAAAACACTTTCGGCCTTTGCGCTGGGCCTGATGCTCTTTTGCGTGACTTTGATGCTGAATGTCATCGCCGTGCAGGTTGTCAAACGCTACCGGGAGAAGTATGACTGACTCCGGCAGAAGAGACAAAGTTCCAGGGTTCCAGAGGAGCAAAGCGCAGAGAAGCCAACAGCCAGTTGCTAACCGCCGCTTGCGCCGTCGCTATGCCGCCGAGCGTCGCTTCCAGTGGTACGGGCGCTTGGCGATGCTGCTGGGAGTGGCCGTGCTGGCTTTTCTGGTCCTCACGGTGTTCTCGTCCGGACACTCCGCCTTTGTGCGCCATCAAATCGGCGTGGTGGTGTTTTTCGACACGGATGCGCTGGGCATCACAGCACAGAGTCCGAGCGAAGCGTTGGAGCAGGCCGAATACTTGGTGCTGCTGCGCAAAAATTTCTTCAAGATGTTTCCTCAGGTCCGCAAGCGCCGCGACCGCAAGCATCTGCTGGCTCTGATCAGCTCGAATTCTGGAGGCGAGTTGCGAGACTTGGTGGTGTCGAATCCGGCGGTGCTGGGCATGAAGCAGCAGGTTTGGGTGACGGCTTCGTCCAACGTGGATCAGATCCTCAAAGGCAATGCGCCACGGGAGATTGCGGAGCAGCACCGACTGCTGAACGACAAGCAACTGAAGTGGCTGGACCGCCTTGCGGGTGAAGGGCGTGTCCGGACGAGATTCAACCCGTATTTTTTCACACGTGGCGATTCTCGCGCTCCGGAAATGGCAGGCATCTGGGGAGCAATGCTCGGTTCGTTCTGGGCGTTACTGGTTTGTTTGCTGCTGAGTTTTCCGTTGGGGGTGGCTGCTGCGGTTTACTTGGAGGAATTCGCGCCTAAGAACGGCTGGTCGGAATTGATCGAGGTCAACATCAACAACCTTGCGGCTGTGCCCTCGATCATCTTTGGCTTGCTAGGGTTGGCGGTGTTTCTCAATTTCTTTGGGGTGCCACGAGGAACCCCGTTGGTTGGCGGGATGGTGCTGTCGCTGATGACACTGCCGACGATCATCATCACCTGCCGCTCGGCGCTGAAGGCGGTGCCGCCAAGCATTCGAGAAGCCGCGATGGGCATGGGCGCCTCGCCGATGCAGGTGGTGCTGCACCACGTTTTGCCGCTGGCCTTGCCCGGAACGCTCACCGGCGTGATCATCGGACTCGCCCGCGCTTTGGGGGAAACCGCGCCCTTGCTGATGATCGGCATGTTCGCCTTTGTCGTGGATCTTCCCGAAGGACTGCTAGACTCCGCCACCGCGCTGCCCGTGCAGATTTACCTATGGGCCGAAAGCTCCGAACGAGGTTATGTGGAATTGACTGCTGCCGGGATCATGGTCATCCTAGGTTTCATGATTGTGATGAACTCGGTTGCCATGTATTTCCGGAAACGTTTCGAGCGGCGCTGGTGACAGCCCAGTTATCAGTTACCAGCGAACCGACCACCGACCACCAGTTCTCATTTCAATGGATTCTCAAACTGCGGACCCACTTCCAACAGCAGTCGGATTGGAAGCGATCGTTAAGATCGCGGCCAAGCAGGTTTCCGTCTATTATGGGGACACAGCCGCACTCCGGAACGTCAGCATTGACATCTACCAGCATCAGGTCACGGCCTTGATCGGACCTTCTGGATGCGGAAAATCGACCTTTCTGCGTTGCATCAATCGCATGAACGATGTGATTGACGGTTGCCGCATGGAGGGAGAGATCACGCTGGATGGCGAGGATATTTACAATCCCAATCTCGACGTGGTGCAACTCCGGGAGCGCGTGGGCATGGTCTTTCAAAAGCCCAACCCTTTTCCAAAATCCATTTATGACAACGTGGCTTACGGACCCCGCATTCACGGGATGGCCAATTCTCGGCAGGAACTGGACGAGATTGTGGAGCAGAGCCTGCGCAAGGCAGGGTTGTTTGGCGAGGTGAAGGACCGCCTCAGCGATCCGGGCACGGGATTGTCCGGAGGCCAGCAGCAGCGGCTCTGCATCGCCCGTGCGATTTCCGTGAATCCAGAAGTCATCTTGATGGACGAACCCTGCTCGGCGCTGGACCCCATTGCCACCGCCCGCATCGAGGGCTTGATTGAGGAACTGCGACAGAACTACTCGATTGTGATCGTCACGCACTCGATGCAGCAGGCCGCCCGCGTTTCACAGCGGACCGGATTCTTTCACCTCGGCGATCTGGTCGAGGTCGGGTTGACGGACGACATCTTCGTCAAGCCTGTGAACAAGCGCACACAGGACTACATCACCGGACGTTTTGGATAGCGAGGAACCATGCCCAGCCACTTGGAACGACAGATTGAACGACTGAAGAGCGAGGTCATGCGGCTTGGCACACTGGCTGAGGAAAGTGTGCAGAAATCTCTGCGGGCGATGGAAAATCGAGACACCGCCTTGGCGGAGCAGGTCATTGCCGAAGATCGCTGGATCGATGAATTGGAGATGGATTTGGAGGAAGAATGTCTCAAGTTGCTCGCACTTTACCAACCTATGGCGACTGATTTGAGATATATTGTTTCAATTCTAAAAATCAACTCGGATTTGGAGAACATCGGGGATCAGGCGAAAAAGATCGGGCGGCGGGTGCTGTCCCTCTGTAGCCAACCCGCACACGGGCTGGTGTTTGAGCGGAGCAAGTTGATCGAGCGGACAAGCTGGTCTGTCAAGCACTGCCTTGACGCCATGCTCAACCTTGATGCCGAACTCGCCCGCAAGGTGATTGACGTGGAAGCGCAGGTGGACGAGTTGTCTGAAGCATTGGCGGCGCAGGTTCAGAACGCGATGGGCAAGGAGCCCAAACACATCGGTAGCCTGCTGGATGAGTTGAGCATCTGCTCGCATTTGGAGCAGATTGGCGATTACACCAAGAAAATCGCCGAGGATGTGGTGTACATGTCCGAGGCGAAAATCATCCGCCACGGCGGTATTCATGTTCCCAAGCATCATTAGCGGTCAGCAAAAAAACGGTAAGGTTATAACGCAAGACGCACTTTGGATTCACACCAAATTCCCCAACCGAACACCAACATCCTGCAAGCCTCTCGTCCGGCCCTGATGGTGCTGGGCATCGCCTGCCTGCTTTGCCTAGTGGGACGGGGCACACTCGAATGCTATGCGATTTTCCTGATTTCTCTGGAAAATGAAATGGGGTGGACCCGCACCTCTGCCTCGGCGATTTATTCGGTGTCACTGATCGTTTATGGCTTCTCCGGTCCCATTGTCGGGTGGTTCATTGACCGCTATGGCCCGGAGCGGGTGTACGCGGCCTGTCTGGTCGTTGTGGCTATCGGTTTGTCCCTGAATTCGATTGGGGAGTCTTGGCTGTTGTTCATGGTTTCGCAAGGGGGGTTCGTTGGATTTGGAGTCGCTGGACTTTCCGCGGTTTCTGTGACCGTGTTGATCAGTCGCTGGTTCAAGCGTTTCCTCCAGCAGGCGATGTCCTTGTCTCATGCTGCCGCCGGTGCCGGGATTCTTGTGTACTCCCCACTTGCAGAACGCCTGATCAGTGCGACCGGTTGGCGCACATCGTACCTCGTGCTTGCAGGGATTGCCGCAGGAACGTCGGGCTTGATCGTGGTGCTGTTCCGGATGCGTGTGGGCGAAGGCAATCCTGTTCACCAACAACAGGATGATCCTGAGGGCACAAAGAGCGGTCCAGGGCCGACGGTCCCGGACGCACTCCACACGGTGGGATTTTGGGGGCTCTGCTGGGTTTATCTGTTCACGGGTGTGGCCTCTTACACGATCATCCTGCAAACCCCAGTCTTTCTTGTGAGTTTGGGGCACGATATTGAATTTGCAGCCCTTGTCCAAGGGGCCAATGGCCTGCTCGCCCCCATTGGCATGATCGTCATCTCACAGCTCGTCCCGCGTTTTGGGCAAACCCGGATCATCCTACTCAGCTACTGCTCCAGCATCCTTGGAGTTGCGTCTTTGCTGCAATACGCCAACTCACACAACCTGCTCTGGCTGGGGATTTTCGTGCTGCTTTTCGGCTTCACTGTGGGTTGCCGCGCCCCGGCGATTGCCTCCATCGCGGCCACGCTTTTCAAAGGATCATCCTTTGGCCGTATCTACGGCATGATCACCATTGCCAGTGGGTGTGGCATGTCGCTGGGAGCCTTCTCCGGAGGGCTGTTGTATGAACTCACCGGAGACTACCAAGCTGGGTTTCTGTTGGCGATGGGGGCGTTTGCACTAGGCAACATTCCCTTCTGGGCGGTGCTTTCGATGAGACGCTAAAACAACTGTGGAGCCAGTTAAAAAATGTAGGAAAAATCTGTCATAAAAATATTATCTTAAAAACAAAATCAGGTAGTCTCCCCCTTGAGTGTTGTTCCTCTAAAAATCGGGAACAATAACTGTAAA
>CAJWCD010000078.1:0-17511 GCA_913020725.1 uncultured Pseudomonadota bacterium
ACCTTGCACTGATCTCAGTTCCGGGGGACTTCGCCGCCGCCGAGGCACGCAAGGCTCTGCGTGCCGGGTTAAATGTCATGCTCTTCAGTGATAACGTTGCGCTCTCCGAAGAAGTTGCGCTCAAACACGAAGCGGTTGCGGCTGGGTTGCTGGTCATGGGACCGGACTGTGGAACCGCCATCATCGGTGGTGTGCCGCTCGCCTTTGCCAACCAGATTCCACAAGGAGCCATTGGCATCATTGGCGCATCCGGCACCGGAATACAGGAAGTCTCAAGTCTGATCGCGCAGGCTGGGCACGGAGTTTCGCACGCCCTTGGTGTTGGAGGTCGTGACCTCAGTGATGCGGTTGGTGGTATCAGCACACTGGGGGCACTCGCTCTGCTGGAAGCGGATTCGGCAACACGACATGTGGTGCTGATTTCTAAACCACCATCACCGTCAGTTGCTAAGCGTGTCATTGATACGCTGGCCCACAGTGAAAAACCCTGTACCGTCTGTTTTCTAGGTGCAGACGCACCGTCCCTGCCAGACAACGTCAGCTTTGCACGGACGTTGAAGGCTGCTGCGGAACTGGCGACGGGCAGATCAAACAAGCAGACACCTGAGTTCACACCCATCATCCCTCATGTTGCTCCTGGGCGTCAGCGCATCCACGGGCTTTTCAGTGGAGGCACACTGTCCTCAGAAGCACAGGTTGTGTTTCTGGACGCAGGGGTGTCCGTGGCATCAAATGCACCGATCCCAGGGGCTGAGGTCGTCAGTTCCGGGACTAAGCATCTGCTCATCGATTTGGGCAGTGATGAATACACGCGGGGGCGTCCGCACCCGATGATTGACCCAACTGTGCGTGACGAAGAACTGGCCACCGCACTAGCAGACCCTACGATTGCTGTGATTCTGCTTGACGTTGTGATCGGTTTCGGTGCCCATCCCGATCCGGCGGGTACAATCGTCCGGGTGGTAGCGGCGGCAGGAACAGAGCGGCCGGTTGTGGTTGCCTCTGTGACCGGGACGGACGACGATCCGCAGAATCGGCGAACACAGGTGGGCAAGTTGGTTGATGGTGGAATTGTGGTGGCCCCCACCAACGCTGATGCCGCAACACTGGCTTTGCGCTGCCTCGTCCGGGATGCTTGAGATTCCGGAGCCAAAACTACCGATTCCCGTATTCGCAGGTGAATCACTGGCAGGCTTCCCTCTGGGACAGACGATTGCAATTGGATCCGTTGCCTGGCGAGTCCTTGACGGGGTTCGGTTTGGCCGAGTCGCCGCAATTTACGAGCGCAGTCTCTACCTTGATGTGAACGGAGCGTGGATTTGCCTGGCCGATACGGTTCTCGGCTCTGGACCGCTGATGGTCAGTGTCGAGGGCAAATACGGGCGGGGATGGATACAACGATTTTCCGTTGGCAGCTTGGTGAAACTCACGGCCACCAGCATCACCCTCGACAACTTCCCCATCCTCTCTATTCAAGGCGCAAGTGCTTGGCAACCGCCACCGCCACCCGTCTGGTCAAAAACCTCCTTGGCGGACGGGCTTGATGCACTTGAAAACCTCGCAGAGACGAGGTTGCCGACGGAAGGACTCGGACGCTTTCTGCGGTCGTGTCACCATGTTTTTCCTGCAACTGCGGAAAGCCATGCGGCTGCACCTGCAATTGCGGTATTGGAGGGTTGGCTCGATGAAAGTTTTGCAGCACAAACACGAAGACCGCCTGCTCACGAAGCGGTTGCAGCACTGCTGGGACTGGGGCCGGGTCTCACTCCGTCTGGTGATGATTTTCTAGGGGGAATGCTCATCGCGTTGCATGCCTGTGGGAAGATTACAGTCCGGCAGCAACTCTTTATCCCGATCGTTGCCCTGCTTGAGGCTACGGGGCCGGTGAGCCGTGCCCATTTACAAGCCGCCGCGCTTGGTGAGGGGAGTGAGGCACTGCACCGAATGTTGAACGCACTCCTTGAGGCGGATGCTGATGAACTTGCAGCAGAGGTGGACGCAATTGCTTGCATTGGCCACACTTCCGGATGGGATGCCGTGGCAGGTATAGCCACCGTGTTGCGTGCAATTGCCTCGGCAGTTTAAGACACAGCCCCTTCTCAGCATCCGAATCCGCTGTAAGATTTTCACTCCAAGTTGCTGCAAACTCACGTCTTTGCCCCACTTTTGCACCTGAGTGCTTCAGACAGTTTTCATTTCACATCACATCCATGACTCGATTCATTGTGGAGGGCGGCCACCGTCTCTCCGGCTCCATCACCCCATCCGGCAATAAGAACGAAGCCCTTCCGGTCCTGGCGGCCCTGCTGCTCACCACAGAACCTGTGGTGCTGAGCAACCTCCCCAAAATCCGGGACATCACGATGATGTGTGAACTGCTCACCAGTCTTGGAGTGCGGATCACCGAACTTGGTCCGCACCAGCTTCGTTTTGATGCTGCGAGCCTTTCGTCATCGACTCCAGAGTTCGGCAAGGCATCGCAGATACGTGGTTCTTTCCTGCTCGCGGCTCCACTGCTTGCCCGTTTGGGAGCAGCCAACCTCCCGGCTCCCGGCGGAGACAAGATTGGGCTGCGTCCGGTGAGTACCCATTTGCAAGCACTGCGTGGCTTGGGAGCGTGGATCGAAACCGATGGCGAGGACAACATCTATCGAATGCAAAGCTCCGGGTTTCACGGGGCGGATTTGCACCTCGACGAAGCCAGCGTGATGGCCACCGAAAACGCGCTCATGGCTGCCGTACTAGCTTCCGGAACGACCACGATTTACAACGCCGCCTGTGAGCCGCATGTCCAAGGACTCTGCCACTTCCTCAACACACTGGGTGCCAACATCACGGGCATCGGCACCAATCTGATCACCGTGACAGGGGTTTCCCGGCTGCACGGCGGTGAGTACACGCTCAAGCCCGATCACATCGAGGTCGGCTCGTTCATCGGACTGGCGGCGGTCACGCGCAGCGAATTGTGCATCCGCAATGCGGCGGTTCCGCATCTGCGCATGACCCGGATGATGTTCGATCGTCTTGGTGTGGAAACACGGGTGCAGGGGAAGGATTTGCACGTTCCCGGGGATCAGAAACTAGCCGTGCAGGTCGACACCCCCGGAGGCATTCCGAAAATCGACGATGGCCCTTGGCCTGCGTTTCCAGCGGACTTGACGAGCATCATGACTGTCACCGCCACACAATGCCGGGGGGCGGTGCTGATCTTCGAGAAAATGTTTGAGAGTCGCTTGTTCTGGGTGGACAAGTTGATTGCGATGGGGGGACAGATCATTCTCTGCGACCCGCACCGGGCGGTGGTCTCCGGTCCTTCTCCGTTGCGCGGCGCGCCTGTTTCCTCTCCGGACATCCGGGCGGGCATGGCACTGCTGATCGCAGCGCTGGGTGCCCAAGGCATCTCAGAAATCCACAACGTCCAGCAGATTGACCGGGGTTACGAGCGCATTGACGAACGCCTCAACGCTATCGGTGCCCACATTCAGCGGTTGGACTGATCCGGATCATCACTGTCCAAAGCGCATCCCGCCCGCCTTCAGCCATTCCGTTTCTGCCTCCGTTGATTTTCGTTCCAGTGCTTGGTTGCGGTGCGGGAAACGCCCAAACTGCACGATGATGTCCCGGTGTTTCTCGGCAGATTCCACGCTCTGCTCCAACATTTCACGGTATCCCGGACGCGACCGCATGAGCAATTCGTTAGCAGCCTGCACACTCAATTTTTGTTCCTCCAGAGTTTCGCTGTGCTGCAAGGGCATCAGTAAAAACAGCCCTTCGATTTCACGGAGTTTCCGTTCCCAGCCCTGCGCGAGGGCGTGGTGCGTCAGTTGACGGGCGGAGGCATCGTAGGCAAAGGCGCGGCCCATGCCCCGAAACAGGTGGCGCGGAAACTGATCCAGCACCAGCACTGCACCCAACAGCATCCCCGCTTCGGAAAACGCTCCCGGAGCCATGCCCTGAAACTGCTCCGGCAACTCGGCAAACTGTTGCCGGATTTCCTCGTCCCGGGATTGTCCCGACTGAAACCAACGCTTCCGGCAGTCTCCCAGCAGCGCAGCATCCTCCTCCACACCACCAAACCAATACGCTCGCACCGTGTGCAGTATGTTAGGGTTGGCGTCCGTCAAGTTGGGCTTCCGGAAAGAAAGGGAAAAGAGATGACGCCCCACAGGGACTTGAACCCCAAGCGGCAGTTTAGGAAGCCCCCGTTTTATCCTGTTAAACTATGGGAGCTGGATTCTGGAGTTGTCTTGAATCAAGCAATTTCAGCTGTCAGTCCAACAATTTAGCGGCTTCCTTGGGAAAGCTCAAGACCCCTCCGTTGCAATAAAACTGCGGCGCGGATTCAAGCAACTCACCGTCTAATAAAGAGAGGCAAGCTGCGTCAGCATCAGAGCCTTTCAAACCGAATTTCTGCTGCGCTCTTGTCTGAAATTGAAATGTCGGAGGAAGCTGAAATCATGTTGAAAAACAACGCCATCGTGATCCAACCGCTGAAACAAAAACTGCATGAAGGCTGGTATGACGATTACCAAGTCTCGGAAGATGAGACGTCTGGGAAGGGTTTGTGGCGTTACCGGGAGCAGGCAAGGACTGGGTGTGGTGAAGCGAGCATTGACAAAACACGATTGGGTGCTAAAATAGGCGAAATCTCATTGTCTGTTTGGCATCCCGTCTTATTGGAAATGTTAGCTTGAAAAAACCAAAAATGGCCGCTTTGGAAAAGCTTTTGAAAAAGCGAGCGGTCAGGTTCACTGGTCCGCTTTCTGTGTCTTGCTGATCCTGTTCTTTTCGGGTGGCCCAACAGCTTCAACTGGACTGTCAGTTCTTTTCCCAAGCATTTGCCTAAAACAGTGTGCGGCCTTTGAATTCTGTGCTTGAAAACTTTCACTTGCTACGGCCTTGGTGGCTGCTGGGGCTTCCGGTGGCGTGGAGCTTTGCGTGGTGGTGGGGTCGGCAGTTGCAAGGGCAGAACGATTGGCAAAGCCATGTGGACGCGCATCTGTTCAAGTTCCTGACGGGCACTTCGGCTTCTCGAAAATCGGGCAAGTTCCGCTCGGTGTTGCTTGCATCCTTGCTCACCCTGACCGTGCTGGCGTTGGCGGGGCCAGCATGGCAACGCCTGCCCCAGCCGCTTTACACGCAAACGACCGCAAGGGTGGTGGTGGTGGACCTTTCGTATTCAATGTTGGCAGGCGATCTCAAGCCGAGCCGCATGGAAAAAGTACGCTTCAAGTTGTTCGATTTGCTCAAGAGGTTGGATGAAGGCGAAACCGCACTGCTCGCATACGCTGGAGACGCGCATGTGATTGCCCCGCTCACGACAGACAGCAAAACCTTGGCGCACCTTGCTCGGGTTTTGCATCCAGAACTGATGCCCAGCCTCGGAAGCCGAGCTGATCTGGCGTTGCAGTTAGCGGTGGAATTGCTGGACAATCGAGGGGCCAAGTCCGGAGGTATTCTTTGGATCACGGATGGGGTTGATCCTGAACAGGCGGCGACCATTGCAAAATTGCTCGGATTGCACCGCTTGCGGATTTTGGCGGTGGGCACTACAGAAGGCAGTCCAATTCCACTTGCACAGGGTGGGTTTCTCAAGGATGCCGATGGGGCCATCGTGATTCCAAAACTGGAATTGGAAAACTTGCGGAAGACAAACCCGGAGCAAGTGGTGCGGATGACGGTGGACGACACCGATCTGGATATTCTGCTCGCAGAATCTGGATTTGCAGCAGAGTTTGAGGAGCGTAAAGGCGAGCAGCGAGTCACTGACGAGTGGGCAGAGGAAGGCCCGTGGTTGCTGCTGGCGGCACTGCCGTTGGGTGCCTTGTTTTTCCGCCGGGGGATGTGGAGTTTGCTGATCGGGATCTGTTTTTTGGGTTCGGCGTCTTCGGTGCGGGCGTGGGAGTGGCGTGACCTTTGGAAAACTCCGGATCAACAGGCGCAGACCTTGCTGGAACAATCCAAGTTTGAGCAAGCCGCCGAGCGTTTCGACGATCCGGAGCGGCGAGGTTATGCCTCCTATCAGGGAGAACAGTACGAAGCGGCGGCACAGGAATTCGCGTCCTTGAAGAGCGCACGATCCCACTACAACCGAGGCAATGCGCTGGCAAAGCTAGGACGCTACCCGGAAGCGCTTGGGGCTTACGAAAAAGCACTCAAATTGGATCAGGATCACGAGGATGCGCAATTCAACCGTGACCTGCTGCGCAAACTTCTGGAGCAACAACAACCCCAACAATCCTCGTCCGAGCAACAACAACAGGATTCCCAGCAGGAACAATCCCAGTCCGAGCAACAGGGGCAATCTGCGGATTCGCAAAGTGGCGATTCTGAATCCTCTGAGCAGTCTGCTCAACAATCCTCCGGAGCTTCTGGAGGCGAAGAGGAAACCTCAACCAGCGATTCTGAACAAGCCCAGCAAGCAGATTCCGAAACCCAGGATACCCTCGAAAACTCAGGGCGACAAAAGACTCGGACAGCCAAAGCCCCTGAAAACGGGGACGATGCCAAGCAAAGTATGGCCACTCCCGCAGATTCCGAACAAGGCATGAGTCCGGAACAACAACTGTTAGAAATGGCCTTGAGGAAAATTCCAGATGACCCCGGACGCTTGTTGCGCAACAAACTTCTGCGTGAACAACAGCGACGCGGAACTCGAAAAAAAGCGGTGCAACAATGGTGAAACGCGGAATCGCCTTGCTGATCCTCTTGGTGGTTGCCGGAATCCTCAAGGCAGAGGTGCGCTCGTGGGTGGTGAGCAATCCGGTGGTGGCAGGAGAAACCTTTCAGTTTACCGTGGAAGCAGAAAACGCCGAAACAGGCGCGCAGCCGGATCTTTCGGTGTTGCGTGGGTTTGAGGTGGTGAGCCGCAGTGTGCAGAACAGCACGACCATCGTGAATACACAGGTCACGCATGCGGTGCGCTGGATTTTCACGCTGGTGCCTCATGCGGCAGGGGATTTCACAATTCCGGCAATTCCGGTGGGCAGCGAGCAGACGCAGCCGTTTGTCCTCAAAGTCGTGAGTCCGGGATCGCAACCATCGGGGGCGCCCTCTCCTGTGGAACTGGAAACACAGTTGAGCCGCGAGTCGGTTTATCCCGGAGAGGAATTGCGGTACACCGTGCGCATCATTCGCTCCGTCGAAGCGGAAAACGAGTCGCTGTCGCCTGTAGAGCAATTCAACGCGCAGGTCGAACGCAGCGAACCACAAACACAAATTGAGATGGTGGCTGGACGCAAGGCCAAGGTTACAACTCTGCACTATCTGATTTACCCGCAGCAGTCCGGAACATTGAAACTGCCGAGCTTGCGCTATCAGGGCGAGGTGCAGGTGGGGCGTTCACGCGATCCGTTCCAGAATTTGCGGATGTTCAACCGCAACACGAAGCGCATCTATCGGCAAACTCCGGAGCGCACGGTGACGGTCAAGTCGCTCCCTGCGGGACAATCCGGGTGGTGGCTGCCCGCACGACAGGTGCAGCTTGCACGAGTCTGGAAACCAAACCCGCCGCAGTTCCGGGTGGGTGAGCCGACCACGGTAGAGTTGGTGATCCACGCCGAAGGTGTGCTACCCTCGCAACTGCCTGCGCTTGAGTTGGTTGTGCCCGCAGGCATTCGTGCCTATCCGGATACTCCCACGTCCATGAAAACCCTAGTAAAATCAGGATTCCGCAGCGAATGGAAACAGTCGTGGGCCTTGATCCCCGTTCGTGCCGGACGCTTTGTGCTGCCGGAACTGCGGCTACGTTGGTGGGACACGCAGCACGAGCGTTTTCGGGAAGCCGTGCTACCGGAGCAGGTTTATGAGGCGATCCCCTCTGCCGCGTCCCAAGCCCAAGCTACCCGCATGGACCTCACATCTGCGCCCGCTAGTCTTTTGCCGACACCCGTCGCCGGCCCCTTTTGGAAGTGGCTGGCCTTTGCTTCATTTGGGTTGTGGGGGTTGACCCTCGGCTGGTGGGGTTGGTCCAAGCGTCGCAAGGAATCTCCGGAGGAACCCGAAACCGAGGCCAGCACCGCGAACCTCCGGAAAGCCAGTAGAAAATTATTGAGTGCCTGCAAGGCTAACGATGATACAAAAACGCGCTCCATCCTGTTGGAATGGGAACGATTGCGGCATCCGCAGGAATATTTGCAGAATCTGGAAGATGTCGTGCGGCTCGATCCTGTTTTGCAGAAACCGGTGGATGAGTTGTTGCAGGTTCGCTATGGCACAAGCCCCCAAGCGTGGGAAGGCGCAAGCTTGCGGAGCGCCATTGAGCAACTTGCGAAAGTTCCGAACCCCACGAATGTCAAACCGCCCAAGCCCATGCTGGAGCCGCTGGTGCCCTCATGAAACTCGCCTGCCCCATCCTTGCTGCTGAACTTGCCGAAGCAGTAGCGGGCACCCTTGTCAACGCTTCCGGGACAGAAAAAATCGTCTCGCTCAGCCACGATTCCCGGACTTTAGAGTCGGGCGATTGGTTTCTGGCGTTGCGGGGTGATGCGTTTGATGGGCACGATTTCATTCCGAAAGTAGTCGGCAAAAAACCGGGCGGCGTGATCCTCGATCCAGAGCGGTTTTCTGCGAATGAGCTTCCGCCAAACCTGCCGTGCCTGAGCGTGAGCGATCCCAATCAGGCACTGCTCGTTTGGGGGGGACTGCTCCGGGAGCGGTTTTCCGGGCAGGTGTTGGCCATCACGGGCAGCAACGGCAAGACCACCAGCAAGGATTTGCTCGGCAGTTTATGTCGTTCGCTCGACTCCAACACCTACGCAACCAAGGGCAACCTCAATAACCTCTACGGGGTGCCTTTGACTCTGCTGGCCGCACCGCTCAAGGCGCCGTGGTGGGTGCTGGAGTTGGGCACCAATCAGTTTGGCGAAATCCCAACCCTCTCCCGTATGGTCCGTCCGGCGGGAGGGATTCTCACAAACATTGGTGAGAGTCACTTGGAATTTCTGGGTAGCACGGAAGGGGTAGCCCGCGAAAAATCTGGACTATTTTCCGGAATGGCACCGGGGTCTGTGGTGGTCACTCACGCACACACCAAGCACTTGGGGATCTTGCAGAAAATCGCGGCTCAGCACAACGTGCGGTTGTTGACGTGGTGTTGGGAAACCGAACCCAGCAATGCAGGCACGGAGACGGTAGCACTGCTTGCCCGTGATTCTTCCGGAACCGACTTTCGTTTGTGTGACACCAAGTTCTCTTGTCCACTCAGCAACCCGCTTCAAGTGCAAAACTTGATCGGGCCGCTGCTCCTGCTGGTGGAGCAAGGTATTTCTGTTACCAAACTCCGGAACGCCGTTTCTGGACTGCAAATCGCGCCGCCCGGACGGTTTCATGTCCGGGAACAAGCCGACTGGACGCTGATTGACGACACCTACAACGCCAACCCCTCCTCCTTCCAGGCCGTGGCTGAAGTCGTGGCAACCCTCTATCCAGATCGTCGTAAAATCGCCGTTGTGGGCCGCATGGCGGAACTGGGCCGACACAGCCCGGAGTTGCACCGAAAAGTGGGGGCATTGCTTGCCGCCTCCGGATTCGAGCAGCTCCTGACCTTTGGCGAAGACGATTCGCCGTTTTACACCGAAGGCTGGCGCACCGCCTCTCATCTTGCGAAATCCACCCAGCACTTCACCGATTTTACTGAATTGGCAGAAGCGTTTTCGCAACTCCGAAACCCTGGAGATGTCGTCCTTGTCAAAGGCTCCCGCTCCGCAGGCATGGAACGCTTTGTCCAGTCGGTTTCCGAAACCACTGAAACCCCTTTCTGAGAAAACTCATGATCACGGTTTATTCGGAAAAACACCGGTTGCACGATGCGAAAACCTAGCTTTACGGTGGGACGCTCGTGCCTTCTTATGAAAGACCTTCCCGCGCCGAGATTGTTTTGCACCGGGTGCAGAGCGGCAACTGGGTGAGGTGATCACCCCCAAGGAATTTGGCCGGGACCCTGTTTTGACGTTGCACGATGCAGGGTTCGTGGAGTTCCTGCGCGTGGCGTGGGACGAGTGCTCCAAGACGGAATACGAAGGCGAGGGCATCCCCACCTGCTGGCCTGCGCGTCGGATGACCCAGCGTATACCGACCTTCATCGAAGGCAAGATGGGCCACTACTCGCTGTCCTCGGAAACCTCCATCAGCTCAGGCACCTGGGAAGCCTCGGTGGCGAGCAAGGATGTGGCGTTGACGGGGCCGAATTGCTCCAGCAAGGCGATGAGCAGGCCGTGTTCTCGCTCTGGCCTCCCGGACACCATGCGGCCTCTGACATGTACGGAGGCTACTGTTTTCTGAACAACGCCGCCATTGCCGCGCAGTGGTTCCGGGATCACGGAGCGCGACGCGTCGCCGTCCTCGACATTGACTTTCACCACGGCAACGGCACTCAGGATATCTTCTACGAACGCGAGAATGTGCTGTACCTCTCTTTGTATGGCGACCCCCGCGAGGCCTTCCCCCACTTCTCTGGATATCTGGAGGAAACCGGACAAGGCGCTGGAGAAGGCACCACCTTCAACCGCCCCATGCTTCCCGGAACGAGGTTCGAAGCGTGGTGCAACACACTCAAGGAAGCGCTGGAAAAGCTTGACCAATTCGGAGCCGAAACGATTGTGGTCTCCCTCGGAGTGGGCACCTTCGAGCAAGATCCGATCAGCTTCTTCAAGTTGAAGTCCGATGATTTTCTGACCACCGGCAAACTGATCGCCGAATTGCAGCGGCCCACGCTTTTCGTCATGGAAGGTGGTTACGACATTGAGGAGTTGGGCATCAACACCGTCAATGTGCTGCAAGGGTTCGAGGGGTGAGCTCAGGGAACCAAAGCAAAAGTGGTTTTCAGGTTGATTTTTAATGAGCAGACAGATTAGCCTAGAACTGCTTTTAACCAACCCGTCATTTTAAGCAGGAAGCATCATGTCCAGACTTTTGGAAGCCGACATTCAGGAATTTCAGCAAGCGGGGGCGATTGTCCTGCGCGGAGTGTTCACCGAATGGGTGGACACGCTACGCAAGGGGGTGGACCGCAACATGGCCGCTCCCGGAGAATTCAGCAAAACCTACACGACGGAAGGTGACGTCGGAAATTTCTTTGGCGACTATTGCAACTGGGATCGCATTCCGGAATATCGCAGTTTCTTCTTTGATTCACCCGCCGGAGAAATCGCCGCAGACCTGATGCAATCGCAAACAGCGCGCATCTTCCACGAACACGTTCTGGTCAAGGAACCCGGAACCTCCAACCCAACTCCGTGGCACCACGACCAGCCCTACTACTGTGTGAACGGCAAGCAGGTGGTGAGTTTCTGGATTCCCTTGGACACCGTGCCCCAAGCCACCTGTCCGGAGTTTGTCTCTGGCTCCCACGCATGGGGGAAGTGGTTCCTGCCCCGCAAGTTCAGCGGGGTTGATTTCAACCACACTGAGGAATGGCTGGAGCCGATTCCGGACATCGAAAACCAGCGCGAGGATTACGACATCCGCTCATGGGATCTGGAACCCGGAGACGCCATTGCCTTCCACTACCTCACCGTGCATGGCGCTCCGCCGAACAAGTCCAAGACGCTGCGACGCCGGGGTTTTGCTGCCCGTTGGCTGGGGGACGACACCACCTACGCCCAACGTTCCGGAGATATGTCCCCGCCGTTTCCCGGTTTGGAAAAACGCCTCAACGTGGGCGATCCGCTGGACGCGGACGAGTTCCCACAAATTTGGCCCCGGAACGGATGACCCGTCGGCTCACATGACAACCCGCTTGGGCCTGAAAGGGCTGTCTTTGCTCCTGCCTTGCCTCACCGCGTGTGAGGCGGAACCTCCACCGACCCTCAAGTACGAAGCCCCCACCGTCGCACAACTCGCCCACGTTCGACAGGTTTGCGGCAATCTCGATGTCAGTCATTTTCTGGTGAAGGATCGAACCGTTTGGGTTCGGGAACGTCACCACACGGAACTGCTCAAACTGGAGCATTACGTTTCCTATCTCCCCGATGGCCACTACAACTGCACGGCCATTCCCACCCAAGCCTCCCGATTGGAATAGGCCGTGCGTATCGTCATTCGGACCCCCAATTGGCTGGGTGACCTCGTGATGGCCACACCGTTTATCCGGGTGGTGCTGGAGCAGTTTCCGGAAGCGCAGGTGGACTTGATCGTGCGCAAAGGACTGGAAACCCTGCCGCTGCCGTTGCGGGGAGAAATCAAGGTGTTCGACCGCAAAACCGAATCCGCCCGCCAGTTTGGGCAAAAACTCCGATCCGCAGCGTATGATCGTTTTTATGTGCTGCCCCCCAGTTTTTCCTCGGCGTGGATGGCGTGGAGCAGTGGAGTCCCAGCGCGTATCGGCTATCGAGGGGAAGGTCGGCGCTGGCTGCTCACGCATCCGATCCAGCGGCGGCACCCGCTGCGCACTCAGCACTTGGTGAGTGAATACCTCGACCTGTTCGAACAGGGGTTGGCTTTGGAGGATCACCCGCCCCGGATCACCCCGGAAACCGCTTGGGTGGATCAGCAACTCAGCCACATCACGCCTCAACTCCCGGAGCGTTATGCAGTGCTGGCTCCGGCAGCCGAATACGGCCCGGCCAAGCAGTGGCCGCTGGCGCATTACCGCAGTTTGGCTCAGGAACTTGACCTGCCTGTGATCGTAACCGGACTCGCGCAAGATCGGGTGCTCGGCGAGCAAATCGGTGCCGACCTCTCCCATGTCCGAAATCTCTGCGGGGAGAGCAACCTTGCCGAATTGACCGCATTACTCCAACGTGCGGATTTGCTTGTGTGCAATGATTCCGGCGCCATGCATCTTGGAGCTGCGTTGGGAATTCCCACCCTGGGCCTGTTTGGCTCGTCGTCTCCGGCATGGACCCGCCCCATCGGGCCGAAGGCGTTGCACCTTTCCCTTGGAGTCGAGTGCTCCCCTTGCTTTGAGCGGACTTGCCGATTCCAGCACTACGACTGCCTGCAAAACCTGACTCCCGTGCTGGTGAAAAAAACCGTGGCGGAATTGCGAAGCCTCTCAGAAAATTGAGTTGCGTCCGTCTCTTGGCTTCGCTATGCTGACACGTTAAGCCGTTGTGGCGGAATTGGTAGACGCGCTAGGTTCAGGTCCTAGTGTCCGCAAGGGCGTGGGTGTTCGAGTCACCCCAACGGCACCAAGTATCTGATTATTCTGAATACAATCAGATGTTTGCTTTTCTGATTTTCCTTCCCTGCCAGCATCATCTCCGAAACGCAGAAAACAAGAAGCGGTTGACGCAGAAGAAGAAACTTCCGGACTGACTGCGCTGCTGTAAATCATCGAGCCAAAGGCGGGCCTCGGTCTCGTTGATCGCACTGTTTTGGCGAGCAGTTTCTGCAAATCCCTGTATGATGTCGTAGGCAAAGCCACCCGGATCGTAATCGGTGTTGATAATAGGAATCGCCACTGTCCGGATGTCCGAGAAGCCCTGCGCTTTGAGGAGAGGAATCAAATGCACCGGGAGGTTTGGATTCGCCACCGTTGCATCCCACGCCGCGAAGATACGCCGCGTGAGCACATCGTCCGCGCTCCCCAACACCACGCATCGCCAGTCAGTCTCCACGAGAGCAACCCGGCCTCCGGGCTTGAGAACCCGGTGGATTTCGGCAAGCACCTGCGCAAGGTCTGGAACGTAAAGCAGTACTTGTGTGCAGGAAACCACGTCAAGCGTTTGATCCGTCACAGGCAATCGGCTGGCCTCCCCCAGCCGGAACTCGGTTTGCGACAGTTCGGCGCAGCGTTGTTGCGTGTGACGGAGCATCGCTGGATTCTGGTCAATGCCTAGCACTCGTCCGGAGGCACCGACCTGCAATGCCATGTCGTGAGCCAGAAACCCCACACCACAGCCAATATCAAGTGCGTGTTCCCCCGATTTCAGCGACAACGCCTCCAGCGTCCGCAAGCGCTGCCGCACAATCTCCGGAAGTCGATAGCTGAGTTCAAGATCGCGGGCTGCGGCTTCCTGATCAGGAGAAATTGGCTTCATTTCCAAGCATAAAGGAGATGGCACTAGATGGGGTTATTCTTGTGTGCGAAGATTAGCCGTGGCCTCCAGATCGAGGTCGGTTTTTCCTTCCTCAAAGACCACCCCAAAGCGTTCAACGGCCTGTTCCGAAGTGTAGTAGCCGCGCTGCACATCGCGCTGCACCAAGGCGGGATTGCGTTCCCAAGCTGGACCGTAACCACCACCACCGGGTGTAGAGACGCTAATCGTGTCTCCGACTTCGATGGGAATGCCCTGATCCTTGGAGAGGTGCGGAGGGATGTAGGTTTCATTGCTGCGCTCGATGCGGACTTGGTTGACCCCACCGTCCTCGCCGCCCAACACTCCTTGCGGACCGACCCGTCCGTGATCCATCACCATCGAGGCCCGAGCGGTTCCTCGCCGCAACCGCACCTTGTAATTCACACCAAAACCTCCGCGCTGCTGGCCTGCGCCTCCTGAGCCTTCGTGTAAGGAATACTCATCGAATAACACCGGATAATACTGCTCCATCACTTCAATGGGCGTGGTCTTGGAGATGCCGATGGTGGAGCAGCCGTTGGAAAGCCCATCGCCATTGACGTTGCCCCCGTAGCCTCCGCCGCTGATGACATACATGATATAGTTGCGCTGCTTCTCCGGATCAAACCCGCCCAAGCAGAAGTTGCCGCTCGTGCCCGCAGGCGCAGCGAAAAGCTGTTCCGGAATGGCGTTCACAAGCGCGCTGAACACGGCCTCGGCGATACGCTGGCTGACCTCGGCGGCGCATCCGGACACGGGGCGTGGGTACTTTGCGTAGAGGAAGGTGCCCTCTGGTTCCTTGATGTGCAACGGTTCAAAGGTTCCCGCGTTGATGGGCACCTCCGGAAAGATATGCTTCATCGCCAAGTAGATCGAGGACTTGGTGGTGGCGATCACACTGTTCATCGGCCCAAGGCAGGGTGGGCTCGATTTCGACATGTCAAAATACAACTCCCCCTCCTGCTTGCGAATCTGCATGTCAATGTACAAGGGTTCGTCCACCACCCCATCCGAATCGACAATCGCCTCCCCGTGATACTCCCCGTCCGGAATTTGCTGAATACGCGCACGCATCTGCTGAGCCGCGCGGGATTTCAACTCGACAATCGCTTGGTTGATCGCCTCGGCTCCGTAGCGTTCGATGAGCGCGGTGAAACGTTTTTCTCCCACGGTGAGTGCTGAGGCTTGGGCCTTGATGTCGCCAATGCGTTGATCAGCGATCCGGATGTTGGAGAGAATGATCGAGAGGATTTCATCGTCCAACTGCCCGCCCTTGTAGAGCTTCACGGGCGGCAGGCGCAGCCCCTCCTGCTCGACCTCGGTGGCATTTGCGGAAAACCCGCCGGGCACCGCACCGCCCGTGTCCGGCCAGTGTCCGGTGTTGGCGAGCCACGCGAACAACTCTCCCTTGTAGAAGAAGGGTTTGACGAAACGCACGTCCATCAGGTGGGTGCCGCCAAGGTAGGGATCATTGACGATGTACACGTCGCCGGGTTGTAAGTTCTTCGCCCGCTCAATCACATGCTGGGTGCCGAACTGCATCGTGCCCACAAAAATCGGAAGCCCCAACTCCCCCTGCGCGATCAGTTCTCCCGTGTCTTTGTGGTAAATGCCGTCGGAGCGGTCCAGTGCCTCCGAGATCACCGGGCTGAAGGCCGAACGCACGAAGGCGAGGTCCATTTCGTTGCAGACCTGCTGCAGGCCGCTCTGGAGAACGGCGAGGGTGACGGGATCAAGGGTGGACATAACGAAAATTTCTGGGTGGTGGGCCGGACCGGAAGCAAGGATCACCAAAGGCTCTGCGCATGCCTGTATTTCCGGATTTGATCATCCTTGGTCAAAAGCACCGCATTTTCCGCCCGTGCTGTTGCAACGATGATTTGCCCCGCGCATCTTCATTTCATCTTAATGTGGTCACTTAAAGTGGTCAACTGAATTCCGGGTCTTCGCTTTACTCCGCCCGGTATGACGGCGTTGAATCTACAATTCTAGGAAATGCTCTAGAAATCGCCATAGAGCATCATACCGTCCGGAGTTGGTAGTCTCCCTCTTGAGCGTTGGTGTCTGCTTCCAGCAAAATTTATCCTGCAAAGTGTTGGGATTCTGCCAGTAGACGGCGTTTTCTGATATGGTTTCTCCGGCTTCCCGTGATTTTCACCGATTTTCAGAGGAACAACACCCCAGAGGGACTACCCAACATCGGAGATTCAGTAAATTTTATTTGACCTCTCCACCAATCAAGGGAGGTCTTGTTTTCACCTGCATTTGGAGGGCTTCGTTGCTGACATGAAAAAAAGTGTCTGACAGTCGAGCTTTGGTGAGGCTGGCCAGAGCCGGCACGCACCGCTGCAAGCGGCGGGGTATTAGACCCGGTTCTGCGCAATAAAAGACGGATTCAAAAACGTATAAATCGTTTCCACGGTCCCCGTGGGAATGCCTATCTTGCATAATGAAAATGGTGTCTTTCATCTTCCCCCCTTAATCGATGAATTTAGAGGCGACCTCAACACTGGCATCGTCATGAATAATAGCGGCTAGAGCAGCGGTCATGCCTGCCACATTGTCATGGCCCCAGATATTGCGTCCCATGGTGATGCCAACCGCACCAGAATCCATCGCGTCACGAACCATCCCCAGGATGTCGAGAGAAGATTCGGCCTTGACTCCCCCAAGAATAAGCACAGGAACGGTACAATTGTCAACAAGCGCTTTGAAACTTTCCTTATCGCCGGTGTAAAAAGATTTCACAAAATCGGCACCGGTTTCGCTGGTAATGCGACAGGCCGCAGCGGTCGTTTCCGGTGTCCTCTTATGAGCACTCGGCCAACCGTAAGGAATGGCCTCTACCATCAAAGGCAATCCCCATTTGTGGCATTCTGCCGCCAAAGCCACCATATTCAGAATGGTCTCTTTGCCAGTATAGCTGCCAAAATATTCGTCTTCACGTTCGCACCAAGGATAGACTTCCGCCTTGATGCCGTCTGCACCCAAGCGAATCGCAGATTCCACAAGGGAACCGACAGTTTGGGGAGTGGGGTCCACACTCAACCACAATCCCCCGTTCCCTATCACCTCTGCCGAACCCACTGCCGTTCCATAAGGAACCAAAATGGCGTCAGCCCCTGCACCGATGACCTCACCAATGATTGTATTGGGATCTTTCAGTCCAGTGATCGTATCAAATGCCCGCGAATGATCCATAGCGACTACAAGAGCACGTCCAGAGTCTCGAAACAGCCGTCTTTCCCGCAAAGTTTTCATATCAATTATTCCTCTTTAAATTTTTCTGGTTTGCATTGTAGGGGGCATAAGACCCCCCTCAAAGATTGAAGTCAGAAAGACTCCCTATTCCCTGACATATAATATACAGTGGCACTTTTTGGATTCCGGGAGCCTACTGTAGGGTCTGCTGAAAAAGTCACGAAAGCACAAATATTTTTCACTTCACCAAAAGCGAAGAGAAAAATACATTGGAAATCAGATAGTTGGTGGAATGGGGATTCCCGCATCG
>CAJWCD010000079.1:0-17371 GCA_913020725.1 uncultured Pseudomonadota bacterium
GCAAGTTCATCGGCGCGGTCGTTCTCCGGATGCCCGGCGTGGCCCTTCACCCAACGCCAGTTGACCTCGTGCTGGCGATCCAGTTTGAGCAGAGCTTGCCACAAGTCTTGATTGGCGACAGGCTTGCCGCCTTTCGTTTTCCAGCGTTTGCGCTGCCAGTTTTCCAGCCAGCCCTGCTCGAAGGCGTTCTTGAGGTACATCGAATCGGTGTACAACTCCACACGGCACGGTTGTTTGAGAGCGGTGAGTGCATGGATCGCAGCGGTCAGTTCCATGCGGTTGTTGGTGGAATCAAATTCCGAACCGGAAAGCTCGCGGCGATGGTCGTGTGCGTGGGAGATCAACACTGCGCCCCAGCCCCCGGTTCCGGGATTCGGGGAGCACGCGCCATCGGTGTAGATTTCAATCTGTGGTTTCATGGATTGCCTTGTGCGTCGTTTATCCTTAGCATCATTGAAAACGCTTCGGCAAGCACAAGGCAGATTCTGTGAACTACTACCGACAGCACGGCACTTGGATCTACATTGATCCGGACGAGCAGCGCATCGAGTTGATCGAGGAGGCGATTGATCTGGAAACGCTCTGCGAACTGCTGCGCTGCGATGCGACCGACTTAGTGCAGCTCACTGGCGACTACCATGCTTACATTGATGGCGAGGGCGAGTTGCAGGAACGGCAGACTGAGTGGGATTTCAACGGCAACCCCTGCTGGGGACCAATCCTGATTTTCCGGCTCAACGAGGAAGAGGAACGCATGGATTTCTGCACTGAAGCCGATCTTGAGCAATTTGAACCCGTTGTGCATTTCGACAACAACTGAACCCGCATTCAACATCCTCAACCCACAGCCATGACCGATTCCACGTTCCGCGCACTTGTCATCACCGAACACCCCGAAAAGGCCTTCAAGCGCACCATCGAAGAGCGGCGCATCAGCGACCTTCCGGAAGGCGAAGTGCTGGTTCGCGTTCACTACTCCTCGCTCAACTACAAGGACGGGTTGTCCTCCATCGGCAATCGTGGAGTCACGCGCAAATACCCGCACACGCCGGGGATTGACGCCTCCGGAATCGTGGAATCGAGCGCATCCGACGCATTCAAATCCGGAGACGAAGTGATCGTCACCAGCTACGATTTGGGCATGAACACTTCCGGGGGTTACGGGCAGTACATCCGGGTGCCTGCTGCATGGGTGGTTCCGCTTCCAGAAGGGCTCACGCTCAAGGAGGCCATGGCTTATGGCACCGCAGGTTACACCGCAGCACTCGCCGTGGACGCGCTGCTCAAAAACGGGATCACGCCAGAGCAGGGCGGCGTGGTGGTCACGGGATCCACAGGTGGCGTCGGCAGTGTCTCGGTCGCCCTGCTCGCCAAGCTCGGCTTCGAGGTGACGGCGGCCACCGGAAAGCCGGACGAGGCGGCCTTTCTGAAAATGCTTGGCGCCTCCGGAATCGTCTCCCGCGAGGATGTCAATGATGAATCCGGAAAACCGATCCTCAAACCACAATGGATTGGTGCTGTGGACACGGTGGGAGGCGCCACGCTGGCAACGCTGCTCAAGTCGCTGGACCGAGGTGGGGCGGCGGCGGCGACTGGATTGGTCGCATCTCCCGACTTGCCAACCAGCGTGTTTCCCTTTATCCTACGCGGTGTCTCTTTGTTGGGGATTGATTCGGGGGAAACCCCGATGGCGTTGCGTCAAGCAATCTGGGGAAGACTCGCCGGAGACTGGAAACTGCCGCAACTCGATGCGCTCATGGTGGATTGCACGCTGGACACGCTGGGTCCAGAGATCGACAAGATTCTGAAAGGTCAGCAGCGCGGTCGCGTGGTCGTGGACCTTGAGAGCTGAACCCGTCCGCAGCTTAGATAGATTTTCTCGACATGCAGGAAGGCTTGCCCCTCGACGACGTGAAGCGCAAACTCCGGGTGGAGCAGGCGGTTCGGGACTTCCTGCATGTACTCGATCACCATGAGCTTGAACTCGAAGAGGGGCTGGTGGCGTGGAATATGCTGGGATTTACCATGTTTCAGGAGCAACTCCCGGACGCAACCCACGAAGAAATCCAACAGCGCATGATGCAGTACTCCCAAAACCTGTTCAACTCCGCACGCCCAGCTTGACCTTGACCAAACGATTTTTTCAGCGCGTCACCGTTGGCCTGTGCTGGCTCGTCGCACTAAGCGGAACCGTCGGATCCGTGCAGGCGGGGGAGTATGCCGCCCTGCGTGAAAGCCTGCGCGCCCGTAGCATGGGCGGTGCCTTCACGGCGGTTGCCAACGATGAATACTCCCTCTTTTACAATCCTGCCGGATTGCGCTCAGTTTATTACAACATCTTCACGTTAGTTGGAGCGAGCTTTACTGTTAATAAAACGACTGAGGACTTTAGCAAGGAGTCCAATGCCAGCAGTGCCCTAAGCTCTTACTCCGGAAAAAAACTTTACCTAGAGCCGATAGACCTCGGCCTCTTGAGTTTTGTGAATTCAAGGTTTGGTTGGTCGTTTTTTGGAAACAGCGTCTTTGATTTCAGTATTGATTCGATCTCCGCTTCCAACGTGGATGCCACGTTTAAAGCTTACGTCCAGCGTGGTGGAGTCCTCGGAGCAGCTTGGAGTTTTCTGGATCACCAGCTCGATTTTGGGATCAGTGGAAAGATCGCGAATCGGAACGGAGCCGAGACAACAGTCACCGTGACCGAGCAGGCGATCATTGATGCCTATGTTTCACAAAACACAGCGGCTCTGGAAAATTCGGTTAAAACCAGTTACGACAAAAAAACCGCCTACTCTGCGGATGTTGGAGTTGTGTATCATCTGGAATCCTTTTACACGCTTTCTCCAAAACTGGCACTGAGCTACCTCGGCGGACTCGACTTCGGAGGGGCAGGCAAGATTCCCGGAACTCTCAATTTTGGAGCAGCGACCGAATCAGAGTTCAGCGGGATTGACATCATCATGGCCGCTGATTATGTGGACCTGCTAGACGCGCAGAAGCTCACGGGTTCAAAGCTGCGGCTTGGCTTTGAACTGGGAGTAGAAAAACTCAACAACGGCCACCACATCGCGTCTTTCCGGATTGGGCACAACGGTTATTTGAGCAGTGGGATTTCCCTCAATCTCTGGAAACTCAAGATTGATTATGCCCAATACTCGCAAACCATCAGTAGTGGTTTGGAGGACAAACGCAAAAGCTTAGGGTTCAGCCTTGTCTTCTAAGATGAAAAAACGTGTCATGATTCTCCGTCTGTTCGCTTTGGCCGTCGGCGTCCTGCTGGTCGCGGGTTGCACCACACAGGGTCGTCGGACGGCCCTCACTTTTGAGCGCAGCTTCTTCTATGAAGAGTTGTACGACTCAATGGAGCAGCTCAAATATTACGGCTACGACGAGTCGGTCCAGCAAAGCATGAGTGTCCTCAAAACCGTGCGTTGGGTTTCCAAATACGAACAAGAGCCGGGCAAGCGCGAACTCGCCGTGCGGGCACTGGTGTTCCTCGCCTTCTCCAGCGATGACGGAGATGTCCGGGCTCGTGCCGAGTCTCGACTGGAGGCGATTCTGGAGGATAACGACTGGCCGCTGCATCTGAAGATGGCGGTGCTGGACGGCATCATTGACCTCGCCAACGGCTCCAACGGCTTTCCGGAAGAGTACGACGATCTGATCACGAACTTCGGAGTGGTCAGCGGTGAGCGGGAGGATGCGCTCGAATTTCTGCTGGACCAATTTGAAGACCTCGCTCCCGAACTCCAGTACCATGCTGCCAGCGGCCTCCATCGTTTTTTGCGACAGTCGGTTGCTTTGGAAAGTTGCCCGGTGAATATTTGCGACATCGACATTCGCATTGATGTGGAAACTTGGGAAAAGGGCAAGGAGGTGCAGCCGATTGTGCCGTCCAACGCCGATCCCAACGCTGTGGCCGCAGGCGCCTACGGCGAGGCCGAATGGAAGCCGATCTCCGAAAAACTCGACTGGCAGGAGGAACTGGATGATCTCAAGTTTCTCGTCTGGGAGGAATTGGAGGACATTTTTAAGGAAACCGACGATGTGCCGCTGCTTGTCCGGCAGCGCCTCGCCCGCTTCATCGGGGAGATCGAACAGTTCTCCTTGAACGAAGAAATGGCGCAGTCCTTCCAAGACCGGGTGGACGAGTGGATTCCCAACGAATCCATCAGCATCGAAGTCCGGGATTTGATGCGTGACGGACGCGAGCGTGTCAGCACTTACGGAGCAGAATTGGACACTCCGGCCAAGTTCAGCAAAACCCAACTCCGGGAGTTGCCCCAACGTAATGTGGGCTTTCTCGAAATCCACCTTGCGGCGCTTCTCAAAAGTCAGCACAACCGTCAGCGTAGCGGCTTGCGTGCTGGACCTCCGGAGCTTTCGGCACTCGCATTTTCGGGGTTTGACGACTCTGCTAGTGGACTGATCCGGCATGAGGTCATCTGGCGGACACTGTCTGAGGCGCTGGAAGCCGGACTCGTGATCGAGGATGCCGGGGTGGATTCAAAAGCGTTGCGGATGCTGCGGCAAGTCGAGGATCGCACCCAAGTGGCCGAGGATGCCGAACTGACGGAAACACACCTTGCGGCTCGCATGGCGCTTCAGCCCCTGCTGGAGTTGATCGGAAATCTCTACCCTTCTCTTAAGCAGCGTCGGCAGGATCCGGCACCCTTGCTGGAGGGACTGGGTGGTAGTGCGGCTCAGGCGTCCCGCATTGCTGATCAACGGCGCTACCTTGAGGTGCTTGCTGCTGGAGCAAAAACTTTCCCGGAGGACACCTACACGGTCTCGGAAAGCTTGACCATGGAGATGGACCTCATCATTCGACATCGGCTGACCACCGCCATGGAGCTTTGACCCGCCGATACCATCAGACTCATCCTGTGAGATCAAGAGGCCGACTGTTGGCCAGTGGCTTGCTCACGCTTTTCCTGTTCCTGCCTTTTTCCGCGTTTTCCGCCAGCTTTGTGTTCTCCGGAGACCTCCGGGGTGAAATCAAGCCGTGTGGTTGTGCGGAGGAAGGAGACATGGGGGGATTGTTGCGACGGGCGACGGCGCTTCGTGAGCAGCGCACCACCAGCCCGGAGTTGGCTTACCTCGATCTCGGTAATAATTTTCCAGAGCCTTCCGAGCAGGGCAACCTGAAGGTTAGGCTCATCCACACGGCTCTCCGACAATTCCAACCTGCCGCTATCCTTGTTGGTCCCAACGAGTGGGCCTCTGGCCTCAACACGCTCGCTCCGGAACTTCCCTACTTGCTCAGCAACCAGTCTGAAAACTTGCCATTTCTACCTCTGAAACGGATCGAGCAACAAGGTCGGCACAACGAAATCCGGGGCTTTCTTTCTCCTAGCTTGGTCTATCAGAACGAGAACGGTCCGCCACTCGTGAAAACCGCAGAGGCGGTGATTCCGGAATGGAAAACCGCCTTGGCGAACTCCAAGCCAGATTGGTCGATTCTGCTCTTCCGGGGGACGGATACGGAACTGGAGGCGTTTCAGCACAGCAAGCTGTTTGATCTCATTGTTTCCGGCAGCACCAACGATGACGAACTTCAGCAGGTGATGGTCCGCAAGACAGAGCTTGGCGAAGTCCCGATGATTCCAACCAAAGGACAGGGATTGGTTTCCGGAACGTGGGATGCGCAAGCGCAGAAGTTGCGTTCGTCCGGGGAAGTGTCACTTCCAGCAGGGCTTTCCGTGGACTGGCTGCGGCGCAATGTTCTGGACGACCCAGAGTTGCTGCCCGCGTTTCAAGTGTATGACGCGGAGGTCAAGGAACTCTTCTTCACGAACCTCGACCGCATGGACAAGCAGCAAGAGAAATCTCCCTTCGTGGGTGCCGCTCTGTGTCAAGGTTGCCATGCTGAAGCTTTCTCGATTTGGAAGAACAGCCGCCACGGCCATGCCTTTGCCACGCTAGAAACCAAGGGCAAGCACTTTGATCCGGAGTGCTTGGAGTGTCATGTTGTGGGTCTCAAACCGTGGAAGCCGCCGCTCAATTCGGTTTCTCCCGCGCTGCAATCGTTTGTCGGGCGCACCGGATTTCTAAGTCCGCAACTCACACCGCAGCTGCTGAACGTGCAGTGTGAGAACTGTCATGGCCCCGCCCGTGTGCATCTTGCCAACCCCGTTACGGAAAAACCTCCGCACCCTGCCCGTGAAGCCTGCACGACTTGTCACGTCGGCAGTCACTCACCCAGCTTCAACTTCGAGAGCTACTGGCCGAAAATCCGGCACAAGTAACTGCGGATTCCAGCTACCCCATCCAGCGGTCGCGGGACTCCTTGGCGTTTTGCAGGAGTTTGAGGATGCGGTCGCGGTCGCCAGAGATGATGGCAGCGGTGAGAGTGTCGAGGGTTGCTCGGAAAACCCGGACGCGGTCGAGCAGGAGGGTTGGGTTGTCGAGAAAAATATCCGCCCACATTTCCGGGGAGGAGGAGGCGATGCGTGAGAAATCCTTGAGGCCGCCTCCAGAGTAAGCGAGGGCTTCGGGGTGGTCGCTGCGCACAATCGCGTCAATGCTGGCGTAGGCGAGCAAGTGGGGCAAGTGGCTGACCGCCGCAAAAATCTGGTCGTGCGCCGAGGCTGCCATTTCCAGCACCTCCGCACCGAGCGCGGTCCAAAGATTCCGAACCCGATCTGCCACGGCGGATTTCGTCTGTGCTTCCGGAGTGAGGATGAAACGCTTGCCACAGAACAGTTCTGGAATCGCAGCTTCCGGCCCAAAACGTTCTCCGCCTGCAATCGGATGCCCGCCCACAAAACAAACCTCCGAAAACTTCGCATTCCGCATTGCCTTCAACAGCGGACTCTTGACGCTGCCGGTGTCTGTGAGGATCGCTTTGGGATTCCAGAAGGGCAAAAGCTGCGCAGCAACGTTTGGCAAGGCACGGACCGGCACCGCCAGCAGCACGAGTTCTGCTGTCCGGAGGGATTCGTCTAAATCGGGAGACGCAGTATCCACCAATCCAAGTTCCAGCGCTTGAGCGCAGTGGTCCGGATTCTGGTCGTAGCCAATGATTTTTTGAGCGAGTCCGAGACGTTTGACATCCAAGGCGAAGGAGCCGCCGATCAGGCCAAGCCCAACGACGGCAAGAGTCCGGAAGGGGCGAAAGCCGGCCTCCGCCATTGGCTCCGCGATTCAGGAGGCTTGCTGTTCCGGCGCCGGAGCTTTGCTCTCGGCGTTTGCGGAACGAGGGCGCTGTCCCTTGTTGAGCCGCAGGACGAGCGGACTGGCGACGTAGATGGAAGAGTAGGTTCCGATCAGAACTCCCACCAGCAGGGCGAAGGCAAAGTCAAAGATGATTTCGCCACCCAGCACGAGCAGGGCGGTCACCACGAGCAAGGTGGTCCCGGAGGTGATCAGGGTGCGGCTGAGCGTTTCTGTGATGCTGAGGTTCATCACCCACTCCAGCGCCTGCTTGCGGAAGCGTCCTTGATTTTCGCGGATGCGGTCGAAGACAACGATGGTGTCGTTGAGCGAGTAGCCCACCACGGTCAACAGTGCTGCCACAACCGAGAGTGTGAATTCCTTGTCTAGCAATGAGAACACGGAGACAACGACCAGCACGTCGTGAAGCAGCGTGAGGATCGCGCTCACGCCTTGACGCCACTCGAAGCGGAAGGTGACGTAGAGCAGAATCAATCCGAGTGCCACGACAATCGCGAGCAGCGCGTTTTCTTTGAGTTCATCGCCAACACGCGGTCCCACGGTTTCGATGCGGCGAATTTCCAGACCCGGGTACTGAGTGCCAAGCACGCCCCGCAGTTTGGCGGTCAAATCCTCGCCTGTCCCTAGGGCGCTGTCCACTGGAAGGCCGAGCAGGATTTCGTGTTCCTCCTCACTCCCGAAGGTTTGCAGGACAACGTTGCCGAGGTCCTGTTCCTTGAAGAGTCCACGCAGGCTGTCAAGGTCCACGGCATCGGCGAAGCGGATTTGCACATTGGTGCCACCCCGGAAGTCAATGCCGTAGTTGAGTCCGCCGTGGGTGATCACAGAAACAAATCCGGCAATGAGAATCACTGCGGAAAAGATGATCGTGAAGCGGCGTTTGCCGAGGAAGTCGATGGAGTGTGGAGTGTCCGTGGTTGGTTTCATGAAGCCTCAGATGCTGATCGCCTTGAGTTGCCGACGCTGCAAGTACACGAGGTCGAAGAAAAGCCGGGTGACAATGATCGCAGTGAACATGCTCGCCAGAATGCCAATTGAGAGTGTGACGGCGAAACCCTTGATCGGACCCGTGCCGAACTGAAGCAGCGCGAGGGCCGCAAACAGCGTGGTGACATTGGCGTCAAGGATGGTCCGGAAAGCCTTGGCAAAACCCTCCTTGATTGCGGCCCGTGGGTTTTCAGTGCGCCGCAGTTCTTCGCGGATGCGCTGAAAAATGAGGACGTTCGCGTCCACAGCCATGCCGATGGTCAGCACAATCCCCGCCATGCCCGGCAGTGTGAGGGTGGCGCCAAATGCGCTCAGCACAGAGAGGATGAGGATGATGTTGAAGACCAGCGCCGCGACGGCAAAAAGACCAGAAACGCGGTAGTAGACTGCCATAAAGACGAGGACGAAGAGACCTCCGAGCAACAGCGCGTTGAGGCTGGCGGCTACAGAATCTTCTCCGAGGCTGGCCCCGACGGTGCGCTCCTCGCGGATTTGGATGGGCGCGGGCAGTGATCCGGAGCGCAACACCAAGCCGAGGTCACCGGCCTCCTCCACCGTGAACTGTCCGGAGATGGAAGCCTCCCCGCCCGTGATCGCTTCCCGGATCACCGGAGCGGACTGCACCTTGTCGTCCAGGACGATGGCAAGGTTGCGGCCCACGCTACGGCGTGTGATCTTGGCAAAACGGTCGGCGCCGATCGAATCAAACGAGAGGCTGACATAGGGCTGATTCGTCTGTGGGTCGAAACGCACCTGCGCGTCTCGGATAAACTCTCCTGTGAGTAGTATCTTCTTCTCCAAGACGTAAGGATTTTTACGGAGCAGCGTGTTGGTGGCCTTGTCCCAAACCTCTTGATACTTGATGATTTCGGTGAGCCGGTTGTAGGTGTTTGGGGTCGCATCCGGATTGGTGAGATAAAACTCCAGTACCGCCTGCGGGCCAATCAGCCGGATTGCCTTGTCACGGTCCTTGAGTCCTGGAAGTTGGATGACAATGCTGTTCTCGCCCTGAAGTTGCAAGGACGGTTCGCTGATGCCGAGGCCGTCAATGCGGTTGCGCAGCACCTCCAACGCTTGTTTGATCGCGTTCTTGCGGATACGCTTGATTTCATCCGGACGTAGCGTCAACCGGATCAGATTGCCCTCGGTGAGCAGGTCGTACTGCACGATAAAGCGGTCGAACGGCGAAACTTCCAGATCAACCGTTTTGCCGGATTCCATCTCAATCACGGCCTCGGTTGGGCTGGTTTGGCGCACCTCGATGAAGTCAATCTGTTCGTCAATCATCACGTCTTCCAACTCCTGCGCCGTGCGCCGTGTGACTTCACGAACGGCCTCCCCTGCTTTCACCTCAACGTCAAGATACATGCCCCCCTGCAAGTCGAGTCCGAGGTTGAGCTTGCCCTCCACACTGAGCGGGTCAGCGTTGGTGAAGTAGGCGCGGTAGGTAGGGAAAACGTAGTAGAGTGCGACCAGCAGCACGCCAAGGATGAGGAGACCCTTTACTCGAACATTCATGGTGCCGTCTCGATCAGCTTTTCTTCTTTACGGAGGAGAGCTTGGCAACGCCAGATTTCTCCTCTTTCTTGTCGTCCTTCTTCTCCTGCTCCTTCTCGGCCTTGCGGCTGCTTTCGTCGGAAAGCCGCGCAATCTGGCTGCGGTCGATCTGCACGTTCACTTTCGGAGCAATCTCCAGCGTCACCCGCTCGTCACCCAGCTTGACGATGCTTGCGTAAATACCGCTCGCAGTGACCACCTTATCGCCGGTTTTGAGGTTGTCCAGCAACTGCTGGTGCTGCTTACGCTGCTTCTGTTGGGGGCGGATGAGCAGGAAGTAGAAAATCACGAAGATGAGGATGAACGGTAGGAACTGCACGAGCGCACCTCCCATGCCTCCGGTTCCTCCGGAAGATTGGGCGTAGGCTTCAGTCACAAAGGGGTACATACTCTATTCTTTCAAGGTTCAGCAAAACAAATAAGTCTAGCAGTTTGCCTGGGAAAACTCACGCGATTTCTGCGTTCAACGGACGTAGGACTGATCGAGCGGGAATTCGAGGCCGTGTGTGCCCAGCGGGATCAGTGTGTTGGAGCGCCCCACCACCTCACCCGGAGCCGAGTGGAGGGGTTGGTCGTTCTTGTCGGTGAGAATGCGTAGCGAGAACGGTCCCTCTAGCGGTTGTCCCCCCATTGCATCCGATGCGCCAATCCGGAAGTCCTGCCCATCGAATACATGAGGAATGATACGGATGGCGGCGGGGCGTCCCAGTTTCGGATCAAAGAGCATCACCACGAGCCGGTCTTCCGGACTCACGCCCGCTTTGAGCGAATCCGCAATCGTGATGTGGCCGCTGATGCTTTGCTCTGGGGCATCCTGACGGCTTTGCAGCAGTTCCGGAGGAAAGCTCTGGAAGGGTCGGTCCAGCGTGTATTCAATGCCTTGGTGACCCAAGTTGTATGGAGGGGAAAGTGGACCGATCACTTCTCCGGAAGCCGGGCGATTGGGGTCACCATCTTTGTCGGTCAACACGAGCAGCCGCACTTGCTTGGACAGTTTCGCCCCTTGTGCGTCATCGGTTCCAACAAGAAATGTCGTGGGCGGCAGAAAGGGATTGATGACCTTGGTGGCCACGATCTGGAAGGAATCCGGATCAACGAGCAGGAGGTAGGCGTTGTCGGTCTTGACGATTTCCGCACCTGCGCGCGGCGTGGCCAGAATCGTTCCGCTCAGGCTTCCAGAGAGTTCTGCTTCGTTGCGCAGCAGTTCCTGCCAGAGCGCGTAGCCTGCGAGGGCGACGAAGACGACGATACCAGTGAGGTAGAGCAGCACGTTGCGGCTCATAGCAGTGCTTCAGCCTGCGGAGTGGTGGGGAGTTCGGACACGCCCATCAGGTATTCGTCAATGCAGCGGGCAGCTTCCCGGCCTTCCCAAATCGCCCAGACCACCAGTGAAGCGCCACGCTTGGCGTCCCCTGCGACGAACACTCCGGGTTCACTGGTCATGAAATCCTTGCCTGCGTGAACTGAGTACATCGATTCTCGTTTCCGGAGTTGTTCGATCATCTCGGCAGGCGAGCGCAACTTGTGCTGCCCGCGCACGCCGATCTTCACACCAAGCTCGTGGAGCAAACCTTCCAGCACAGGGCCGATGAAGCCCATCGCAAGCAACACCAAATCAACCTTGACGGTGAATTCTGATCCCGGAATGCGCGCCATCGTCATCTGCCCGTCAACGGATTTCCACTCAACACGCACCGCCTGCAAGGCCTGCACCCCCCCCTGCTCATCACCCATCAGCCGTTCGGTGAGGATGTTGGCGCGGCAGTCCGGATCGGCCTCCTCATGGACAGGAGTGGGACGAGGCTGCATGTTGACGATTTCAAACTGATGGATACGCGGGTTGACGCCCTGCCGGTTGAGGTTACCGAGACAATCCGCTGCCGTAAAGCCGCCACCGAGAATCGCCGCCGTCCGGCCTGCAGCCTCGATGCGATCCGCCTCCGGAATGTCAGCGCCTGCGACTGTGCGGTTGCGCTGCGGCAGATAGTTCATCGCATAGTGCACCCCCTGCAAGTCGTGTCCCTCGGTGGTGAGTGTGCGGGCAAATTGCGCTCCGGTCGCCAACAGGATCGCGTCAAACTGCTCGCGCAACTTCGCAACGGACAAGTCGCGTCCCACCTCGCAGTTCGTGTGAAATGCCACCCCCTCGGCACGAAGCTGCTCAACGCGGCGTTCCACATGACGTTTCTCCAGCTTGAAATCCGGAATGCCGTACACGAGCAAGCCTCCGGGGCGGTCGTCCTTTTCAAAAACCGTGACCTCGTGTCCAGCGCGACGCAGTTGCTGTGCTGCTGCCAGCCCGGCGGGTCCGGAACCGATCACCGCAACGCTCTTGCCCGTCAGCTTGCTTGGAGCATGTGGCACAATCCAGCCTTCGGTCCAGCCGCGCTCCGCGATGTGTTTCTCGATCTGCTCAATGGTGACGGAGTTTTTCTTCTGCGCCCGGTCAGCTTCGTCGAGGGTGTAGTAGGCGTTGAGGACGCAAGAGTCCTCGCAGGGTGCGGGGCAGATGCGCCCGGTGAACTCTGGAAAATTGTTGGTGCTGTGCAGCATGTCCAGCGCCTCGCGCCAGTGCCCACGATAGACGAGGTCGTTCCAGTCCGGAATCATGTTACCCAGCGGGCAACCCGTGTGACAGAACGGGATGCCGCAGTCCATGCAGCGTGCGGCCTGTTTGCGGATATCAGGAACCTCAAACGGAGCGTCGTACTCCCGGAAGTCCCGAACGCGCTCCGCCACTGCACGACGCGGCACCGCCTGCTTCTCAATCTCAATGAATCCTGTGTCTTTTCCCATCTTTAGAACGACATGGTTCACACGTCACTTATTGGTTATTCCCGTTTTTTGAATTCACTAATTACTTCTTCATACAACTTTTTTTATGCTTCTTACCACCTCCACATGGGCAAAGATCATTTCTGCCGATTTTAGGCTCTGTGCGAACCATGGTAGTATGGTCTTGTGTGTGTGTCTCATCATCAAAAACTCATTCATATCTCGGAGGTGGGGTCGAACGACTAGCTCAATTTCGACATCTTCTACATCCCCAAGAACACCACAATCAACACAGTCATGTTTATACGCTTCACGAATCGTATCAAGAGAGCTAGTTGCCTTGAGATTTACAAGGTAGTTTATCAAAAAACAGTTTCAGATCGGATCACTTTGAGCGTAATTTTACAATTGATTTGTTAATATTTTCAATACATTGCTCTCGTGTCTCTAAGCATTTATTGCCGATCTTTTGAATACTTCTAGCCATACATACTTTAGGAAAAATCCCATAATTTTTTTAAAATAAGATGATAAAAAAGGTGTCGCCTGTGGACCAATCAGACTAAAAATTTCTGGAAACTCTTGGCAAAGTCAAATAAGGAGGTCACCCAACCCCTGCTCTTTCAGCAATTTGCGCAACCGTTCGACTTCGATTCTTGCTTCATCACGTTCTTGCCCGGTTTCTTCTTTCCGGGCGGCAAGCCGATCCACTTCCGCCTCGAACTCCGCAATCGGCGCGTCCTTGGTGGCAGTTTTTCGTTGAGTCGGTTCAGCAATTCGTCGGTGAACAGCACCTAGAAACCGTCCGGATCAACGGTTTGCGAGAAGTCTTCCATGAGAATTTCTCCTTTGCTTCGAGTTCAGAGTCGCGCACCGTCTTGGTGGGTCAGGCCGCCTTAGTCTCAAGCCGTTCCAGCACGGCACGGTACTCGGTCGGTATGACGCGGACAAAGTGCGCGAGGGTGTCGTCCCAATTCTGGAGCAAGCGCTCGGCGTGGTCGCTGTCGGTGAAGTCGCGGTGTCGTTCGATCTGCTCCCGGAGCCACTGCTGCTCCGCTACGTCAACAACCGATTCCAGTTCGACCATGTCAAGGTTGCAGTGCGCCTCGAAAGCCTCACGCTTATCGTAGACGTAAGCAACGCCGCCACTCATGCCTGCTGCGAAATTTCGTCCGGTGCGCCCGAGGACGATGACGCGGCCTCCGGTCATGTACTCGCAACCGTGGTCGCCCACGCCCTCGACCACCGCAAGCGCCCCGCTGTTGCGCACGGCAAAGCGTTCTCCGGCAATGCCCCGGAAATACGCCTCACCGCTCGTCGCGCCGTAAAGCACGGTGTTGCCGATGAGGATGTTCTCCTCTGCTTTGTAGGCTGCCACCTTCCAAGGGTAGATGATGAGGCGTCCACCGCTGAGGCCCTTGCCCGTGTAATCGTTGGAATCGCCTTCGAGTTCCAGCGTCACGCCTTTCGCTAGAAACGCCCCGAAACTCTGACCGGAGGTTCCGGTGAGGCGACAGTGGATGGTGCCGTCCGGAAGCCCGTTTTCGCCATAGCGTTTGGCGATGCGACTGCTGAGTAGGGTGCCGATGGCGCGGTCGGTGTTTTTCACGGGCATCTCAATGCGCACGGGTTTCTGCCGCTCCAGCGCCGCTTGCGCCTTTTCGATGAGCCGATGGTCAAGCTGCTGATCAAGCCCATGATCCTGAACCTGCGAGCAGAAGCGCGAATCGCCACCGGCGACGGGCACCGCATGGAGAATCGCGGTGAGGTCCACATCCTTCGCCTTCCAGTGATTCGGGAGGTTCTGCACCAGCAAGTCCGTGCGTCCGATCAATTCGTTGAAGGTCCGGATGCCCAATGAAGCCATGATTTCCCGGACTTCCTCGGCGACGAAGAAAAAAAAGTTGATGACATGTTCGGGTTTACCGATGAACTTCTTGCGCAGTTCCGGGTCTTGCGTGGCGATACCAACGGGGCAGGTGTTGAGGTGGCACTTGCGCATCATGATACAGCCAATCGCAATTAGCGGGGCTGTGGCAAAGCCGAATTCTTCGGCGCCAAGCAATGCTGCGATCACCACATCCCGTCCCGTCTTGAGTTGACCATCGGTTTGGAGTCGCACCCGTCCCCGGAGTTTGTTGAGCAGCAGCACCTGCTGTACCTCCGAAATGCCGAGTTCCCACGGCACTCCAGCGTGCTTGATCGAGGTCAGCGGAGACGCGCCGGTGCCGCCGTCGTGTCCGGCGATGGTGATGATGTCCGCATGGGCTTTGGCGACTCCGGCGGCGATGGTGCCGACTCCAGCCTCGGCGACGAGCTTGACGTTGATTTTTGCGTCCGGATTCGCATTCTTAAGATCGAAGATGAGTTGCGCGAGGTCTTCAATGGAGTAGATGTCGTGATGCGGCGGCGGCGAAATCAGCGTCACGCCCGGAGTCGAATGCCGCACCTTGGCGATGTACTCGCTGACCTTGCGTCCGGGAAGCTGCCCGCCTTCGCCGGGCTTCGCACCCTGTGCGACCTTGATCTGGAGTTCGGTACTGTTGACGAGGTAGTGAATCGTCACCCCGAAACGTCCGGAGGCGACCTGCTTGATTTTGCTGATCGGCCAGTCGCCGTTTTCGCGGACGGCATAACGTGCGGAGTCCTCCCCGCCTTCGCCGCTGTTGCTGCGCGCGCCCAAGCGGTTCATCGCGACGGCCAGCGTTTCATGCGCTTCCTTGCTGATCGAGCCGAGCGACATCGCTCCGGTTGCAAAGCGCTTCACGATCTCGGAAGCCGCTTCGACCTCTGCGAGCGGAACCGGCTGCACCGCAGTTGTGAAAGCCAACACTCCGCGTAGCGTGGCGAGTTTGCGGGACTGATCGTTGGCGAGTTGGGAGAAGCGTTGAAACGTCTCCGGATTGTTGCCTTGCGTGGCTTTTTGCAGCAGTTCTGTGGAAATCGGATTGATCTGGTGAAACTCACCACGCCGCCGCCAGTAGTAATGTCCGCCCACGTCAAGGGTGCGGGCGATGTCCGGAGTATCGAGGTACGCTTCATAGTGCCGGATGAGTGCTTCTTTCGCAATCGTCTCCAGACCGGCTCCACTGATGCGCGAGGGAGTTCCCGCGAAGTACTCCCGCACCACGTCCTCGTTGAGTCCAACCGCCTCAAAAATCTGCGCTCCGCTGTAGCTGAGCAGCGTGGAAATGCCCATTTTTGCAAAGACCTTGAACATCCCCTTGCGGATCGCCTTGAGGTAGTTCTGCTCGACTTGTGGGAAGGTCAGCGAATTCGGAAGCATGCCATCCCGCAGTAGCTGCGCGAAGCTCTCGAAGGCGAGGTAGGGGTTGATGCCCCCGGCGCCGTAGCCAGCGAGCAGGCAGAAATGCGCGATTTCGCGGGCCTCTCCGGTTTCAACAATCAGCCCCATTTTATAGCGGATGCGCTTGCGAATGAGGTGATGGTGAACTGCGCCTGTGGCCAGTAACGCCGGAATCGGCACATTTTCCGCGTCCACGCCCCGGTCGCTCAGCACCAGCAACGGACAGCCCTCCCGCACGGTGGCTTCTGCGGCTGTGCAAAGCTGCTGGAGCGCGGAGGCCATGCCTTCCGGACCCGCTTTTGCGGGAAACAACAGCGAGAGCGTCTTGGTGTAATAACCCCGGTGGTCCAGCTCCCGGAGTTGCGCCATCTGTGCATTGGTCAACACCGGATGCTCCACCTTGAGCATGTGTGCGTGTTCGGGGCCGGGATCGAGGATGTTGCGTTTGCGGCCAAGGTGGTCGGTGAGCGACATCACCAGTTCCTCCCGGATCGAGTCAATCGCGGGGTTGCTGACTTGCGCGAAAATCTGCTTGAAGTAGTCGTAGAGCAGGCGTGGTCGGTCGGACAGCACGGCCAATGGGGTGTCATTGCCCATCGAACCGGTGGCCTCGCTGCTCTCGGTTGCCATCGGCGTGAGTAAAACGTTCACATCCTCGGTGGTGTAGCCGAAGACCTTCTGCCGCGAGAGCAGCGTTGCAAACTCCGGTTCCGGAACGTGCGTTGGTTCCGGGAGGTCGCTGAGTCGCAGCATATAATCGTCGAGCCACTGCTGGTAGGGTTTGGCGCTGCAAATCTGCTGCTTGAGTTCCGTGTCATCAATGATGCGGCCTTCCTCCAGATCAATGAGGAACATCTTCCCCGGTTGCAAGCGGCCTTTTTCGACAAACTCTTCCGGGTGCAAACCCACGGCCCCGACCTCGGAGGCCACCACGATCAGGTCGTTCTTAGTCCGGACGTAGCGGGCAGGGCGCAGTCCGTTGCGGTCGAGGATCGCCCCAATCTGCTTGCCGTCAGTGAAGCACAGCGCCGCCGGGCCGTCCCACGGTTCGATGAGGTGTTCATGATATTCGTAGAACGCTTGCTTCTCCGGAGTCATCTCCGGATGGTTCTGCCACGCTTCCGGCACCATCATCATCATCGCATGGGCCATCGAGTAGCCCGACTGCACAAGAAATTCCAGCACATTGTCAAAACACGCAGAATCGGACCCGCGCGGCAGGACGATGGGCAGCAGCGCGGGAATGTCCTCGTAGAGCGGTGAGGCCAACGCACCCTGCCGCGAGCGCATCCAGTTGATGTTGCCACGCAGCGTGTTGATCTCCCCGTTGTGCGCGAGGTAGCGGAAGGGTTGGGCGAGATCCCAGCGCGGGAAAGTGTTGGTGGGAAAGCGCGTGTGCACGAGCGCGAGGGCGCTTTCCACCCGTGGGTCTGCAAGGTCCGGAAAAAAGCGGTCCATCTGCTCCGCCGTCAGCATGCCCTTGTACACGACGATGCGCGTGGAGAGGCTGACGACCATGAAGAGGTCCTCCTCGGCGAGCGAGTTACGGATGCGCTTGCGGGTGATGTAAAG
>CAJWCD010000080.1:0-17232 GCA_913020725.1 uncultured Pseudomonadota bacterium
CGGGTAATCCCCTTGTCGGAAACAAAGGCAGGAAGCGTGAACAGCAGGATGGCAAACGCCAGCGCGAGGGGGATGCGCTTGACCACACAAACGTGGATTGCGCCCCGGAGGTTGTATTGAGATAACATTGGCACTATGAAGGATCGGTGTACTTTGCATGGGGTTTTAGCACACCGATCAGGGCTCTGCAAGCCCGTACTGAAACTCGTCAAATTTGGAGGGGATTACTGCGGAGTGCCGAGTTCGGGCATCCATACACTGAGGAATCCCATGCGCCAAACCTTCACCAGTAGTCGAAGTTCAACCCAGCCGATCTCGCCACTGCTCAAGTCGTGGCCATGTCGGCGATTTTAACCCATCTAGCGAGCCTTTTGACATGAACCCAACCCCACGCAAGGTCAACCATTTCCGTTGCGTGGCGGCGATTCTGAGCGGTCAAATAGGCTCTACCCTGAATTCGTGGCTGGCTAGTGTAAACGTGCCTCACCATCCGACGGAATCCCATGACCCAACCATTTGCCCGCCGACTGCGAAACATTTTGATCCGCGAACGACTCAACCCCGCTGATGTTGCCCGCTGTCTCGGTGGCCAACACCGTGATGGCGTTACCGTGAGCAACTGGCTATCGGGACGCAACGAACCGAACATGCGGAATTTGCTGAGACTCTCCACCGCCCTCGACGTGGAGCCGATGGAGTTCATCAAGCAAGACGATCCCGGAAGCATCATCCGGTCAGCCCGTTCATCCCCACACAAAATTTTGTTTGACCTCTCTCTAGGTTAGGGTCAATCTGTCCGGAGAAGAAGGAAACTCATGCCCAACAGATTCGCCTACAGAACAGAGAAAAAAATCGAGTCCTGGCCCTTGGTTTCGGGATCAGAAATCCCCCATTTTCTCAGTTTTCATCGGGCGAAACACCCTTGCGGAAGTCACTGAAAGTGGACGAAAATCCCGGAGATTGGTGGGGGATACGGTGGGGGAAACGAATTGATGATTCCGAAAAACAGGGCTAAATGATTGATTTCAGAAAGGAAGGCCGTGGAGCGAGAAACGGGATTCGAACCCGCGACCTCAACCTTGGCAAGGTTGCGCTCTACCAGCTGAGCTATTCTCGCATCCAAGATCTTCAGTCTCGGAAAAAGGACGCGGAGAGTCAACCTTTTTTTGTGGTCACAGATTCCGGTGTCAGCCGACGCATGGTCCTTGCACCTTTTTCCGAAAACTTCATGGCGCTTGACCCGTTTGGCTGGCAACGCTTCAGGAACCCTCAGAATTGCTCTTTCTGACGAGAGGCAAATTTCCCTTTGATGCACCACCCCACTTTGCGTACAATCTGTGGCGTTGCCCTTGCCGCGCTGCTGACCCTGCCGGTGTCCCCCACGGTGTGGGGCGAGACGCAGTACGTCCTCAACGCCCCCAAGCGCCCAACCTACGACATCCCGGTGGTGGACAACCGGCGGGTGCGGCAGTTGATCTCCTTCTACACGGGACGCAAGCGCAAGCAACTCATCGAGGGCATCCGGCGTTCCGGACGTTACCTGCCGATGATGCGGCGCATTTTGCAGGAGGAGGGCTTGCCGCAAGACCTTGTCTTCATGGTTCCCGCCGAGAGCAACTTCAACAACCGCGCCCGCTCCCCGATGAGCGCGGTGGGGCTTTGGCAGTTCATTGCCTCGACCGGGCGCATCTACGGGCTCAAGATCGACGAGTGGGTGGACGAACGCCGTGATCCGGTGTTGGCCACCCGTGCAGCCGCTCGCTTCCTCAAGCGGCTGCATGAACGCTTTGGTGACTGGACCTTGGCGATGGCGGCGTACAATACTGGCCCCGGTCGAGTGAGTCAGGCGTTGCGCTACAACAAACATCGTCGTCGTCCCACTGATTTCTGGAACCTGCGGCGGCTTCCCCGTGAGACCCGGAGCTACATCCCGGCCATTCTCGCCCTTGCGGTCATCTACAAGCACCGGGATTACTACGGGTTGGGGCACCTCAAGTTTGCAGCGCCGATGGCGGAGACGAAAATCTCGCTGCCGTCCACCTTTTCAATGAAGGAAACGGCACAACGTGCGGGTCTGTCATTTCAAACCCTCCAGACGCTCAACCTCACGTTTTACCGGGGCATGCCCCCGCTCAATCAAAAAACCTACCAACTCTACCTGCCGCTTGAGCGCCGGACCCAACTGGTCGCATCGATCAAAGCCAACCCGAAGCATTCGATCAAGTGGGTGGCCGCCGCTTCCGGATACCTCCCCAACACCCGCACCGTCACGCGGCTACTAGAGAAACACGGGGTTCCGAACTATTTCCGGGTGCGCCGGGGCGATTCGCTTTGGGTGCTGGCGAAGAAACACCGGACCTCGGTGGGCCGCTTGGCCTACTGGAACCGCATCAAAACCTCCACCCTGCTCCGGGTCGGGCGACGGCTCAAGGTGTACACGCCCACTTGGGACGTGTTCCAGAAGGTGGCGGCACTACCCAAGCCCAAGCGCCGTGTGGTCGCATCCAAAAGCCGTAACTCCATCCGGGTGCGTCGTGGCACCACCCTTTCGCAAATCGCCCTGCGCTATCGTACATCCGTCGAGCAGCTAATGGCATGGAACGGCCTGAACCGTCCGGAAGACTTGCGGGCCGGACAGCACTTGCGTGTCAAGCCACTGAAAAAGCAAAAAAACAAAGTGGTTGCGTCTCGCAACGGCGACTCCATCCGGGTGCGGCGGGGCACCACGCTTTCCGGAATCGCCTTGCGGCATCGGGTGTCGGTACAGAAATTGTTGAGTTGGAACGGCTTGAAACGCCCCACTGACTTGCGGGCGGGACAATGGCTCCGTCTCAAGCCACCGCGACAGGTGACGGTCTCTGTTTCCGGAACGACATCCCCATCCTCGGCAGCAAAACAGCATCACCGCGAGGTGATCCGGGTGCGGCGCGGGGACACGCTCTGGAATCTCGCCCGGCGCTACGGCACCTCGGTCAAGAAACTGATTGCGCTCAACGACCTCAAATCCGGCGGCTACCTGCAAACCAATCAGGAGTTGATCGTTCCCGTCGCGAAAAAAATCTGAACCCGTTCATGTTCACCACAGAGAAAAAAACGCTGCTCATCGAGGCGCTGTCCTACATCCAACGTTTCCGGGAGCAAACCGTTGTGATCAAGTACGGAGGTGCGGCGATGATTGATCCGGAACTCAAGCGGGCCTTCGCGCAGGATGTGCTGCTGCTGCAATCGCTGGGGATGCGGCCCGTGATCGTGCATGGCGGCGGCCCGGAGATTTCCCGGACGATGGAGCAGATGGGGCAGGAGGTCGCGTTCGTCAACGGGTTGCGGGTGACAAGCGCAGCGAACCTGAAGGTCACCGAAATGGTCCTCTCCGGAACAATCAACAAGGAGATCATCGCCAACCTGAACACTTTCCACGGCAAGGCGGTGGGAGTGAGTGGCAAGGACGGGCATCTCATCGAGGCGCACAAGAAGAAGCACGAAAACGGAGTGGACCTTGGCTATGTTGGAGAGATCACCAGCATCAACCCAGAATTGCTCGAACTGCTGCTGGATCGCGGCTTCCTGCCCGTGGTTTCCCCCATCGGCCTTGGTCTTGACGGCACCACCTACAACATCAACGCCGACACGGCAGCATCCCACATTGCCGTGGCATTGGGGGCTTATAAGATCATCTTTATGACCGATGTTGATGGGATTCTTGTGAACGGAGAACTCACCTCAGAGCTTTCTGCCCAACGCGCAGCAGAGTTGCTTGCCGACGGTACGATCAAAGGCGGCATGGCCCCCAAGGTGGAAGCCGGACTGCACTGCGTCGCCAGCGGTGTCCCCTCCGCGCAGATCATCAACGGCACCGACCCGCATTCCGTGATCGCGGAACTCTTCACTGATCAGGGTATCGGTACTAAGATTGTCTCCTGATTTCCTGGATCAACTTTCCAGAAATTCCTGAATTGACTGCTGGGCCGCGCTGAGGTTTTCCGGAGCAAACCAGCGGAAGCCCGGCTCCTTGCGGAACCACGTCATTTGCCGCTTGGCGTACTGCCGGGTGCGCTGCTGAATCCGGAGGGTCATCGCCTCGCGGTTCAACCCTCCATGCAGGTGTTGGATGATTTCCAGATAGCCGATGGCTTGGAAGGGTTTGAGATCTAGCGGGTAGCGTTTCAGCAAGCTTTCGACTTCCTCGATCCATCCGGAGGCGAGCATCGCATGGGTGCGCTCGTTGATGCGGGTGATAAGCGTTTCGCGGGGATGCTCGATTCCGCCGATCCACACCGGAAACAGCGAAGAGCTGAATGGTCGCTGCTTCCGGAAATCTGCAATCGGGCGACCATGCGCTTGCACCACTTCCAATGCTCGCAGCACACGGATGGTGTCGTTTGGATGCAGTGCTGCGGCTCCCTCGGAGTCGAGTTCCTGCAACGCTTCCCAGCAGGCCGGAGTGCCTTGCGTTTCCTGTAGCGCCAGCACTGCTTGCCGCACGGTTTCCGGGATTTCTGGAATCTCGCTGAGCCCGTACACCAGCGCACGGTAGTAGAGCCCGGTGCCGCCCACCAACACAGGCACTCGTCCTCTGGAGACCACATCCGCCAGCACCCGTTGCGTGTCCCGGACATATTGTCCTGCCGAATAATGCCCGTCCGGAGCAACGAGGTCAAGCTGGTGATGCCGCACTCGTTGCTGTTCCTCCGGAGTGGGCTTAGCGGTGCCGAGGTCCATGCCCCGGTACACCTGCATCGAATCCGTGCTGATGATTTCGCCGCTGTTGGTTTCCGCCACCTCCAACGCCAGCGAACTCTTGCCGCTCGCGGTTGGCCCTGCGATGACCACGAGCTTAGGCTGCTGGGCAGAAACCATTTCACTCGGCATGGAGTTTGTTTGCCTCGCCCTCGTGATTTTCCTTGCTGCCTGCAAGGCTTTTGGCTTGCCTTGTCCGGGCATCTCCGTGATGCTGAACGGGTCTTTCCGTGGCCTTTCCTTCACCCAGACCTTCCCTCAATGTTTGACCGCAGGCTGTTGTCCAATTTCGACTGGATTTTGCTGGGGCTGGTGGTGGTCCTGTGCAGCGTGGGCATGCTCGCCATGTACTCTGCCACCTTGGGTTCTCCGGAGAAACAGGGCTACTTCACCCGGCAGGCCTACTGGATGTTCACCGGATTCGGGGTGGTTCTCGCCACTCAGTTCATCCACTACCGCAACTGGGCGCAGTTGGGCATCTTCCTGCACCTCGCCGTGGTCGGATTGCTGGTGCTGGTGCTGCTCTACGGCACAGGCGGGCCGGGCACTTCCGTGCAACGCTGGCTCAAGATCGGGCCGATTTTCATGCAGCCTTCGGAGTTCTGCAAAATCACCCTCGTCCTCACCTTGGCCTATCACTTTCGGGATTCCGGAAGCGACAACCATCGCCTCATGAAACTCCTGCGCATGGTGTGGTCGGCGCTGCTGATTCTCGTTCCGGTCGTCCTCATCGTCCGGCAACCCGATCTTGGCACTGCACTGCTGTTGCTGATCATCTACTTCCCCATCGTTTTTCTGATGGGGCTGAGTGCCCTGACCCTGCTGGGGTTGGGGATACTGGGAGCCGTGTCCCTGCCCATCGCGTGGCTCTCTTACCTCAAGCCCTACCAGAAGGAGCGTATCCTCACCTTTCTCAATCCGGAGCGTGACCCGCTGGGGGCGGGCTACCACATCATCCAATCGAAAATCGCCGTGGGCAGCGGCCAGTTTTGGGGCACGGGCTTGGGTGAGGGCACACAGGGCCAACTGAACTTTCTCCCTGCCAGTCATACCGATTTCATCTTTGCCGTCTTCTCCGAGGAGTGGGGCTTTTTCGGGTCCATGTTCGTGCTGTTGCTCTTTCTGCTGCTCACCCTCTGGTCGCTTGGGGGTATCTTCCGGAGCCGTGATCGCGTCAGTGCGGTCTTGAGCGTTGGGGTGGTCGCCATGATCACCTCCCACGTTCTCATCAACATTGGCATGACCTTGGGGTTGATGCCAGTCGTTGGCGTTCCCCTGCCCTTCTTCAGCTATGGCGGCTCGTCGATCCTCACCATGATGTTTGGGGTGGGGCTATTGCTCAACATCCGCATGCGTCGGTTTGAATCCACCTGATGGAGCGTTTACGCCCCTAAGTCCAACCACCACCTACAGCCTCAACCCCTAAACCATGTCCGTCCGCCTCCGTTTTGCTCCCAGTCCCACCGGTTATCTCCATGTTGGAGGGCTGCGTACGGCCCTCTTCGCGTGGCTCTACACCCGTCGGCACGGAGGGCAGTTCATTTTCCGGTTGGAGGACACTGACCAAAATCGGTTTGTTTCCGGGGCGGAAGCAAACCTGATTCGCACGTTGGCTTGGGCGGGGATTGATCACGACGAAGGTCCGGACAAAGGAGGGGGTCATGGCCCCTATCGTCAATCCGAACGGCTTGAACTCTACCAGCAACACGCCCAGCAACTGGTTGGGCAGGGCGATGCTTATCCGTGCTTTTGCACTCCGGAACGACTGGAGCAACTTCGTGTGGAGCAACAGGCCAAAGGCGAAACCCCGCGCTACGATGGACATTGTCGCGAACTTGCGACGTCTGCAGCCGATGAGCGAGTTGCCACAGGCGAGGCCCATGTCATCCGCATGAAGGTTCCGGAAACTCCGGAAATCCTAGTGCTGGACGATCTCGTGCGGGGACGAGTCGCGATTGAAACCACCCAGACCGAGGATCAGGTGATTATCAAAAGCGATGGTTTTCCGACCTATCACCTTGCTGTTGTCGTGGACGACCACCACATGGCGATCAGCCACTGTGTGCGTGGGGAAGAGTGGCTGCCGTCCTTTCCAAAGCATCTGCTGCTCTATCGCTATTTGGACTGGGAGCCGCCGCAGTTTGCACACCTCCCCCTCATCCTCAATCCGGATCGCACTAAGCTCAGCAAACGACAGGGGGATGTGGCCGTTGAGGATTTTCGGGATCAGGGTTATTTGCCTGAAACGCTGATAAATTTCATCGCTCTGCTAGGCTGGAGTCCGGCGGATGATCGGGAACTCTTCTCACTCGCGGAATTGGTAGAACAGTTCGGGTTTGAACATGTCAACCGCGCCGGAGCGGTGTTTGACCGCGACAAGCTCAACTGGATGAACCAGCAACACCTCCAGTCACTGGCTCCGGAGGATTGCTTTGTACGGCTGCGCCCCTTTATCGCACAAACGCCTTACGCTGGTGTGGACGAGGACTTGCTGCGCAACATTAGCTCAGCGGTGCAAAACCGGTTGGTGACGCTTCAGGACATCAGCACACGCCTGCCGCTCTTCCTTGAGGAAAATCCGGAACTCCAAAATCAGGAGGTGAGCGCACTGCTCCAGCAGGAAGATTCCCAAACCGTGCTGGAAACTTTCCTCCGTCATGCTGAAGCGACTGATTTAAATGGAGAGACCCTTCCGCAAATCGCCAAGGCGGTGCAGCAGGAAACCGGATTCAAGGGTCGTCAGCTTTGGCTGCCCCTGCGCGGGGCCATCACGCACGAGTTGCAGGGTCCGGACTTGCACCTGCTGGTGGGTATCTTTGGCAAGGACAAGTGCCTGCGGCTGATTCGGCAAGCTCTCACCTGCTGACTTGACGAGGTTTCAAGTCTCGCTTTGACTATTTTCGTCCAGCAATTCAAAATGAAAGTTTGTCTTGTTTTGATACGATTTCATGATTACCACCTATAAACTTTCACCAAAATCGCTTAACAACCTCCGCAAGCACGGTCTTAGTGACAATGCGGTGCGCAATCTCGAAGCTTTGGAGGATCGCGTTTTTGATTCAGAGTACACCTTTCTGGAGCAGGTGTATGCCCTGTCCTTTGCAGGTGAGTTCCGGCAGAAGGAATCGCTGATCCTGCGGCAGGCCAAGGGCTACTTCCGGCTGGATCGGATGATCCCGAACCGTACGATTCGCGAGTGGGTGGAGGCGCTGCTGTTTGCGCTCATCGTCGCCGGGATTGTCCGGACTTACGTTGTTGCACCCTTCAAGATTCCGTCGGGATCGATGCTGCCCACCATCCAGATTGGCGATCATATTTTTGCGTCCATGTATTCCTACGGGGCGTGGCTCCCGTTCACAGACGAAAAATTGCTCGCCCAACCCGTCGAGCGCGGGGACATTGTGATCTTCCCGTATCCCCGTGATCCTTCGGTTGATTACATCAAGCGCACCGTCGGGCTTGCGGGGGAAACGCTGGAAATTCGTGAGGATCAGGTGTTCATCAATGGCGAACCGCTGGACGAACCTTACGCTTTTTTTGAAGGGAAAGACCGCTATGCGCTCGGTGGAACACGCATCAGCAACTTCGGCCCCGTCACGGTGCCGGAGGGGAAACTGTTTGTGATGGGTGACAACCGCTACAACAGCGCGGACAGCCGTTTTTGGGGGTTTCTCGATGCCGAGCAGGTGATGGGCAAGGGCCGCTTTATCTACTGGCATCACGATCCGCGAGAAAGTTTCTTCAGCGGCTATCGGCTGGATCGCCTCTTCAGTACTCTTCAGTAGCACGAACCTGCGATGCGCACCGACTTCGACTCAAAATCGCTCTCCCGCAATGATCCGTGCTGGTGTGGCAGCGGCAAGAAGTACAAAAAGTGCCACTGGGGCAAAGACCGCACAGCTCCACCCAGTCCCGCCAAGTGGAGTGCCCCCCGCAAGAGCCGCAAGATCATCCTCAAAACCGAGGCGCAGATCGAGGGCATCCGGCGCAGTTGCCAACTCACCAAGCAACTGCTCGACATGCTCGAAGAACGAGTGCGTGAGGGCATCCGGACGATTGAGATTGACGAGTGGGTCCACGCGGAAACGCTGGCCGGCGGCGCAACGCCCGCCCCGCTGGGCTACCGGGGTTTTCCGAAAAGCGTCTGCACCTCCGTCAACCACGTCATCTGCCACGGCATTCCAGACAACTACGTCCTGTGCAACGGCGACATCATCAACATCGACGTCACCTGCATCCTCGATGGTTACTACGGCGATGCCAGCCGGATGTACCTCATCGGGGACGTTGCGGACGAAGCCCGCAAACTGGTGGACGTCACCAAGGAGTGTCTGGAGATCGGCATCAAGACGGTCAAGCCGTTCAACACGGTGGGCGACCTCGGACACGTCATTCAGCGGCACGCTGAGGGGCACGGCTATTCGGTGGTCCGGGATTTCGCCGGACATGGGGTGGGCATCGAATTCCACGAGGCACCACAGATCCTCCATTACGGCGAACCACGCACTGGTCCCATCCTCCAGCCCAACATGGTTTTCACCATCGAACCGATGATCAATGCCGGACGTTTCGAGAGCCGCATCCTCGCGGACAAGTGGACGGCGGTTACGGAGGATGGCTCGCTTTCCGCGCAGTGGGAACACACTGTGCGCGTCACCCCGTCCGGAGTGGAGGTTCTGAGCGCATGAACGTCGGAATTGCGCTTGTGCTTTGGAGGAACGACTCCTAACCTGTTTACAACAGAATACCACCGAGACCAACCGCTATGGATCCCTGGAACGACAATCCGAAGAAATCCCCTTGGGGCGACAAGAAGAACCAGTCCGTCCCAGACATTGAAGAACTGCTCACTAACCTTCAGAACAAGTTCAAGTTCAAGGGCGGTGGTGGCGGACAAAAGAGTTTTGGGGCGCTGATGGCCGTAGTCGCGCTTGGCGTGTGGCTGGCGACGGGTTTTTTCATCGTTGATCCGGAAGAAGAAGGGGTGATCCGGCGCTTTGGCGTGGTCCAGGGGGTTGTTGGCCCCGGCCCCCACTACCACTTTCCCTCACCCATCGAGACGGTTCAAGTCGAGCCGGTGACGAAAGTCCGCCGCATTGAGGTGGGCTTCCGGACGATCTCCCCGCCCGGACAGCAGCCTGCGAAATACCGTTTGGTCAGGAAGGAAGCCTTGATGCTCACGGGTGATGAGAACATCATCGACGTTCAGTTCACCGTGCAATACCGCATCGCCAATCTTGAGAATTATCTCTTCAACCTCGCCAACTCGGACGTCACCGTGAAGGCGGCAGCGGAGTCTGCGATGCGTGAGGTGGTTGGAGATACCGGGGTGATGGCCGCCTTGACTGAGGGCAAGGGGTTGATTGAATCCACCACCGCTATGCTTTTGCAGAAAACGCTCAACAGTTATCGCTCTGGAATCCGCATCGAGAACGTCAAGCTTCAGGACGTGCATCCACCAGAACAGGTCCGGGGTGCGTTCAAGGATGTCGTGAGCGCCCGCGAGGACAAGGAGAAAATGATCAAGGAGGCTGATGGCTACCGCAACAACCTCATCCCGCGAGCGCGTGGAGAAGCGGTGCAGGTAGTCAATCAGGCGAAAGCCTATGCCGAGCAAGTCGTCAACCTCGCCCGTGGACGCTCCGACCGCTTCATTTCCATCTATGAGGAATACAAGAATGCGAAGGAAGTGACACGGGAGCGCATCCTGCTGGAGACGATGGAGGAGATCCTCCCGAAGGTCAACAAGGTCATCGCGGACACCGAAATGAGCAAGAACATGTTGCCCTTCCTGCCGCTCAACCAACTTCAGCAAGCGGCAGAACCCAAGAAACCCTGACCACTCACCCTACAAAGTCGCGCTCGTGTTGAGGATCTCACAGCACGAGCCGCTTTCCCTTTTCCCTCTTCTTTCTTCCAGCATAAATTCTAGAGTCGCGCAACCCCCGTTGGTTTGCGGGGAGTTATGAGGCTGCTTGCGTGGTGTTTTCCGCATTGCGAAGCTGTTCGAGCTTTGTGCAATACGCCTCGTGCAAGCGGGGGATCACCTGAATGAATCCGAACCCCGTCTGCTCGTTTGGAGGGGTGTCAAGGTGGTAGGTGTAAGAAAGGGAATCCTGATTGCGCTCGGGTTCGTCGAGAAAATACCCGGCGCTGAGGATCGCTGTGTTTTCCTCCGGATGCACCTCGAAGCGCATGCACACCCGAAAATCTCCGTAGTACTCAATGTTGGTTTCCCAGACATTTCGGTCAATCTGGGAAAAGAAAAGCGGACTGGTGGCGCGGAGTGCGTCCACATACTCAAACAGGCGACTGCGTCTTCGAGGCATGGGAGTCTATGAGCAATAGGGAAACCCATCATTGAGGAGAGCTTGCGGAAAATCAAGGGGAGCGCGTTAAAGTTTTTTGCGGAGATGCCGAAAAGAGGGGAAAGTGCCCTGAACTCTATGGATGGGCTTCTGCAAATTGAGATTGCAAACCAAATGAAAAGATCATGAGGATTCGCAACAACGTCGCCTCGCTGAACGCGCTTCGGTATACGAATCAAAATCTCCAAGACGTCAAAGGCTCGATCGAGAAGCTCAGTTCTGGGCTGAAGATCAACCGCGCTCAAGATGGTCCGGCAGGGCTGATTGCCTCGGAGCGGTTGCGTGGCGCGATTGTGGGGTTGCAGCAAGCGCACAGCAACACCGAGAACTCGCTTTCTATGGTGCAGACCGCAGAAAGCTCCTTGAACGGAGTCAGCGAGATCCTCATCCGACTCAAGCAACTCACAGTTCATGCCGCCAACGAGGCAGTCAACGACGATGCCATGCTACAAGCGGATCAGATTGAGGTCGATAACTTGCTGGAATCGCTCCACCGCATTGCTCAGAACACCCGCTTTGGGCACCAGAAACTCCTTAACGGGGACATGGGTGTGAGCGGAACCACCGTGGGCAACGATCTGCGTTTTGATTCTGCCTCTCCGACAACCCCGTCCTCTCCCAAGGATGGTTATGAAGTGGACATCACCCAAGTCGCCACACAGGCGAAGAAGAAGGGGTTGGAGCCGCTCACCGTCGAGAACATCGGTGAGGGCCTCAAGGTTGTCATCAACGAAGGGGGCCGAAACGCCGAGTTTGAGGTCCGAGGGCAGGTCAAGGAAGAGATCGGCAAAATCGTCGAGAGCTACCAGTCGGATCCCCAGCGTTTCCCAAAGGAGCAGATGTCGAAGGACATCCGCACCTTGATTCTCTTCCACCTCCAGAACGCCATTGACGACTACGGTGTTAATCTTGATGTTTTTGAGGGGCCAGACCAGACGTTCACTCTGCGACACCGTGATTTCGGGGAAGAGCCATCCTTTTCGGTGACTTCGGATTTGGCGGGTCTCTTTACGGAAGAGTCGAATGTCGCCGAATTTTCGTCTCCCGGACTGGATGTCGCAGGGACGATCAATCGCGAACCAGCCTTTGGGAAAGCGCAGTACCTCACCGCGCATTCCGGTTCGGGCGCTCGTGGAGTGACTGTGCAGTACAGCCGCGAGATTGGGCTCAAGGAAGTTCCGGTTTTTCAGGAACGTGAAGTGCCGGAACATGATGCCGAAGGCAACGTCATCGGCTCCCAGACCATCCGTGAGCAGGTGGGCATGGAGTTCGTTGAGGAAGCACAGGAAGAGATCACTGAAGGCATGGAGGGCTACGTCCATATCGCGCAGCAGTCCAAACACTTCAACCTCGGCCCCAAAGGGGAGGAGGCGATGATCGACTTCGGGAATGTCCGGATTGATCGGTTGGGGCAGGACGTGCGTAACGAAAGTGGGTTCAAATCACTGTCCGACCTTGACCTGACCTTCCTTCAGGGCGCACGGGATTCCAACCAGCTCGTTGAGCGGGCGATTGACGAAGTCACGACGCTGCGTGGGAAGTTGGGTGCTTTCCAGAAACACACCATCATGCGCAACTTGGACACTCTCAAGGTACTGGAGGAGAACACGGTTGCGGGCGAATCGGTCATTCGGGATGCTGACATGGCGGCGGAGATGTCTGCCCTGACTGGCAACCAGATCATGCTGCAAGCCAGCCAGTCCATGCTGGCGCAGGCCAACCAACTCCCGAGGAACGTTGTTCGCTTGATTGAGGGCGGTGGCACCAGCGTCTAACCCACGGAGCAGCATCCATCCTTGTTGCAAGCGGTGTCCGCCGATCCGGGCACCGTTCATTCCCATTGATTCAGCACACATTCGGTATCACGGTTCACCAGCAGGTGAAATCTCGCGTTGTGTCCCAATGCCGGACTCGTGCGGTGCCGTGCCTCGTGGATGAGCGTGTTCACCAATTGTCCGGCCTTGGGGGTTCCGAAAAACCAGAAGTTGGAGCGGTGAATCTTGATCTGCTCCTCACCCCAGTACACGCCTGCTTCCCCGTACTGGATGAAGTTGCCGTGAACCGCCCGTTCGCGGGTGTAGCGAATCGGGACGTTGCGGAGCGTGCGGAGCAGCGCCGGGGAGAGGCAGGGCGCACGCAGCAACTGCTGGCGGTAGTCCTCGATGTGCTGCTGGCGCACGATCTCGTCCTCCAGAATCACCCCGAAAAGCTGAATCCGATCCACCACGAGCAGCAGCGCGACTCCGAGAATGCCGGCGATCAACAAACGTCCAAGCCAGCGTTCAACGGGTCCGGGCCAACGGGGGGGAGGATGGAGGTGGCGGTTTTTCCACTGATGCCACTCTCGCCATTCATGCTGGAGGGTGCCGACGGTTTCCGCAGGCCAGTCCTCAAGATCCGCATTCTCCGGTAACTCCGTGATTTCAAAAAAACCGCGCTCGTCGCAGTCTCGGCACCAGACTCGCACAAAACGCTCACCGTCCGGACCCTCCAGCGGCGTGGCCCGCAGGTTGGTGTTTCCACACTCTGGACAAGCCAGTCCATGGCAAGATTCATTCGTCAGCTCAAAATTTTGCATTGCTCCTGTGCGAGTGGTTTTCTATGGTAATTCCTTTGCACAAGAATTCTCACGTTTTGCAGCACTCTCATTTTTCCCATGACAACTGAAGCCTTTGAGGCGGTGGAGCTTTTTGTTCCGCTGCTTACCCGTGAACTCAAACTCCGTCCGGATCAGGTCCGCAACGCTCTTAAGTTGCTGACTGAGGACAACACCATTCCCTTCATCGCCCGCTACCGCAAAGAGGTGACGGGCAACTTGGATGAGCTTCAAATTGGCACATTGCACGATCGCTTTCAGTACCTTTCGGAACTGGAGGCACGGCGTGCGCAGATTCTGGCCAGCGTTAAGGAGCAGGAAAAGCTGACCCCGGAACTGGAAAAGGTGCTCCGCGCTGCCGACAGCAAGCAGCGGCTCGAAGACCTCTACCTGCCTTACAAACCCAAGCGCCGCACCCGGGCAACGCTTGCTAAGGAGCAGGGACTGGAACCGCTCGCGCTGCTGCTCCAGACTCCGGACACTACCGCCGAGCAGGCCGAGTCGTGGCTTGCCGAGTTCAACGCATCGCAAGAAACTGCGATGCCTGCAGAGCAAGTGTGGCAAGGGGCGCGGGACCTTCTCGCTGAAGCCATTTCAGAAGATGTGGGGCTGCGTGAACGGCTGCGGGCTTGGCTGTTCAAGGAGGGGAAAGTGACTGCACAGGTGACTCCGGAACACAAGGAGAAGCCCGGCAAGTTTCAGGATTACTACAACTTTGAGGAACGTGCCGCACGGATTGCCCCGCACCGCTTCTTGGCCATCCGCCGAGGGGAGAAGGAAAAGGTGCTGCGCATGTCGGTGCAGACGTCTGAGGACGAAGCACTTGCGAGGCTTCGCAAACGTTGGGAACAGAAACTCGCTCCGGCGCTCAAGGAGCAGTGGGAGGCGGTCTGGCGCGATGCGTGGGTGCGGCTCCTCTTGCCCTCGCTGGAAACCGATGTGCGCGTCAAGCTCAAGCAGCAGGCAGACGACACCTCAATCGAACTTTTCGCACAGAACCTCCGACAGCTGCTGCTCCAGTCTCCCGGTGGCGGACGGGTGGTGTTGGGACTCGACCCTGCGTTTCGCACCGGAACCAAGTGGGCGGTGATTGACGGCACTGGACGCCTGCTCGTGCATGGCGTGATCCATCCCATTCCGCCCAAGGCGAAGGAGGACGAGGCCAAGCAGACGCTCCGCAAGCTGATCGAGGATCACGGCGTGGAGATTGTCGCAGTTGGCAACGGCACTGCCTCACGGGAAGTGCATCAGTTCGTGCGCAACTGGCTCAAGGAAGCAGAGCTTGCCGTGCAACACCTCGTCGTCAACGAGTCTGGAGCGTCGGTCTATTCCGCGTCCGAACTCGCCCGCAAGGAGTTCCCAGACCTCGACCTCACGCGGCGCAGTGCGATCTCCATCGCCCGGCGTTATCAAGATCCGTTGGCGGAATTTGTGAAGATTGATCCCAAGTCCATTGGCGTCGGACAGTACCAGCACGATGTCAACCAAACCCGCCTCAAGCAGTCGTTGGACCGCACGGTCGAGTCCTGCGTGAACTTTGTCGGCGTGGATCTCAACCGCGCTTCCGGGCCGTTGTTGCGCTACGTTTCCGGGATCACGCCCACCCTCGCCCAGCGTATCGTCGAACACCGCGACGCACAGGGGCCGTTCGCCACACGGCAGGCGTTGCTGGAGGTTTCTGGCATGGGACCGAAGATTTTTGAACAGGCGGCGGGGTTTTTGCGAATTCCCGACAGCAGCGAACCGCTGGACGCCTCAGCGGTGCATCCGGAACGCTACCCGCTTGTCCAGCGCATCGCTGCCGATCACGAGGTGTCCGTTTCCGAACTGCTGGGCAACGAGTCCGTGGTTGCCCGTGTTGACTCGGCGAAGTACGAATCTGACGAGGCGGGTGCGTTCACGTTGCAGGACATCCTCGCCGAACTTCGCAAGCCCGGACGCGACCCCCGCGCCGACCACACCACAGTCGAATTTGATGAGTCGGTGCAGGAACTCTCGGACCTCAAGCCCGGAATGCAACTCAATGGAATCGTCACCAACGTCACGCACTTTGGTGCGTTTGTGGACATCGGCGTGCATCAGGACGGGCTGGTGCACGTTTCGGAGCTATCCGACCGTTTTGTGAAGGATCCACTGGAGGCGGTTGCACTGGGCCAGCAGGTGAAAGCGTGGGTGCTGGAAGTGGATCAGGAGCGCCGCCGCATTGCGCTCTCCCTGCGCAGTGATCCCAGTACTCCCAAGCGCCCGCCTAGCAAATCCGGGAAACCCAAGCGGGGCGTACAGAAAAATGAGAAGCCGGAGCAAGCCACTCAGCGAGGCGAGAAAACGGAACACTCCGAGCAAAAGCAAGTAGGGAGATCGGAGCGCTTCGAGCAGAAATTCCGTTCCGGGAAACCTCGTACATCAGACAAGAGTGCGCGCCCCAAATCAGGAAAATTCACTTCCGAAAAACGTTCGGACACTCTCAAGGCGACGGGTGATTTTCAAACCGACTTGGCTGCGTTGATGGAGAAGTTCAATCAGAACTGAGCGTGATTCCGAGCGTTCCCAGCCCTGCGATTGCCCCTTCAATCCGGTCTCCCCGCTGGAGTGGTCCCACTCCGGCAGGGGTTCCGGTAAAGATCAAGTCACCAGCTTTCAGTTCAAACGACTCCGAGAGCATCGAGATCACCTCCGGAACAGACCAGATCAACTCGTTGAGATCTCCCTGTTGTCGCAACTCCCCGTTGATACTCAGGGTGATCGCGCCCTCTGACGGATGCCCCACGGCACTGACTGGATAGATCGCGGCACACGGTGCTGAGCGGTCAAATGCCTTGCCAGTGTCCCACGGACGCCCCGCCTTTTTCGCTTCACCCTGACGATCCCGCCTAGTGAGGTCAAGACCCACCGCATAACCGAACACATAGTCCAGCGCCTGCTGCTTGGCAATCCGGACTCCGTCCTTGCCGAGTGCAACCACCAGTTCGATTTCGTGATGCAGGTTCTCCGTATTCATCGGAAACGGAATCGTGCTGCCGTCCGGCACCACCGCATCCGCAGGCTTGGTGAAGAAGAACGGCGCGTCCCGCTCCGGATTGTGCCCCATCTCTCTGGCGTGTTCGGCGTAGTTTCGTCCGACACAGTAGATGCGATGCACCGGAAAACGGTCCTCGCTGCCAGCAACGGCAACCGTGGGCAGTTCCCACGCAGGTATGGCGTAGCTCATTGGTTTTTTCTTGGACTAAGGTTGAGGTTCGGGGGATTTTTATTTGAGGATGACTACAGAGACTGCATCAACGAATGCCTGATCCTCTGGTTCGTTGTAACTCTCTGCAACGGCCAAAGATTGACGGTGTGCAGACTCCCGGAGTCTCTCGGCTCGCAGGTACTCTTGATGTGTCTGTTCTTGCTTGTTGGTTACAATGGAAGCAGGAGTTGTCATGTTATTTTCAGAACTGTCATTACATTAATGTAACCTGCGCTGATTACATATATTGATGGTCTCGCAAGAAGTCCTCTGAGGTGATAAATTAGTCGATTTCTGGGGTC
>CAJWCD010000081.1:0-17201 GCA_913020725.1 uncultured Pseudomonadota bacterium
AAAACCTCATCGCCTGCTCCTGCTTGGCTTTTCTCGAAAACGCCTTTCTGGAAAACCTAACACACCTCCAGATTCATTGAAAGGAAAAAGCCCAAGGACGCGAAGGAGGGGAAAGCTCCAAAGAACCAGAGGCAGGAACAGTGAAAAGGAGGAAGGCAAACGCCAGCAGGAGCTTGCAGTGGATGTGTCTCATCGGGCCTCTTGGGATGAAGCGTGGAAGAGGTATGCGGCAAGAGTATTCCACAGTTTGAGCAAGGAAGCAAGAGGCTTTGCGGGGCAAGGTCTGTCTATTGGGGGTTTTCTTTCGGGCGCGGAAATCCGGGGAAAAAATTTCAAAAACAGTGAACCGCCCGGTCTGCGCTGAAACCACTCAGGCAGTTTCCTCCAGATTGTGGAGCAGCGCAGCGTAATCACCAGCTTGGGCCAGCAGCGCATCGTGGGTGCCGCGTTCGACAATCTCCCCTTGGCACATCACCAGAATCTGACTGGAATTGCGGATGGTGCTGAGCCGGTGGGCAATGGCAATCACCGTCTTGTCCCGGAAGATGCGTTCAATCGCCTTCTGGATCAGCGCTTCGGTCACGGAATCCACGGAACTGGTCGCCTCGTCCAAAACGATCATCTCGCTTTCACCTGCAATTGCCCGTGCAAACACCAGCAGCCGCGCCTCACCTGCCGAGATGTTACCCCCATTTTCCAGCAAGCCGTAGTCGTACTGTCCGGGCAACCGCTCGATGAAGGCACTGGCATAGACATAATTTGCGGATTCCCGCACTTTGTCCGGAGTCACCTCCGGGCGGTTGAGAGCGATGTTGAAGGCGATGGTTTCCTCAAACAACCAAGTGTCTTGCTGCATCATCGCCACCAGTCGATTGAGGTGCTTGCGTGCAATCCGGGAAAGCTCGACTCCGTTGATTTGGATCGAACCCTGATAGTTGCCGTAGGTTCGGGTGAGTAAGCGGACGATGGTGGATTTTCCGGAACCCGTTGAGCCGACAATAGCCATGCGGTCACCCTGCCGCACTGTGAACGACACTCCGCGTAGCACCCACGGGCCGTCCTCGCTGTAACGGAACCAGACCTCCCGGAATTCCAGTGATTCAAACCGCATCAGCGTCTCAGCCTCTTCAGGGCGTTCCTCCGGAGTGTCCTGCGCCTCTGGCCGTTCGCGGAAGAGCCGATCAACATTCTCCAGCGAAGAAAGCGCCCGCTGGAAAACCGCAATCTGCTGGGTGAACTCACGGATGGGAATGAAGATGCGGTTGAGCGTGTTGATGAAACCCACCAGCGTGCCTACGCTCACCACGCCTTCGAGAATCTGCCCGGAGCCGTACCAGATCATGAATGCGAGCGCAACCGAGGTGATGCCCTCGATCACGGAAAACAGCGCAGCGTCGTAGAAGTTTGAGTAGGACTGTGCCTTGAAAAAGTGACGGGTTTTGGTTTCAAAGCGTCGTTGCGTTTTCCGCTCGGCAGCATAAAGCTGCACGGTCTTGACACCATTGAGGCATTCCTGAAGGTAGCCCGTTGCCTCCGCAAGTGCTTCGCGGGTGAGGTTGTAGTAGTGCCGCAGCCGCGCCCGCAGAAAGTTGCTGAAGAGGTAGATCGGCGGCAGGATCAGCAGCACCACCAGCGTCAGTTTCCAGCTCAACGAAACCAGCAGAATCAGCAGTGCGATGGTCTTGAGCAGGTCCGTGAAGAGAGAAAGCACCCCCACGGCAAGGGATTCGTTGAGCGCCTCCATGTCGCTCGTCAGGCGCGTGAGGATCACGCCTAGGGGGTGGTGATCGAAGAAGGAGCGGGGCATCTGGAGAACGTGCGCGAACAACTCTTCACGCATCGCCGCAATCGACTTCTGTCCCGTGCGCTGAAACGCGAAGGTGTACACCGCATCGGCCACATAGCCGAGCAACACTGCACCGCCGAGCAGCAGCGCTTGCGAGTGGAGCTTGGAAAAATCGCCGGGAATCACGGAGTCATCAATGACCCGGATGATCATCCAAGGCAGGAAGAGCGTTGCGGCCACCCCGAAGGGCACAGCAGCAAAGCCGAGTGCGAGCCAGCGCCCGTGGGGTTTGACGTAGTGCAGAAAGCGCTGGAAAAGCTGCCAGTCGCTGATCTGGTGGTCGGTGGCTGGTGGCTGGTGGCTGGTGGGAGCGGTTCCCGTTCCTCCAGAGTTGGCCGCAGGAGGAGCGGAGGGAGCTTTGACCTGTGCTTCTCCGGGTGCGGACATCAGCCGCCGATTTCCTTGAGCCGCTGCTGGACAGAGGCAAGCTCGACGCAGTTGACGAACACCTGCATTGCCAGCTCAAGTTCCTCCACCGGCGGAAAGCTGGGAGCAATCCGGATGTTACAATCTTCCGGATCGCGGCGGTAGGGGAAGGTCGCACCCGCCGGAGTCAGTTTCACTCCAGCCTCACCAGCCATGCTGATGATCTTGGCGGCCAGTCCCGGCATCACGTCCACTGCAACGAAGTAACCGCCCTGCGGATTGCTCCAAGTGGCGAGTTCCTTGCCGCCCAGTCCGTCCTCAAGGCGCTGCTGGACCATTGCAAACTTGGGCCGCAGGATTTCGGCGTGGCGACGCATGTGCGCTTGCAGTCCGCCGAAATCCTTGAGGAAGTTGACATGTCGTTGCTGATTGAGCTTGTTCGGCCCAATCGTCATGATCGCAAGACGCTTGCGGAAGGTGTCGAGGTTGGGTTTCGAGCCACCTAAGAACGAGATGCCGCCTCCGGCGACCGTGATTTTTGAAGTGGACGCAATCTGCACCACGACATCCTCGGTGCCATAGTGGCGACAGCGCTCCATGATGTTTGCCAGCGCGGGAGCTTGCTCAGGGTGCAGGTCGTGGGTTCCGTAGGCGTTGTCCCAAATCACCCGAAAGTTGGGGCCAGCCATGCGTCCGAGGACAGCGATGCGGTCCACGACTTCGCTGGAGTAAACGTGTCCGGTGGGATTGGAGTATTTTGGCACACACCAGATGCCCTTGATGCTGGAATCCTTGCTCACCAGTTCCTCGACCACGTCCATGTCCGGACCGTCCTCGGCAAACGGCGCGGTCACCATCTCGATGCCGATTTCCTCGCAAACACTGAAATGGCGGTCGTATCCGGGCACGATGGCGATGAACTTCACATCCCCCTCGTCACGCCACGCGGTGCCTGCGCCCAGCGGGCCGAAGTGGTAAGCCCAGAGGATGTAGAGGTACATCAGGGTGAGGCTGGCGTTGTCCGCCGCGATCACTTCGTTGGCGTGCAAACCGAGCATGGTAGCTCCGAGCTTGCGGGCTGCGGGAATGCCGTTAAGTCCACCGTAGTTGCGGAGGTCCGTGCCATCTTCCAGAAAGCACTGCTCCAACAAGAGCGGCCCCATGCCGTTGGAGAGGTCAAGTTGTGCAGTCGAGGGCTTGCCTCGCGTGAGGTCGAGCTTGAGGTTGGCGTCTTGGAAGCGGCGGAAGGCTTCGGTGAGCTTGCGGGCTTCGGTGATGAGTTGGTCGCGGGTGTAGTCGTTGAGCGGCACCGTGTTGCTTTAGAATCAAGGTCGTTGGAAAATCCGGAGTTGCGGCCTGGATGGCAACTCCGAGATTAAGAACGGTTCAGTTTATAAAATTCCCCGGAGAAATCAATCCGGGATTGCATCGGTCTGGATCAGTTCCAGCAGCGTTTTGCAGAGCGGACCTCCGGCGCCGCGAAAATCGTGGACTACGTTGAAGTGGTTGCGGTCGGGCACAGGCAGGAAGGTTGCGGGCACACCGTGTTCCCGGAGCCGGTCCACATAATCCCGTGACTGCCTTTGGAACTCGGCGGATTCCTCTCCACCGACGGCAACGATGGTCGGCACCGGATGGGGTGGCAAGTTTGACAACGGGCTACACCGTCGCACCTGATCCCAGGTGATTTGCAGCTTGGGCTGAAGCCAACTGTACGGAAAGGGCGCGAGGTCGAAGAGTCCGCTGATCGGCAGGGCGCCCTTGATCACATCCGCTGGTAGTCCGTAATCGGCGACCCACGGAGTCGCCAGCAGCATCCCCGTGAGGTGCCCGCCCGCCGAGTGTCCGGAGACCGTGATCCGTGCTGGATCGCCACCGTATTCGGTGATGTTCCGGAACGTCCACGCCACCGCAGCACGGCACTGCCGGACGATTTCCTCAATCGTCACCTGCGGGCAAAGCGCGTAATTCACCAACACCGCTGTGACGCCGTTGGCCACCAATGCTTCCGCGACAAAGGCGTGAGCGCGGCTGGAGAAGGAATGCCAGTAGCCGCCGTGGATGAAAACATGCACCGGACTCCCGGATTCCGCCGCTGGGAAAATGTCCACCACTTCTGCGAGTGTCGGGCCGAAGGCGATTCCTGCTTGGTTTTTCAACATGGTGCGCACCCGTTCGCTTTCGCTGAGGTACTCTGCCAGCAGTTCGCTGGTTTCCGGAACCAAGAACCGAGGGTTGTATTCCTCGAACAATTCGTCTTCGGTTGTGAAATCTCGGTAAAGCCGCATCATGACCTCCAAATTAATCGTGCCCGCACAGTGTAGCACAGGTGGTGTCTATTCCCGAACGGTGTTCGTCACTGACAGATTTCTCCCGCCTTCGTTCATTTTGTCATCGAAGCCATGACGCGAGGTTGCCTCCGGGGCCGCAGTCGCTTGTAGGGAAACGGTGAAGCACGCAAGCACCGCAAGCAGCGCGAGTCCTCCGGCAAGCAGGAAGGCGTTGCTGAAGTAGAAACTGGCGACCCAGCCTGCCAGCACCGCGCCGAATGCGCCGATACCGTCCATCAGGGAAAAGGCAAATCCAAGCGTGGCTCCCTCGCGGCTTCCCGCGTACTCAACCGCGCCCGCAAGAATCACAGAACGCACGCATTCTAGCAAAGCCACACCGATCAACAAAGCGCCCAAGATGGCGAAGAACCAGCCTTCCTGCTCAAAATATCTCACTGAAAACGCGGCTATCGCTGCGAGTCCGTTGCCAAGGACGATCACCTTGCGCCGCCCCACTCGGTCTGAAAGCCTGCCGATGAAGGGTTGGCCCACCGCTCCAGCCAGCACCATCACTGCGTAGGCGATTCCAGTTTCGGAGGAGGAGAGGCCGTGAAACTCCTGCAAGTAGAGCGGGATCATGCTGATCATTGCGACAAGGGCCATGTGGTAGGTGCTGATCATGGCGATGATCCGGAGTCCTCTGCCGTTGAACCACGTCTGTGCCAACGCCGAAAAATCCGCTCGCGACACCTTGCCCGTCGTTTGTTGAACAGGAATCCACTTGGCAATCACAAAAAACGCCACGCCCATCAAGGCGCCGGGCAGCGCGATGATTTGCAGCGTCTGCCGCCAGTCAATGATGGTCAGCAGAAAGCCGACCAAGAGCGGGCCGATCACTCCGGAAAGCGTGCCTCCAATCGCGTGGATGCCCAACGCTTGGGCGCGACGCTGCGGATCATTCTGCACCAAAATCGTTGTCGCGAGCGGATGCCACGCCGCATCCCCAAATCCGGCAAGCGCCAGCAGCACCGCCAACCACCAAAATCCCGGAGCAAACGAGGCGAACCAATGTCCCACCGCGACCCACCAGAAGGTGATCAACATGAGCCGCCCCCGGTTGCTCACCACATCGGCGAGCATCCCCGATGGAAGAAACCCCAAAGCCGCGCCCCAGCTTTGGATGGCGATCAGCAGTCCCACCTCCGTGGTTGAAAGCTCCAAGTCCAGTGCAATCGCCGGAGCCAGCATCAGCACGGAAACTGGAGCGAGGTCGTTGGCAAAATGCCCTGCGGCAAAAGGCAGCAGCAACGAACGCGGACGGCGGTTCATATTTTGGAACATTCCGGAGGTGCTTGGAATTTCATCGGGCAAGTGCGAGCTTCCGGAGTCGCTGACCAAAGATTCCCATCAGCAGTCCCATCAGCAGCGAGGAGGCAATCGCCAATCCCCACGCTTGCAACCCGGACAACCCGCCAATATTCGGAGTTGCAGCCAAGTGCAACACGAGGCAGAAACTGGCGTAAGTGGGTACGGTGAGTTGGGCAGACTGGATGGTTGCCGCAGAAAATTCCAACCCGTATAGGTGGCTCAACATCCACGAAGTTGCAACAAAGGTAATCGGAAAACTGAAGGCAATGCCCGTCAAATCCGGGCCAAGGAACTTTGCAGTTGCGGCAATGCTTGCGACCGCGAGACCACCTGTGGTCGCACGGATCAACGACAGCATCCACCCGGAAGTTTGTTTGTCCGGCTTGGAGAACACATCGAGTTTGCGCCGCAGAGAAACACCAATGACGGCTCCTGCAGCAATGGACATCAGCGCGTTCGGCAAGGATGCCGATAGCAAACTGACCAACCACGCTGCTATGCCCCAACTGCAACTTGCGATCAGCACGCAGGTCCAGTATCCGCAGCGGCGCGTTGCCTGCACATAAACTCCCGTGTACACCAGCACCCCGGCAACCGTGGCAAAGCTCATCAGCGCACCTTGAGCGATAAATTCCGGAGGAACTTCAAGAGCGATGAAGAAATAGCCCGGTCCGGCGTTCATCGGCAGCGTCAAGAAAATGCTCGCCATAAACGGTCCGGAACGCTCAGCAACCTTTGAAATCAGGAGCAGGACGAAGATGGTCGCCCCGGCTTTCCAAAGAAAATGTCCCAGCATTTCTAGGACTGTGGTCAGTTCCAAAAGTTGATCGCGTGGTCAGATTGGTTTATTCTTGCTTCTCTAGTCAAGCCGATCACGCTGTTTTCGCAAGCCCTTTTCTCTTCAAGTCACTTTTTCCGATTCCAAAATCACCATGAAACTGGACACTGTTTTTCAGGAAATCCTCAGCCCAGAGTTCAAAGGCTTTCCCTACGACGCAGAACCGCTGCGACTGGACGCATTGGGCTGTCAGGGCTGGAACCTGCTGCGGGGCGATTTACCGTTGCCGGTCGCGGTGCTGAAGGATTCCGCACTCCGGAACAATAGCGCGTGGATGCGTCGTTTCACCGAACATTTCGGAGTCCGGATTGCACCGCACGGCAAAACCACAATGGCCCCGCAGCTTTTCCAGCAGCAGTTGCAGGACGGCGCGTGGGGCATCACCGTTGCGAATGTCCACCAACTCCGGATGTGCCGGAAGTGGGGAGTATCGCGGGTGCTGATCGCCAATCAGGTGGTGGGTCCGCAGGAATTGCGCGGGATGATGACCGAACTCCGGGAGTCGCCGGAATTGGAGGTCTTCTGCCTCGTTGATTCCGTGGTGAACGTGCGTCAACTTGCCGAAGCAGCAACAGTGGCGAAGCTGGAACACCCGCTGCTGCTCCTGCTTGAACTTGGTGTTGCCAAGGGACGCACCGGTTGCCGCACCGAAACCGAAGCCTTGGCGGTGGCCCGTGCCGTCAAGAACGCTGCACCACGTTTGCACCTGCGCGGTGTGGAGGGTTTCGAAGGTTTACTCAAAGGCCGTCCGGACGCGGAAGCGCAGGTGCAGGAATTTCTGCAACGCATCAATCAGGTGGCCGAACACTGTGCCACCGAAGGTTTGTTTGCAGAAGGTCCTGTGATCCTCACCGCCGGTGGTTCCGATTTCTACGATCTCGTGGTCCAGCAGCTCGAAAGCCCGTCCGGCGCGCACGAGGTGCTGCGTGTGATCCGCAGCGGTTGCTACCTCACGCACGATTCTGAATACTACCAAAAAATGTTTCGCCGCATCTGCAAACGCAGTCCACAGGTGAACGACGTGGGTGGTGGCCTACAACCCGCCTTGCAGGTCTGGGGCGCGGTGCAGTCGCTTCCAGAACCCGGACTTGCCATCGTCACCGCAGGCAAACGTGATCTCTCCTACGACGTCGCCCTGCCCGTGCCGGAACTGCACCATCGGCTTGGCTCCACGCAGCCTCCAAGTGCGCTCGATGACGGACGCTTCCAAGTGACCGCCCTCAACGACCAGCACGCCTACCTCACGATTCCGGAGGATGCGGATTGGCAAGTCGGCGACCTCGTGGGACTCGGCATCTCGCACCCCTGCACCACCTTCGACAAGTGGCGGCTACTCTACTTGGTTGATGACGACTGGAACGTCAGCGGCGGCATCCGGACCTACCTCGCCTGACGCTGTCAGCCACGGATCACGTGGATCAAAAAGGGGAAGCCACGGATTTCACAGATCACGCGGATCAAAAAAGGGAAACCATCCGCGAGCATCCGTGGCCGAAAACCAAAACCCTTGCGTCGCGCTCGGCCCCGCGCTAAGCTTCGCAGAAGCAATCACCCCACCCACTCCCTCAAGGAGGCCCGATGCGACGAATCCTCTGTTGGCTGCTCCCGCTCACCTTCCTGCTCGCCCTCCCCCTTTGCGCTGCCCAACGCGGGGTCAAGCGCGTCGTGATCAAGACTCAGGCTGGTGAGACGGTGGGGCTGTACGAGGAGAACCAAGCGCTCGTCATCGGAGTGAGCGACTACACGGCGGGTTGGCCGGACCTTGAAAGCGTAGTCCGGGACGTGGACGCGGTGCCCCCAGCGGATTTTTTTTGGTGCTGAACCCCGGAGCGGACGTGCCCAACGGTGGCACGGGGCGGCGCACCCGTGCCACCGTCCGGTGCGCGGGTATGCCGCCCCGCGCTACCGAATTTTTTCCGGCGGCTTCAGGTGACGGAGGGTTTTGTGTCTTGGCCCGGAGAGATTGACTTGGCTCCGGACGCGATGTGCGAGGCCATCCGGCGCAACGGATGCTGGATGTTGGAGTGAGATGCCTAAGCACAAAAAACAGAAAATCGGAGCCGAGGAGACTCCGGAAGCGGAAGTGGAGGAAGCCGCTGAGTTGGAGGGGGAGTTCGAAGGCGGCGAGTTGAAGATCGCGGCGACCTTCCCGTTCACGCGCTTCCGGGAGAAGGTGAAGCCGCCGCGCAAGCAGCGCTACAACCGTCAGGCGGAAAAGCGCGTGGCGCCGGACGAGTGAGGGGCGTCACTGCTGGGGCTTGCCGTCGGCCCACGGCCCGCTGAAGAGGATTTCTCCATCCGGAGCATAGTAGGTGCCCTGTCCGTTCTGCTGGCTGTCGGCCCAGGCGCCCTCGTAGCGCGAGCCGTCCGGGAAGGTGTAGATGCCCTGCCCGTGCTGGAGGCACTTGAGAAAGCTCCCAGCGTAGCTGGCGCCGCTGGGGTAGGTCATCACGCCCTTGCCTTCCGGTTTGCCCTTGATGAAAGCGCCCTTGTAGCGTGAACCGTCGGTGTAGTGGTATGTTCCCTGACCGTGCGGCATGCTGTCCACAAAGTTGCCTGCGTAGCTCGCACCGCTGGGGTAGCGGATTTCGCCACGTCCGGAGCGCGTGCCCATGTTGAACTGGCCCTCATAGACGGCCTGATCCGGGAAGGTGTAGGTGCCGAGACCGTGGGGCTGACCGTCGAGAAAAGTGCCTTCGTAGGAAGCTCCGGTGGGGTAAGTCTGCTTGCCCCGTCCATTTTGGATGCCCGCTCGCCACTGACCGTCGTAGCGGGTGCCGTCCGGATAAGCAATCACACCTTTCCCTTCCGGGGTGCCCATGCGGAATTCCCCCTCGTAGTGGCTGCCGTCGGCAAAGGCGTACTTGCCCTGCCCGTCTGGAGTGCCGTCCTTGACGCGGCCTTCGTAGGTGGCGCCGTTGGCGTAGGTCCAGCGGCCCTGTCCGTAGGGTATGCCGTTTCGCCAATTGCCCTCGTACTGCGATCCGGCGGGATAACGGGCGGTGCCGCGTCCGCTGGGAATGCCCGCAGCAAAACTGCCCTCGTACACGGTGCCGTCGGGGTAGGTGTAAGTGCCCTGCCCCTTGATACTCCCGGAGGCGAAATTGCCCTTGTAGTGGGAGCCATCGGGGAAGGCGTACTCACCCTGTCCGTGCGGAGTGCCCTCGAGGAAGGCTCCGGAGTAGACCGCTCCACTTGGGTAAGTCAGAGTGCCGGTGCCCTGCTGGATGCCATCCGAGAACTGACCGGTGGCGACACTGCCATCCTTGTGAGTGAAGATGCCCTGTCCCCGGATGGTTCCGGCAACGAATTGCCCTTCATAGGCGGTGCCGTTGGCATAACTCAACTTGCCCTGCCCCTGCGGAAGTCCCTGGGCAAACGAGCCTTTGTAACGACTGCCGTCGGCGTATTTGAACTCGCCTTGCCCGTCCGGGATGCCGTGCAGCCACTGCCCCTTGTAGCGTCCGCCCTCGGCATAGACAAACGTGCCCTGCCCGTGGAAATTGCCGTTGGACCACTGACCTTTGTAGCGACTGCCGTTGGTGTAGGTAAAGGTACCGGACCCCTGTTGAACGCCGTTGGACCACTGACCTTTGTAGCTGCTACCATCGGCGTACTTGAAGGTGCCCTGCCCGTGGTAGTTCCCCTGATACCAACGGCCCTTGTAGTGGCTACCATTGGCAAAGGTGAAGGTGCCGAGTCCGTGGTAGCGTCCGCCCTGCCATGCGCCGTGGTAGCGTCCGCCGTTGGCAAAGCGCAACTCGCCCTGTCCATGCGGCGTCCCCTTGCGCCACTGCCCCTCGTAGCGGGAACCATCGGCGTAAGCCATCGTGCCCTGCCCTTCGGGCTGGCCGTCCCACCAGCCGCCGACATAGCTGGCACCGTCCGGATAGCGGTAGTTGCCCACGCGGTACTCACCATCGGTCAGCGTTCCCCGATACACGGACTGGTCGGCAAAGCGGAGTTCGCCCTTGCCTTCGATGCGGCCTTCGGCAACCTCGCCCTCGTACACCGTGCCGCTGGCGTAACGCAGAGTGCCGCTACCACTGGGCCGTTCGTTCTCCCAAGTGCCATCGTAGCGCGTACCGTCCACATACTCGATGCGGCCCTTGCCCTGCAAAGCACCCTTGACGAATTCCCCGCTGTAGCGTGTGCCGTCCGGATAGGTCAGTTCCCCACCGCCGTGGAAGCGTCCGTCCTGAAACTCCCCGACATACTGCATGCCGTTGGGGTAGATCAGCCACCCTCGTCCATAGGGAATGCCGTCCCACCAGTCGCCATCATAAACGGCTCCACTGGTGTAAGTGTAGGTGCCACGTCCTTCCGGAATGCCATAGGACCATTGTCCCTCGTAACGGGAGCCGTCAGCATACTGATACGCCCCCTGCCCGTGTGGTTGACCGTCCTTCAAATCACCCTCGTAACTCGAGTCGTCAGAGAAGAACAGCTCCTCAGCATGGAGGCCCGGAAGCGGAGGAGTCCCCGACAACAGCAACGTGAAGACGAGGAGGCTGAAGAGTAGGCGTGGGAATCGCATGGCGGCTTTTGGGAATGGGTTACAAAACGTCTGCGCTCAGAACTCCAAGACCGAACGGCTTTCCCTGGAGACGTAGGCGATGGTCGCCCCGCGCCACATTGGATAGACTCGACCCACGAGATCACCGAGCGTTCCGGGGTCTTCGGAAAGTACGAAGCGCACTCGGCCACTCGGCAGCACGGCGTGGTCCATCACATAGGCGGCGAACATGACGCGCTTTTCCCCGTCAATGTTCCGCACCGCCAGCAGCGGACGACCATAGACGTGCTGGAGGTTGTGGAGGACTGTGGGGATGAAGGTCCAGTCTCCGGCAGCAGCTTCGGCCACCGGTTTGTCCATGATGCTGTGGCTGATGTCCACAGCAATATGATTGAGAGTCAAGATTTGTTCCACTTCAAGTGGGGCGTGCTGAGAGTCCATGTTTTGGTATTTGCGTCTGGATTGAAAAGTGAAGAGAACCGTTCACTATGCTTCAACACTGTGCCAAGAGTACCCGGGACAGTCAACGCAAACTCGCACTGCTGCTTGATCCCCGTTCCGAAACTTGAAAGAATGGCAGGAATGTTCATGATTGCTTTAGCAATCTCAATACACTGAAGGCAAGGATTCAAAGTGAGGTGTTATCTGGGGATGGCGAGCGTGGTGGTGGCTCTAGTCACGAGTTGCTCGATGCCAGAACTTGAATCCGGGCAAGCACTTGCGGCCAGGAAGCCGATCTCAACGGATTGGAACGATGGACGCTACAACAAACGCAGCTATCGGCCAGTGCATCCACGGTCTTTCCGGAATTGTGTCCGGTTCGTCGTCCAGAAGATTGCCAAAACCCGCTGCTGATTTAGCCTGATGCGTTGTTTTGATTGCGGGCAGAACTGGAGGATTTTCGGATTGTTAGGTCTATTGCTGCTGTTCAGCAGTGCCTGTACCCCGCCACTGCCTGCGATCCAGGCTTCTGCTCCGCGCACTCTGGAGCCAGAGTGGAATGACGACGGGCGCTTCAATTCCCAGAACTACGGCCACATTCACCGCAATTTCCAGCGCAGTTGTCTGGAACGTTACCCGAAGCCCCCCCAATACCTGACCCGTGACTGCTGACCAACGATGTGTGTGGTCAGTCTCCGGAACCAGCCGCAGGTGCGAGGGCTTCCGGGGTCGCCGAGCGTTGTCGCAACCGATACCAGAGCAGCGTGACCACAACGATGGCAAGGATCGGCAGCGCACTCCAATTGATTCCGCGCCAACCCACATTGTTGAGCAGCACTCCAGCCAACAGCGAGGCCGAAGCCGCCGTGCCGAAAACAAGAAAATCGTTGATCCCCTGAATTAGTGCCTTCTCGGCGGGACGGTAGGTCTCGGTGAGCAGGGTGGTTCCGGAGATGAACATGAAGTTCCAGCCCGTACCGAGCAGAATCAATGCAGCCCAGAAGTGCCACCACGTTTCACCGTGGAGGTTGAGAGCGATGCAGATGAGATTGAGTGTCACGCCCATCATCATCATCCGGGTGGCCCCAAAGCGCTGGATGAGCGAACCCGTCACAAACGAGGGCAGAAACATCCCCACGATGTGCCACTGGATGACCAGCGCGGTGTCCGGAAACAGATACTCGCGGTGGGTCATTGCCAACGGGGTTGCCGTCATCACGAGGGCCATCACCGCATACCCCAGCGCGGCGCTCACCACCGCAAGGACCAGGTTCGGTTGCACGATCAACTCCGCAAGCGGACGACGGACCCCGTGTTGCTCCTCGGTGGTGGGACGTGGGAGGTCGAGAAACGCCAAGATACCCGCGACCACGGCGAAGAGTCCCGTCACGGCAAGATACCCCCCGGCGAAGGGCGCATTCGCCACCCAATCCTTGCCCTGCATGGCAAGTGTCGGGCCAATCAAGCCTCCGACAATCCCTCCAGCCATCACCAGCGAGATCGCCTTGGCCTTGAACTCCGGACCTGCAATCTCAACCACTGTGAAACGGTAGAGGTGGTTGAAACCGATCAGCAGGCCGATCATATAAGTGGAGACACAAAAGAGGGGGAAACTGCCAATCAGGATCGCATACGCTCCAGAAAACGCCCCAGTTGTGCCGATGCCCGTGCCGACCAGAAAGCCGTTGCGACGTCCCACACGACGCATCAACAGGGAGGCCGGGATGCCCGCCGACATAGTGCCCAGCAAGCTCAGGAAGAGCGGCAGTGTGGCCAGCGCCTTGTTCTCCGCAATCGCGTAGCCGATCAGCGACCCTGCCGAAACGGTCAGACTGGCAACAGAACCCGTGAGGGCGAAGCAGGCGGTGAGCAGGAAAACACGGAAGCGAACACGGGGGGGCGTCTGGGACATGGGAATCTCGTTGCAGATTGAGCCTGATCCGTTAGTCTATCAGACGAACCTCTCATCTCCAAAAACAATCCCACAGGCCTACCCTGAATGACCGAATTTCTCAACGAATCCCTCACCTTTTACCACGTTTCCGTCCTGCTTTTCGGTATTGCCGGGTTGATCATTCTGCTACGGGTTTTGTTGCGCAAGCGCAAGTCTGGTGAGAAGGAGCCACATTTGGCCTTCCGACGCTGGAGCAAGCGCTTCGAGCAAGCTGGGGATGAATTGGAGAAAATTCTGATCGAGCATCCGACCCTCTCCAAGGGCGCAATCAAACTCTTGCGCAAAGCCCGGCGCAAGGAGGACAAGGCTGAGCAGAAGAATGAGAAATCCAAGGACGAGCAAACCGTGACATCCATCCGGACCGACCTGAAAGCAGGCAAATCGGTGGAGGAGATCGTCAAGGGGCACTCAAACCGCGTCTATGTGCTGGATTTTGAGGGCAACATCCTCGCATCTTCGGTGGAACAACTCCGGGACGAGATCACCTTTTTGCTGGGGGCGGCTTTGCCTTCGGATGAGGTGGTGGTGCGGCTCAGCAGTCCGGGAGGAGCGGTGGCGCAGTACGGACTCGCCAGTTCGCAACTCGCTCGGCTCAAGCAGGCGGGGCTGCGCTGCACGGTTTGTGTGGATGTCATCGCCGCCAGTGGCGGTTACATGATGGCGACCGTTGCGGACCGCATCGTGGCCGCACCCTTTGCGTTCGTTGGCTCCATCGGTGTGGTTGCAGGCATCCCGAATTTCCACCGCATTCTCCAGAAGAACGAGGTGGACTACCACCTCTTCACCGCCGGAAAGCACAAACGCACTGTCACACCGTTTGTAGAAATCACCGAGGAGGGCCGCGAGAAATTCCAGGCGGACCTGGAAGCAATCCACGGTGCGTTCAAAGGATTGATTCAAGAACACCGTCCGGACATGAACTTGGAAACCATCGCAACAGGGGAATACTGGCTGGCCTCAAAAGCCTTGGAACTGGGGCTGGTGGACGAGCTGCGGACAAGCGACGACTACCTCTACGCGAAGCAGGAGGACGGGCACGAGGTCGTGGAAGTCCGCACGGAAAGCGGGAAAAACCGGATGGATCGCTGGTTAGACCGAGGGGCAGTGTGGGTGCAGGATTGGTTCACCCGACACGGCTGGACGGGTCCGGACAGTGCCGGGCTCCCGCCCTACCGGATGTGATGCTGGAAATCAGTAGCCGCGAATCTGGAAGAGCGCACGATCCACAGCATCACGGATGCGCTCGCTAGGATGTGTTGCGAGAGCTTCCAATGTTTCCGCAGCGCGGACATCTTTCAGTTTTCCAAGAATGCGAATGTGCAACTCCAGCACACGAACATCCACCGTGTCATTTTTGTAGCCTGTAATACTGTCCAGTGTCGGACTGACACCCATACTACCAAGCCGTCCAATGGCTTCCGCTACCTGCCCAGCGACCTCTTCGTCTTCCAAATAAGGGAGCATTAGCGTTGCAACCTTCGGGTTGCGCATGCGCTGGAGCAGCTTGAAGGTGTCTCGGTTCACAAAGAATGATTTCCCCTTCAAAGTCGCAATCAAAGCTTCTGAAGCAGGAGCGCCGACTTGCAGCAGGACTTGCCGATACACGCCTCGATTGGCTTTCTGTGACGGCATCGTGTAGAGTTGCACCAGTTTATCCAGCGCGGCAGCGCCATAGCTGGCCAAAGCTCCTCCCGCTGCCTGTATCACATCAGGGTCTGCTTTAGGAAGCAGATCCAGCAACGGCTGGATGCCGGGTTCATAGACATTGGCACCGAGACCCCGCACAGCTTCCGTCTGCACCACGGGGCTTGCATCGCGCAAAGCAAGGACAAGGAGTTTGCCGGCGCGGTCGTTGCCGACTTTCCCAGCAATCCGAACCGCTCGTTGCCGCACTTTCGGATCTTCATGCTCCATTAATTTTTCGGCTGCATCCAATGCCTCTTCTTCTTGCCCGTTGCGGTAAAGCGACTCGGCATCCTCAATGGTCTTTGTGCAGCCTCCAATTCCTACAAAGAAGAAGGCAAGCGCCGCTAACAGAATCCTAGTTTGAATCTTCATATTTGTTCTCCAATAATTCACGGGTGTTCAATGACAATATCCTTTAACTCCGGAGCAACACGAGGTTCCTTGAAATCAATCTGTTGTCCATCAAGAATCCCCATCAGCAGATCCGCCAAGCGGTCGGGCTTTCCTGCGTAACGCACACGAATGGTCACAATCGAAGGCTCAGTTCCTGCCAGCGTATTGTCGTAGTCAATGTATCTGAATTGATCATTTTGTCTCTGATCCAAGGCCGATCTGAATCTGCGGACGTTGCGACTGTCGAAGCCCTTTAAGACAATTTCATAAGGCATCAGTTTGTCACCCCCCACAGTGATTGTCGACATCTCCTTGATAACCTGGGGGATGAATTCACGCTTGAGGTCTTGGTAGGTATCTTGTACAAGACCGGTGATCATTGCTGACGGAATGACGTTGGGGCCGCCCCGTCGAGCGACATTGGCGACGGTGTTTGCGAACGCCCCGCCTCGCCCTGTGGAAATGTTTTTCGCTGTGACGTTGAGGGAAAGAGCAAGATCGCCCTTCGTGTTTCCACTGATTGAAAAGATATTGACCTCAACCACCACCTTTGCCAGTTGCTGTAGCAGGCTAAGACCGGTTGTATAGAACCCCTCTGCGTTCTGGATCTGCTTGTTGAGCAATGCACGGTCTGCTGGACTCCCAGACACTACCGCCAGAAATTGTTCTTTTGATATTTTCCCAAACTGCTCTTTTGTTTTTTCGTCGGTCTGCAGGTGGGTGACCGCATTCCGAAAATCCATTGCCCGCAATCCTCGCTGGTTCAGGTCGGTTTGAATCTGATTCAGCAGTGCTTCCTCTAAATCACCAAACTGAAACCCTGATCCTGACAGGTCAATGTCTTTTTTACTGGTGATCACGACCACTAACGTGCTTGAACTGGTGTTGATGAGCTTGAGATCCTTTTGCAAAGCGACAAGAACTTTCTGGCGGCTTATCTTAAAAGCAGTGTCAATGCCATAATACTTGTTTGCAAAGATACGCTTCTCAGCTACAATCTCTTTATCGACAACATAACTGTCTAGGTTTTTAGAAAGATACTCTTCAATTTTTTCAAAATTGTTGTTGTAATTTTCCTCGGTCAGTAACTCCCGGACCATGTCATCCACGGCATAGCTAGTCGCTTGATTAGTTGCAAGTATCTTCGCTGAACGCAGGTCGTTCTGCTTGATGAATGCTTTTGCTTTGGCACGAATCACTCGAATGTCAGGAGTGCTGTTGCTTTCCCTAAACGAAATGCGACCGTTGACATCTGCAAGGGTAAGAAAATTTTCGGCCTTGGGCTTGGGTGTCGGTTTTGGCGCGGAAGCACAACCCACCAGGAGCACAACGAAAAGGATGTGGACTAAGATCCGCAGAAGAGTTTTAGACATAATTCTTTTTATGAGTTAGGGTTCAAAAAACACTTGAGCGTTGATTTATTCGAAAAAAAGGCAGTCTAACATTCTTTTTCTTGAATCGCAAGTCATTTATAAATTTCTGCACTGATTTGGTGCAGTTTTTCCAGTTGAAAGTGTTTCACT
>CAJWCD010000082.1:0-17058 GCA_913020725.1 uncultured Pseudomonadota bacterium
GACACGCAGCTCACCCAGGAAGAACGCTACCAGATCGAGTCGCTTTTGAAAATGGAGCACTGGCGAAGCAAGCCGACCGCAGAGAAAATGCGTTGATGGAGCGAGTGGTTGCCGAAGTCCTCCGCCGTTTGGAACCCCGCAAAGACACACCACCGCAATCGGCACCACTGCCGACGACGAGCTAATGGGGAGCAGCGACTGGTTGCGCCGCTCCGCCTAGAAGCCAGCCACCGCTTGGCCTGCGGCCTGATCAGGGGTTCAAGGCGGTTATTGGCCCCGCTCCCAGAGTTTGCAGTAGCGGACAATGACGTTGAGGGCATCGAAGAGAGCGCAGAACAGCCCTGGAATCCCGTCTCGAAACCCACCCTTGAGCAAGTAGCGGCGCCAAAAACGCGTCCAAGGTCGTAACACCAGAAACCGCAGATGGTTGCCCCATTCCGGACGAACCCCCGCCTCCAGCAGATAATCCGCCTCCACACCCGTGTAGAAATCGAACTTGCGCAGAAACTGGCTGATCGTCAAGTAGGGGTGGTGCAGCATGTCATTGTGCAGCTTGCCGATGGAGCCGTTGATTTCCAGCTTTTCGTGGACATGTCGGTTCGGGAACTGGGCCTTGCCCTTTCGGAAAAAGCGTAACTGCGAGTCCGGATACTGGCTTCCGTAGCGGAGCCAGTGCCCAAAGTAGTGGTTGCGGCGATTGAGTCGGAAGGCGACGTGAGGCGTGTTGGAGCCCTTGATTTCGCAGATTTCCTGCACCAACTCCTCTGGAAGTCGCTCGTCTGGATCGAGGTAGAACACCCAGTCGCTGCTCGTTTGCTCAATCCCGAAGGATTTGTTAACGTTGAGGTTGCGGTTGTTCGGACGCGAGAAGCTGCGGCAGCCGTGGTTTTTCGCGACGGCAAGGGAGTCATCCTCGCTGTCGCAGTCCACATACACCACTTCATCTGCCCACGAAAGCTGGGGCAGGAGTTCTTGGAGGTGATCGGCCTCATTGTGGCCGATGATGGTGATGCTGAGGGTTGCCATGCGCATTGTGTTGGTGCCAAAATTATTGCTGGATGACGCTTGAGTTACAAGCCGAGGGCCGCCTTGTCGTGACATCCGTCACGAACACCGAGATTTGCGTCTTCGTGAACCTCACCAAATTCCCCGACAACCCAAGCTTTTCAGGGGCTTCACCCTCTGTATCGATGGGGGGATTGTTGCATTTCCAAGGAATCAGGGCATAATGCCAAATGTTTCTTCCAAAACTCAATGGAAACTCAGTGGCCAACACCACCTCACTGCTTGACGCGATTCTGAAGAAACTTCCGGGCGACCCACTATTGCGCGAGTTTGCCGAACAGTTCTTGCAAGGCGCCTCGGCCCGCATGTTGGAGGTGCTGGGGACTGCAGCCTTGCAGAGCTTGGTGCAAGGGCGGTTTGCATTTTTTCAGGAGGCGGTGGCGCAAGGAGGTGCCCTGCGTGTTCAACCTAAGGTGGACGATCCGGATGACCCGGACAGCACGGGTAGCGGGCGGCTACTCATTGACGTGGTCAGTCGAGACACGCCTTTTCAGGTGGTCACGCTGGAGTGTCTGCTCCGCAAGTTGGACCTGCATATTCTGCGTCGACTGCATCCGATGATGATGGTGGAGTGTGATGCAGAGGGCAAACCGACGAAGGTGTCCGCCCCACAGTTGGGATCAGGTTTGTACAGCGTCATCCACTTGGAGATTGAAGGATCTGAGAATCCGGAGTTTTTGAGCATGTTGGAGGCCCAACTCGCCCAGCACCTGCGGGCCGTGCAGCAGTCCGCCGAGGACCAACCAGAAATCCGCAAGCGACTGCAAACGTTGGCCGAGACGATTTCGCAGGTGGAGTTGGTCTCCAAAGAGGAACGGCAGGAGTGGGCAGAGTTGATTCCGTGGCTGTTGGGGAACTTTGCCTGCTTCGGGGCAGGACTCCTGATTCCAAATCCGGAAGGAGGAGCGGGTTTGCAGTTGGAGGACGAATCCGGTCTGGGAATTCTTCGGGCGAGTGACTTGGTTGATGAGTTCGGGCAGCGGCTGAAAGAAACCCTGCTAGCTCACAGTTGGCGTTTTCAAAACTTCCCGGAACCCTTTCGGCTCGACCGCCTGCCCGCCATCAGTCCCGTCCTCCGCTTTGAACCCCTCATGCGGCTGAGCATCAAGTTGCCGCATCCAGAGCATGGTCAGGTCGAGCATGTCTTTCTGGCCCTCCTACGCCGCAGTTCGCTCAACGCACGCAACCTCGACACCCCGATTGTCCGCCGCAAGCTCCGCCGCCTTTTTGAGACCCTGAAATTGCTTCCGGACACCTACAGCTACAATGAGGCGGTGCGCATTTTTGCGGCTACTCCCAAGTTTGAGCTATTCCGCGCAAGTGAGTCGGAGTTGGGGCAGGTGGTGGAGAATCTCGTTTCGCTCAATAATCCTCGGCGCATTCACTGTTTCCAGATCCGTTCCGAGGGGCAGGAGCACCTGCGGTTGCTGGTGCTGACGCCCTCAGAATTGTTGGACGAACGTGCGTCCCAGAAGGTCGCGGAACACCTGCAAACTCTGGTGCCGCACCGGAGCAGCGAGTGGTTCTATGCCTCTGGAGAGGAAGTTTCACGGGTGCATGTGGATTTCGTGCTTTCCGACCCGAACTGGCAACCGCCCCTCCAGCAGTTGGAGACAGAGATTGGTCGCCGTCTGTTGCCGTGGGAGGAGCAGGTGCGCGGTCTGCTACGCCATCGGCATCCGGGAGCGGACGCGAAGGCGCTGTTTGAACGCTATGTTCCAATGATGCCCCCACATTATCGGGTGCGCAACACGGTTGAAGCTGCCGTCCGGGACATGGAGAATCTGGAGCAGTTAGCACATGAAGGGGGCATCGCTTTTGATCTCGTGGTGTTTTCCGATCCCACAGCGAGTGTGGTGCAGGCGTCGCTGCTCTATGTTTACAGCCGTAGTAAGCTGGATCTCATCAAGGTCATGCCGGTGTTGCTCAATCTTGGCATCCACGTCATTGACCAACTGACGGCGCGGATTGGCAACGGCGAGACCACGCTGGGCTACATCCAGTCCTTCCGGATCACCCGGAAGAGCGGGGAAACACTCAATGAAGCGCAAACAAAACCACTGCTGGTGCCGCTCTTGCGGGCGATTTTTCAAGGACAGACTGAAAACGATCCACTCAACGCGCTTGCACTCAAGTCCGGGCTGGACTGGAAGGCGATCAATGTCCTCCAGCTTTACCGTAACCTCTACCTCCAGCTTGGCCCTTCCTTCAGTCGTGAAACCGTGAACTGCGTCCTCCTAGATCACGCCGACTGTGCCCGCTTGCTCTATGAGCAATTCGTCACCAGCTTCGATCCGGACGAGGCTTACGGGAGTGTTGAACATCGCCACACCGTGCTGCTACCGCGTTTAGAGCAAGGGTTTCACGAAGCCCTGCAAGAGGTGGATGGCATCACAGACGACTTGGTGCTGCGGCGGCTTCACAGCTTGGTTCAGCAGTCCTTGCGCACGAATTTCTACATTCCCCGCCCTGCGGACGAAACGGTGATCTCCGTCAAGCTCAACTCCCGCAAATCTGAGCAAATGCCCGTGCCGGCACCTTTCCGGGAGATTTACGTCCACGATGTCGGGATGGAGGGCACTCACTTGCGCTTCGGCCCCGTCGCACGCGGAGGCTTGCGCTGGTCGGATCGTCCGGATGATTTCCGTACCGAAGTGCTAGGACTTGTGAAAACGCAGCAGACCAAGAATGTGGTGATTGTGCCGGTGGGATCGAAGGGTGGTTTCTATGTCAAGAACCCTGGAAGCACTCGTGAGTCAGCAGCGACGGAGGCACAACGCCAGTACAAGAAATTCATCGGCGCCCTGCTTGATGTGACCGACACGCTGGATGAACAAGGACAGGTGCGTTGCCCGAACAGGGTGCTGGCCTACGACGAAGCGGATCCCTACCTCGTGGTCGCTGCCGACAAGGGCACCGCGACCTTCTCGGACACCGCGAACGAGATTTCAGAAAAGCGGGGTTATTGGCTGGGTGATGCGTTCGCGTCCGGAGGTTCCAACGGCTACGACCACAAGGTCGTAGGTATCACGGCACGGGGAGCATGGGAGTGCGTCAAGCTCCACTTCCGGGAGTTGGGCCGCGACATTCAGTCGGAGCCGTTCACGGTGGTGGGCATTGGTGACATGAGCGGTGACGTCTTTGGCAACGGCATGTTGCTGAGTCGCATGATCCGGCTGCAAGCGGCGTTCAACCACCAGCACATCTTCCTCGATCCCAATCCTGAACCGGAATCAACTTGGCATGAGCGTGAGCGGATTTTCCGACTCCCGCGTTCGACATGGAAGGACTACACACCTGAGTTGATCAGTGCCGGAGGGGGCGTGTTTGACCGCAAGGCCAAGGCCATCCCGCTCAGTCCGCAAGCGCAGACGCTGCTTGGTGTGGATGCAGATTCCCTGACGGGTGACGAGATCATCCGGGCGATTTTGCGGATGGAGGTGGATCTGCTCTGGTTTGGAGGAATCGGCACCTACGTCAAATCTCCCCTGCAAAGCAGTCTGCACGTTGGAGATCAGGCCAATGACAACGTGCGCATTGACTCCACCGAGTTGCAGGCAAAGGTGATCGGCGAGGGCGCGAACCTCGGATTCACGCAGTTGGGCCGCATTGATTACAGCAATCGGGGGGGACTCCTCAACACGGACGCGATTGACAACTCCGCAGGCGTGAACATGTCGGATTACGAGGTCAATCTCAAAATCCTGCTCCAGAAACTGCGGCGTTCCGGAAAGCTCGACTCGGATGAGGAGCGCAACGCTCTGCTGCACGAAGCCACAGAAGAGGTCGCGGAACTGGTGCTGGCGAACAACCGGGGGCAGCATTGGCTGCTCTCAATGGACCGGATTCGATCACGACGTCGCTTTCAACGTTTCCGGGCTTTCATCTCATGGTTGGAGGAACGCGGCATGAACTCTCGCAGCGAGTACATTCCCACGCCAAAGGATCTCGATCAGCTTGAGCAGGCCGGGTTGCCGATGCCGCGTCCCGTGCTGGCGGTCATGCAATCGTATGTGAAAATGACTGTCTTCGACGCGCTTTCCAATCCGGAACTTCCGTTCGATCCCGCGCTTGATCCGATTTACTTGGGCTATGTTCCTCCCCGGATTCGGGAACGCTTTGGCAACGCGGTTCTTAACCATCCCCTCAAACGCGAGATCATCGCGATGATCGTCACCAACTCGATCATCAACTATGCTGGATGCGGCTTTTTTCCGCGTTTGGCCGCCTCAACGGGTCGTGCGCTTCCAGACCTTGCGCAAGCGTACCTGATCCTTGACCAAAGCCTGCGGGGGCCAAGCTTGCGCCGACGCTTGCTGATGATGCCGAGTGTGACCGAACAGGAGAAGTACGAGGTGCTGATCGAGATGGAGGAAAGTTTGCTGCGGGCGGTGCAAGGGCTATTGCAGTCTGGAGCCAAGCTGAAGTTCAAGCTCGTGGAGGTGTTCCAACCCTTGTTCACGGAAATGCTGGACATCGGCACTCCTGTCGAGCAAATGGACCTCAACGCCTTCGCCAGTCTCATTCTACGACTGCGGAGCGCAAACGATGTGCTGCACCTCCAGCAGCGGCACGGGCTGGACGTGGCGATGGCCTGCACGGCAGCAGGAATTCTGGAGGCAGAGTTTGGACTGGAACAACTGCGGGAGCAACTGGACGGTCTCAGTGCTGCGAACGAGTGGGAACTCCGGCATCAGGAATTGTTGCTGCAATCGCTCGACTTGCGCAAGCGCCAACTGCTCGACCGCATGGTGGCAGGCCGCACACCTGAAAGCTTGCGTGACCTCGCCCCAGAAGCGTGGGTTGAACCGCTACGGACTGCGCACCCCACAGCCTTGCAAGCTTACCAGCAGACGCAGGAACAAATCCGCACTTCCGGGCTGGTCAATCTCACGGTGGTTTCGGTCGCCCTCAGCCATCTTGAACTGGGAGACCCCACTCTCTAATCCTCACTCGTATCCTCTGTGAATCCGGGACATATGGGCCATGCCCGAAAATGGTTGTCAGGAGTCAGGAGTCATGAAATGGAACACCAAACACCAAACACCACCATGGATTGCGTGGATCAAGAAAAACATCCGTGTCCCTCCGCGACAATCCGCAGCGGCAACCGAAAACCGAAAACTAAAATGAAGCTCACCCTGTTGCGATGCTTGCCCCAACACGGCTAATGAACGAGATCGAAGCGCCAGTACCGCCCAAGCCAAAATCACAGGTCAAGCCCAAGGCTTCCCGCAAGGCGAAGCCCGTTCGTGTAGTTGAACGAACAGAGGATTTTTCTAACCTGCCCGTCTCCGACCCGGAAGATCAGCAGCAGTTGATTGCGGTTCTCCAACAGCAAATCCGCAGCTATGTAGCGATTCAGGGCGACGAGGCGGAGCAGCCTCTGCTGGAGCAGGCATTGGCAGACATCGAGCGTTTCCACGGGGGGCAACTCCGACGTTCCGGACAGCCCGTGATCATCCACCCGCTGCGGGTGGCGCGTTACATCTGTCAGGCCGGACTTGATGCTCCGACCGTGATCGCCTCGCTCCTGCACGATACCATCGAGGACACGACGATGACGCGGGATTATGTGTCCGGGAACTACGGCGAGTGGTACGCTGAAATCGTGGACGGCCTCACCAAGATCAAACCTCCAGAAACTGAAACCCGGCAGTCTGTTGTCGTGCTGGAGGCGACCTACCAGAAAATGCTCGGAGCAATGGCGCGGGATGTGCGGGCCTTGTTCATCAAGATGTTCGACCGCCTTGACAACATGCGGGACATGAAGTCAATGCCCCGCAAGAAACAGCGTCGCATCAGCTTAGAAACTATGGGGGTGTATGTGCCCATGGCCGAGCGTTTGGGGTTGTGGGAGATCAGCCGCGAGCATACGGAGTTGTGCTTTCAGGTTCTCTACCCGATGCGCTACACCGCAACGGTTGACACGCTGGAACACCTCAAGCAAGAACGCGGCGGGGCCATTGAGACGATGCGGCAGCGTTTGGGGGTGATTATGGGGCCGCTCGAGGAAAAACTGCTGGCCGTCGAACCGCTCTTTTCCCAGCCTGCGGATCACATTTTCCGCAACACTCCAGTGGATCATGTGCTGGAAGGATTCCAGATCACAGTAGCGCAACCCCTTGACTGCTATCAGGCGTTGGGGCACCTGCACACGGCCTTGAGTGCGATTCCCCGGCAGGTGCGGGATTACGTCTCCAATCCACGCTGGAACGGCTATCAGGCTCTGCGGACGGCACTCTTGCTTGAGGGAGAGCGAGTCACGGTGGAAATCGTCTCTCACCAGATGCACGAGCGCAACCGTCACGGCATCATGGCGCATTGGTCCGGAACGCCCTCGGAATTGGCGGATTACTACAAGACCTATTTGGATCAGTTGAATCAGGTGGCGGGTGAGTCGGATTTGCGCATGAACGATGTACTGCGCTCGATGCAGGACGAGCAGGTGCAGGTGTTCAGCCCGAAGGGAGAGATGTTTGCGCTGCCCAAGGGTTCGACCGTGCTCGATTTCGCCTACTGCATCCACACCGACCTCGGCAACCATTGCATCGGGGCGCTGCTCAACCCCTCCCGTAGCGGCCCCCGCCAGTCCGGAACTCGTGTGCCGCGAGACCGTCAATTGGGCCACGGAGAGAGCCTGAGCATCCTCACCGATCCGAATGTACGCCCGGCACGAGAGTGGCTGCAACACGCGGTTGCGGCGAAGAGCCAGATTCAGATCAAGCACGCTATCGCCCAGCAAAACGCCGCTCGTGCCCGCCGGGTGGGGCGCGAAGTGCTGTCGCAGGAACTCCGGCGGCTCCAAATTGATTCGGAAACGTGGCTGGATTCCCCAGCGGTGCAGGAGGCACTGACCTCGGAACACCTGACTCCGGAACGCTTTCTTCAGGAAATCGGACTGCAAAAGCGCGAGGTGGTTCCGTTTCTGAAACATCACAAGCTCGTCCCCGCCGGGCAAATGAACACCTTCCGGGAACTACTGCGTGCCCGCAACTGGGGGGCAGTGTTTCGTTCACAGGCGACAACAAACTTTTACATCGAGGATGTCGCAGACCTACTTCTTCACTTTGGGACGTGCTGCAACCCGGTTCCGGGAGACCGGATTGTGGGCTTCAGCACCGATGCGATGGAGGTGGAAATCCACCGGGCCAAGTGCCCCCGCATGGCAGAGTTCCAAAAGCACCGCCCGGTGTTGGTGCAGTGGCGCTTGCCCAAGGATGAGAAGCGGCGGCACCTCTTTGAAATTGGGGTGGCCGACGGTTCTGGCATTCTTTTCCGGATCACCAAGATCATCAAGGATGCCGGCGTGGCGATCGAGGATTCGGTCAGTTCGGTGGCCGGAGCGGGGCAGGCGATCGTCCGCATTCGTGTGGAACCGGTGACGTGGTCACAGTACTCCCGCATCTGCCATGGGCTGCGCGGGTTGAAGTTTGTCAAGAGCCTCAAACAATCCCGACTCGATGGCACTGCCTCCGTGGCTGGAAAACGCTCTTGAGCGGGGCTGCGACTTCTGTTTTCGTCACTGGCCCCAACCGTTTCCGGACGCGCAATTGTTACGGGAGTGCCGGATCGTCGCCCATCGCGGCGCACCTGTGCCTCCCGCAATTCTCGAAAACACCCGCGCCGCTTTTGAACGCGCCCTCTCGCATCCGGGCGTCAACGGGCTGGAGTTCGACGTGCGCTGGACCCAAGACCTCCAGCCGGTGGTGTTCCACGATGCCGACTTGTTGCGGCTCTACGGCGATTCCCGGCGTATTGCGGAGTTCACGCTGAGCGGACTCCAGCAGGCGTTTCCGGACATTCCCACCCTCGCGTCGGTCCTCGAGCGCTACGGTTCCCGCGCTCACCTGATGGTGGAGTTGAAGGACGAGCCGTACCCGGACGTGGAGCGGCAGAACCGCATTTTTGCGGAACACTTTGCGGGCCTCACCCCCAAGCAGGATTTTCACATCCTTGGGCTGTCCCCGGAATTTCTGCGGAAGACGGTCACGTTTGTGGAGCGGGACGCCTGTTTGCTGGTGGCGGTTTTCAACGAGCCGGAACTGAGCGCGGCGGCGCTTTCCGGAGGGTTTGCCGGACTTGGGGGGCACTACCTGCTCGTCACCTCCAAGCTCGCCCGTGGGCATCTTGCAGCGGGACAGATGGTGGGCACGGGCTATCCGGATTCCCGCAACTGCTTGTTTCGGGAACTCAACCGGGGGGTGAAGTGGCTCTTCAGCAACGACCCTTTGGGACTTGCCGTAATCCGGGAGCAGGCGCTTCAGGAAATCGGTGGTTGATACACACCTCAAACTTTTTGTAGAAAAATGCGCATCGGAGTGGATTTGGGCGGCACCAAGATCGAGGCGGTCGCCTTGGATGATACCGGAAGCGAACTTGCCAAGCAGCGGGTAGCGACTCCACGAGGTAATTATCCAGGCACCCTTGACGCGATTGCGGAACTGGTGTCCGCGCTGGAGCAACAAACTGGACAGTCCGGAACCGTGGGTGTGGGCATGCCCGGCTCGTTCTCGACCGTCACGGGCGTGGTGCGCAACGCCAACTCGACGTGGCTGATCGGCCAGCCCTTCGACCACGACCTGCAAGCCAGGTTGGGACGCGAGGTGCGCTTTGCCAACGACGCGAACTGCTTGGCGGTTTCGGAAGCAGTGGATGGTGCGGGTGCGGGTGCGGCGGTGGTGTTTGCGGTCATCCTCGGCACGGGCGTGGGCGGCGGAGTCGCGCTCAACGGCAAGGTTCACAACGGGCACAACGCGATTGGCGGCGAGTGGGGGCACAATCCTTTGGGCTGGATGGAGCCGGAAGAGTTTCCCGGCCCGGATTGCTACTGCGGCAAGCGCGGCTGCATCGAAACCTTTGTTTCTGGAACAGGCTTCGAGCAGGATTTTCTGCGGACGACCGGAGAGCGGATACGTGGTCTGGAAATCGTGGCCCGTGCCGCATCCGGGGATGCCGATGCCGATGCCGCGTTGCAACGCTACGAACACCGCCTCGCCCGCTCAATTGCCACGCTGGCCAACGTCCTTGATCCGGACGTGTTCGTTCTCGGTGGAGGCATGTCCAACCTACCCCAGATCTATGAGACGCTGTCCCGGCTGGTTCCTAACTGGACGCTGGGGGGCGAATTCACCACGCCCATTCGCCCGGCGAAACACGGCGACTCTTCCGGCGTTCGCGGCGCGGCGTGGCTGTGGTGAACCTCAGCTTTTAGCGAGTTGCTTGTCCAGATCGAAAAACGGTATCGGCACCACGGTTGCGGAACGGGTGCCCTCCGGAGTGCGCAGGTCGAGCGCGGTTCCCGGCTCAGTGAGCCGCAGTGGCACCATCGCAAAGCCAAGGTTCTGTTTCAGGCGTGGCGAGTACACGCTGGAGGTGAGCTTGCCCACCGAGGAGTTCCCGTCAAAGACGAGACAATCCTCCAGTCCGGCAGGCAGCGGTTCTCCGTCAATTTCAACGCCCACGAGCTTGCGCGTCACACCAGCTTCCTTAATGCGCTGCAATGCGGCTTTGCCGATGAAATCCGCTTCCAGTTCGGTGTCCACCAAGCGTCCCAGCCCAATCTCGAATGGATTGTTTTCGGTGGTCATGTCCGCCCCGTAGGAGTAGATGCCGGCCTCGATGCGGCGGATTTGCGAGGGTGAGCCGGGGGCGATGCCGTAGGGCTGGCCCGCCCTCATGATGCGTTCCCACAACTCCGTGCCCCGCGAACCGTCCCGCAAGTATACCTCAAAGCCCTTCTCGCCACTCCAGCCGGTTCGGGAGACCAGCAACGGAATGCCGTGCAGTTCGGCCTCGCGGCAATGGAAATACTGCAACTCGTTAATCCAGTCACCGAAGAGCGCGGCGAGCGTGTCTGCGGAATGCGGCCCTTGGACCTGCACGGGCGAAACGTCCGGCTCGCACAAGGTCACGTCAAGCCCGGAATGCACGGCAACGCCTTTCGCGTAAAGCAGCACGTCGCTGTCGGCGAGGCTCAGCCAGAAGTGATTTTCCGCGAGCCGCAACAGCACGGGGTCGTTGACGATGCCCCCGTCCTCGGCGGTGATCAGCACGTACTTGCACTGGCCGACCTTGCATTTCGAGAGGTTGCGGGGCGTGAGCAACTGCACGAACTTCGCCGCGTCCGGACCCGTGATTTCGACCTGCCGTTCGACTGCGACATCCCAGAGGCTGACGCTGCGGATCAAAGGCCAGTAGTCCTCCTCCGGGGAGACGTAGTAGGTGGGCATGTACATGCGGTTGTACACCGTGAAGCCCTTGACTCCAGAATCGAGGGTCGCCTGATGAAAGGGGGATTTGCGGATGCGGGCACTGAGGTTGAGCAGCACGGGAACCTTTTGAACGTGAGCGGTGGATGAAACGAACCAGCGACTCGAAGCCCCTCCTAGTCGCCAAACCCGATCAGCGTATCACAGTTCGGTACGGATCGCCCAAAGATCGGGAAAGACAGGCTGGAAGAGGGTTTTGGCAAGGTAGCCTACTCCGCTAGAACCGCCCGTGCCCTGCTTGTTGCCGATGGTGCGCTCGACCATCTTCACATGACGGTAGCGCCATTCCTGCAAGCCCTCGTCAAGATCAACGAGCAGTTCGCAGAGCTAGGTCAGCGAAGGGTGGGTGCGGTACACTTGGATGAGGATTTGCTGCACTTCCGGATCGGGCGCGAGCGGCTGCGTGGGGTCTCGGGAAAGGCGATCTGCTGGAATCGGCAAGTCGTGGGCGTGGAGGCAATTCAGGAAAGCGTCCCAAAGTCCGGGATTGGCGAGCCGGGCCTGTAGCCGTTTATATTCGGGGGAATCCTCCAGAAAGCGACTCAACACCTGCGGGCGCTTGTGCCCCAGCACGAACTCCAACTCCCGGAACTGCGCCGACTGAAACCCGCTGGAGGAGGCGAGGAATTCCCGGAAGGAGAGGAATTCGGTCGGGGTCATCGTCTCCAGAATGTCGAGTTGGGAGACCATCGTCTTGAGGATGGTGAGGATGCGCTTGAGGGTGTGCTGGGCGCGGGGCAGGTTGCTTTTCCCAGTAGCCGGATGAGATGATCGGTCTCGTGCAACACTTGCTTGAACCACAGCTCGTACACCTGATGGGTGATGAGGAAGAGCAGTTCGTCACGCTCGCGGTCCTTGGAGCGGAACTCCTGTAGGTTGAGTAGTTGGTCGAGTTTGAGGTAGGAGGAGTAAGTGAGCGGCATGGGGATCCAGAGACTTCAGGCGGAGGTTCGATAGGCTCGCAGGGCTTGGTCGCCGAGGATGAGCTGCTGCACCTCGGAAGCCCCTTCGTAAATGCGCAAGGCACGGATTTCGCGGTAAAGCTCCTCGACGGGCATTCCGGATTTCACACCAAGTCCGCCGAAAAGCTGCACGGCGTCGTCAATCACTTGCTGGGCGGCTTCGGTGGCGTGGAGCTTGGCCATTGAGGCTTCGCGGGTGATGCGCCCCTCGCGGGAATCACGGGTCCAGGCGGCGCGATACACCAGCAAGGCACTCGCATCCACTTGCAGGGCCATCTCGCCGAGCTTGGCCTGCACGAGCGGAAGCTGGTCCATCGTCTGCCCAAAAAGCTTCCGGGAAGTGACGCGCCCCAACGCTTCGTCCAGCGCACGACGCGCAAAGCCGAGCGCGGCGGCCCCGACGGTGGAGCGAAAAATGTCGAGCGTCCCCATCGCAATCTTGAAGCCCTGTCCGAGCGCACCGAGTTGTGCCGACACCGGAAGCTTGCAGTTCCGGAAGCGCAGGGTCGCCAGTGGGTGCGGGGCGATCACCTCCAGCCGTTCGGAGATTTCCAAACCCTCGGCATCGGCATCCACGAGGAACGCGGTCAATCCCTTGGCTCCCGGAGCTTCACCCGTGCGGACAAAGACGGTGTAGAAATCTGCGATGCCGCCGTTGGAAATCCAAGTCTTGCTACCGTTGATGACGAAGTGGTCGCCTTCCCGGACAGCAGTGGTTGTGAGGTTGGCAACATCCGATCCAGCGTCCGGTTCCGTGAGCGCGAAGGCTGCGATTTTCTCGCCAGTGCGCACTCCCGGAAGGTAATTGGATTTCTGTTCGTTTGTGCCGAAAAGCGAGATCGCCCCGCTGCCGAGTCCCTGCATCGCAAAGGAGAAATCCGCCAAACCCCAGTGCCGCGCCAGTGTCTCCCGGATCAGGCAGAGGGCGCGCACGTCCAGTGTTTTGGCATGACCGCCATACGCTTCCGGAACGCACCAACCCAGCCAGCCTGCTTGGGCCAGTTGTTTGACGAGTGCGCGGGAAGCGTCATCCACTTCGGCAATCGAGTGCGGATGGCTCGGCTGGAGCTTGCGGGCGCACCACACCTCCAATTCCTTGGCGAGGGTGCGGTGCTGTTTGGAGAAGAACGGCCAGTCGAGGAAGCTGCGGTCCGGCATCAGTTACCCTCGAAGGCAGGGCGTTGTTTGGCGACAAACGCTTCGTAAGCCCGCACGAAATCCTGAGTTTGCATACAGAGCGCCTGTGCTTGCGCCTCGGATTCGATGGCCTGTTCGATGCCCATGTTCCACTCTTGGTTGAGCATCGTTTTCGTGATGCCGTGCGCGAAGTTCGGTCCTGCGATCAGACGGCGGGCCATTGCCGTGGTTTCCTCTAGTAGCTGTTCCGAAGCATGAAGCGCATTGTAAAAACCCCACGCCAAGCCTTCCTCCGCTTTCATGCTGCGTCCTGTGAAAAGCAGTTCGGAAGCACGACCCTGCCCGATGATGCGGGGCAGCATCGCACACGCGCCCATGTCGCAACCCGCGAGTCCGACGCGGGTGAAGAGGTAAGCCACCTTCGCTTCCGGAGTGCCGTAGCGCAGGTCGCAGGCCATTGCAATCGCCGCTCCAGCTCCGACGCAAACCCCGTCAATCGCCGCCAGCACAGGTTGCGGGCACGCCCGGATCGCCTTGACAAGATCGCCCGTCATGCGCGTGAAGGCGAGCAGTCCCTTCATGTTCATCTTCGTGAGTGGGCCGATGATTTCGTGAACGTCCCCTCCGGAACAGAAATTCCCGCCCGACCCCGTGAACACCACCGCCTGCACGTCCTCGGCATACGCGAGGTCGCGGAAGGTGTCCCGGAGTTCTGCGTAGGACTCAAACGTGAGTGGGTTCTTGCGCTCCGGACGGTTGAGCGTGATGGTGGCGAGGGGGCCGTCAAGCTCCCACTGGAAGTGTTTTGGTCGGATAGACATCAGGAGTTTGGTGAATCGGGGATTACGGCGGTGGTCTCAATCTCCACCTTGGCACGGTCTTCCATCAGTCCGGAAACCTCGACGACGGCCATCACGGGGAAGTGCTTGCCGATCACAGCGCGGTAGGCCGCTCCGACTTGCTTGACTTGGGCGAGGTATTCCTGCCGATTGGTGACGTACCATGTCATGCGCACGATGTGTTCCGGACCCGCTCCTGCTTCGGCGAGGACGGCGAGCGTGTTCTGTAAAGTTTGCCGCACTTGATCCGTGAAGTCGTCGGATTCGAACACCCCTTGCGGATCCCAGCCGATCTGCCCGGCGACGAAAACCATTGTGCCACGGGCGGCCATCCCATTCGCGTAGCCCGGAGGCCGGGGCCAGCCCGGAGGTTGCAGGACTTGCATCAACGCGCCTCCTGCTGGCGGAGCCGGAAACGCTGAATCTTGCCAGTCTCGGTTTTCGGCAGACTCTCGACAAACTCAAGAGCGCGGGGGTACTTGTACGGGGCGATCGTGTTTTTCACGAAATCCTGAAGTTCCTTGGTGAGCGCATCGTCCCCCTCGTGCCCTGGACGCAGCAGCACGAACGCCTTGACGAGTTGGCCGCGTTGCTCGTCCGGGACCCCGATCACGGCGCATTCAGCCACGGCGGCATGGGACATCAGCGTGGATTCCACTTCGGGTCCGGCGATGTTGTAACCTCCGGAAATGATCATGTCGTCACTGCGGGCCTGAAACCAAAAATAACCGTCCTCGTCCATTTGGTAGGAATCACCCGTGAGGTTCCAGCCGTTGCGGACATAGTTCTGCTGCCGCTCGTCGTCGAGGTAGGTGCAACCCGTCGGGCCGCGCACGGCAAGATGCCCGGTGGTTCCCGGAGGCACGGGCTTCAGGTCGTCGTCCACAACCATCGCCTCATAGCCCGGAACCACCTGCCCGGTCGCTCCCGGCTTGATCGCATCCAGCCGCGATGAGATGAAGATGTGCAGCAGTTCGGTGGTGCCGATGCCATCGAGAATCTCCACTCCGGTCTTGGCCTTCCACTCCTCGTAGGTCGGCTTGGGCAGCGGTTCTCCGGCAGAAACGCAGAGCCGCAGCGAGGGCAGCGATGTGCTTTCCAGCTTGCCCAGAATGAAGCGGTAGGCTGTGGGCGAGGTGATGAGGACCGTCGCTTGATGCTCCTGAATGGCGGGCAGCAATTTGTCCGGGCTGGGCTGTTCCAAGAAAATCGCGCTGCCCCGAGCGTACAGCGGAAACAACGCCAACCCGCCCAGACCGAAGGTGAAGGCCAGCGGCGGACTGCCAATGAAGCGATCCTCCGGAGTGGGGGCAAGGCAGGTTTCGCTGTAGGCGCGGCACATGCTCAACATGTCGCGGTGGAAGTGCGCGGCGGCCTTGGGCTGTCCGGTGGTGCCGGAGGTGAAAGCGATCAGGCAGATGTCGTCCTGCGCGGTCGGGACGTTGGTGAAGGTGTCCGGTTTCGTGGTGGCCATCTGCTCCAACTCGGCCTCCCGAAAGGTGACGATGCGCTCCAGGCACGAATCCGCACGCGCCGCTTCCAGTTCTGCGAGCAGTCGTTGGTCGCAGAGCGCGAGCCGGACCTGCGACTTGTTGATGATTGTCCGGAGTTCGGTGGCTCGCAGCAAGGGCATGGTGGCAACGGCGATGCCTCCGGACTTGATCACACCAAACCAGCAAGCGAGCATTTTGTAGTTGTTGGGGGCGCGAAGCAACACGCGGTTGCCGGGAACCAAACCCAAGTCTTCTGTGAGGACGCGGGCGATGCGGTTGGCGTCCGCCTGCAATTCTGCATAAGTCCACTGACCCTCTGACATGATCACTGCCAGACGATCTCCGTGTCCTTCGCTCAGGGCATTATCCAGCAAGGGTGTGGCGCAGTTGAGCGTTTCCGGATACTCAAAGCGGTCGAGGTTGATGAAGTCCGGCCACTGTTCCTTGGGGGGAAGGTGGTCGCGGGCGAAAGTGTCAACGTGTGCAGTCATGGCTTCTTCTCATTGCGGCAGGTATTGGGCAAAGTCCTTCTCTATGGCCTTCGGGTCAGCAGCCAGTCCTTGGGAGACGCCACTGGCCATGTCTCCCGGATAGACCTCCTCGGTTCCAGAACGTAATGCTGCAATGATGGCTTGCGCGACTTCGACGGGTGGCATCTTGGGTGGAGAGTGTTCAGTTATAGATACTGATGTTACGCAGAGCGTAATATACTGAAATTCTTTGAAAAATTTATTTTTCTCACATGTGACCTCTGAAATTCATCGACTTGCTGAAATTGTGTGGATTGTAACCCCTTGAAATTTATAGAAAAATGATACAGGCCAAATCAAATGAAAAATTGGTTTTATTTTTAATAAATTATTTTAGTAAGTTGTATTCTGCGTAACATCAGATAGATAGATGAAAATATTTTTTGAAAGTCACGAAATATTTCCGGACACGGAAGAATGCAGTGCCGCAGCCCGTGATTGGGAGCGGTTTGGGCTGGAAGTGTCAGACGACTGCTCTGCCTTCCGAACCCGAGACAAGAGCCTAAGCAAGATTTCAATTTCATCAAGGTCGAAATCAGACAACGCTGTGCTCACCCAGTCTCGATGAGTTTCGGCCATGCGGGTAAATTGCTCACCACCTTCCTGAGTCAGCAACACTCGCTGGGTACGACGGTCCGGTGGAGTGCGGTGCAGTTCCACCCAGCCTTCTGTCGCCAAACGTTGGACGACTCCGGTGACGTTGCCGTTGGAAACGAGCAGGTATTTTGACAATTCCGACATTGTCATTGGACGAGCGGCGC
>CAJWCD010000083.1:0-16879 GCA_913020725.1 uncultured Pseudomonadota bacterium
AGCGAAGGCATGAGGAAAAAATCAGACCCCGCCTCGATGAGGTGGGCGAGCGGGTCGTTATAGCCGTGAAGCCAGCCCAGCCGTCCGGGATGGCTTGCTGCCAGTCGGTCCAGTGCTTGCCGGAGGTGCTCGTCGCCGCTGCCCAGCAGCAGCACCTGAAACTCAGGAAGCGCAGCGGACGCCAACCACTGCTCCAAGGCCGGAAGCAGGTAGCCAAAACCTTTCTGTTCCGTGAGTCGGCTCACCATGCCAAAAAGCGGCACCTCCGGTTTTTCCGGAAGCCTAAAGCGCTGTTGCAACGCTGCTTTGCAGGCTCGTTTTCCGGAGCGGTCCTTGAGGGAGTAGTTCGTGGGCAGGTGCGGGTCGGTTTCCGGATTCCAACTCGACTCATCGACACCGTTAAGAATGCCTGCCAAATCCGCCTGCCGACGCTGAAAATGGACGTGCAAGCCATGTCCACCCAGGGGTGTGAGCAATTCCTCCGCGTAACCCGGACTCACCGCGTTGAGTTTGTCGGCAAGGGCGATTCCGCCCTTGAGCAGATTGAGCTGCCCGTGTTCCTCGAAGACCTCCTGATTCCGGAACTCCGCCGGAATGCCCAGCGCAGCAGCCTGACTCATGGGAGCGTGCCCCTGATACCCGGCGTTGTGCAGGGTCAGCACACTGCGAGTCTTGCGCCAGCGAGCATCTGAGTCACGTCGCTGCCGCAGGTACAGCGCACCGGTGGCGGTGTGCCAGTCGTGCAAGTGCAGGATGTCCGGAATCCAGCCCTGCGCCTCGCACCACGCCAGTCCTGCCGCTGCGAGAAAACCGAATCGGAGAGCGTTGTCGAGGTAGGCACTCCCCCCCTCATCGTAAAAACCCGGACGCTGGAAGAACTCCTGATGCTCCAAGAAATGAAGAGCCACGCTGGCGTCTGCTCCGGAACCTCCGGAAACGAGCGTGGTGCCCCAGACTTTTCCGGCAAGCAGGCGTCCGCCTAGAGACACAGCCAACGTGGGCTGCACGACCGTGAAATCCTCTTGCCCAGACACGGAGGCGTAGAGCGGAGTGAGGATGCGGACCTCGTGTCCGAGCGCGGCGAGCGCAAGCGGCAGGGCGTGGCAGACATCGGCGAGTCCGCCTGTTTTTGAGAAACCCGCGACCTCGCTGCACACGAAGGCCACACGCAACGGCTTACTCAACGACGGTTCCTTTGGGGATCACAACAATTCCACCCTCAGAGACATGGAAGCGTTTCCGGTCTTTTCCCAGATCAAAACCGATCTCCGCTCCGGGCGCGACGCGCACATCTTTGTCGAGAATCGCCCGCCGGATTTTCGTGCCGCGTCCGATGTCGACACGATCCATGATCACCGATTCCTGCAAGTGACAGAAGCTGTGGACGTGGACACTGTAGCCAATCACGGACTGCTCCACGAGCGAACCGCTGATGATACTCCCGGAACTGACGATGGAGTTGATGGCATGTCCGGTGCGCAGGTCGCTGAAGTGGACGAACTTCGCGGGCGGTAGCGGCGGGTGGTAGGTGTAAACCGGCCAATGCTCATTGTAGAGATTGAACTCCGGGTCGATGCCAACCAAATCCATGCTCGATTCCCAGTAGGCGTCGAGGGTGCCCACATCACGCCAATAGCCCTTCTCATGCGGCCGCACTCCCGGAATGTGGTTGCGGGCAAAGTCATAGACGAAGACCCTGCCTTCCGGATACAGCTTCGGGATGATGTCGTGTCCAAAATCGTGATTGCTGTCCTCGCGAGCAGCGTCCGCCCGTAGTTCCCGGACGAGTGTGTCGCACTGGAAAATGTAGTTGCCCATCGAGGCCAGCACCCGATCCGGATTGCCTGGAATCGTGGGTGGGTTGGACTTGGGTTTTTCGACGAAACCGACCATACGCCAATTGTCGTCAACCTCGATGACTCCAAACTGAGCAGCCTCCTCAACGGGCACCGGAATCGCCGCCACGGTCAATTCTGCGCTGTTGCGGTTGTGAAAGCTGAGCATCTGGCGGATGTCCATGCGGTAAATGTGGTCGCCACCAAACACGCAGACCTGCTCCGGGCGGAGGTCTTCGATGAGGTTCATATTCTGGAAGATCGCATCGGCGGTGCCCTCGTACCAACGCTTGCCGGTGCGCATCTGTGCGGGAATGGGATCCACATAGTGATCCAGCACTCCGGACACCCGCCAGCCTTGCCGCAAGTGTTGCATGAGTGAGTGCGACATGAACTGCGTGAGCACGAAAATCCGGTGCAACCCGGAGTTGACGAAGTTGCTCAGCACAAAGTCGGCGATCCGGTAATTGCCACCGTAGGGGACAGAGGGCTTGGCCCGCTCATGCGTGAGCGGCGCAAGGCGAGTGCCTTCGCCTCCGGCAAGAATCATGGATAACACTGGAATCATGCGGCTCCTTGAGTTGGGACGTGTGATCGGTGGCCGGTTTTTCTGCCTTTTGCCTGCTTTCTAGCTTTGAGCGCATTTCGCGGGTATGGCCCGCGCCTACGACTCCTGACTCCTGAGTTCTAACTTCTTTCAGCCTACCACGCCTACCGCCTAAACTCCTAAATCTGTTGTCCACACTCCGGATGTGCTATGCTGGCATATCCAGCACGCTTCCTCCGAATTCAAGATGCCTGCGCCCCACCCGATTAAGACACTTGGCCCCTGCCGGGTTGCCTCCCCCCTGCCGCTCAACCGCGATCCCAAGGCTCGGGACTTTCGTTTTGTCGAGGACGGCAGCGTGGTTTTGCACAGCGTCCGCGAGGCGCTGGGCACTGCCGAGCCGTCTCCGCCCTTTCAGATGGCTGGTCCTTGCGCTGACATTTTCTTCGACCCACCCAAAGTGCATGTGGGCATCGTCACCTGCGGCGGGCTGTGTCCCGGCATCAACAATGTCATCCGCACGCTGGTGATGCAACTCCACCACAACTACGGGGTGCGCAACATCCACGGCTTCCGCTACGGTTTTCAGGGTTTCATCCCCAAGTACGGACATGAGGTACGCAACCTGACCCCGGAATCCGTCAAGAACGCCCACAACCTCGGAGGCAGCATCCTCTCCAGTTCGCGGGGGCCGCAGGAAATCAGCGAAATCGTGGACTGCCTCGACCACAACAGCATCCGTGTGCTCTTCGTGATTGGCGGGGACGGCACCCTGCGCGGAGCGCACAGCATCGCTGAGGAGGTCGAGGAACGCGGGCTCAAAATCGCAGTGGTCGGCATCCCAAAGACGATTGACAACGATATCCCCTTCTGCGTGAAAACCTTTGGTTTCGAGACGGCCTTTTCCAAGGCGATAGAAGCGGTGCAGTCCGCGCACTCGGAAGCTTATGGCAACCACAACGGCATTGTCATCATCAAGCTGATGGGGCGCGATTCCGGATTCATCGCCGCGAACACCTCGCTCGCCTGCCCCGATGTCAACTTCGTGTTGGTTCCGGAAGTGCCCTTCACGCTCAAGGGCGAACGCGGGCTGCTGAAATCGCTGGAGCAGGTGATGAAGAAAAAACGCTTGGAGGGGCGCCATCCGCACTCCGTGATTGTGGTGGCCGAAGGCGTGGGGCAGGACTTGATGGGCAACACGGGCGAAGAGCGCGATGCCTCCGGAAACGTGCGCTATCGGGACATTGGGGAATTTCTCAAGCACGAGATCAAGCAGCACTTCGCGGAGAGCGATCCGGTCAACGTCAAGGTGATCGAACCGAGCTACCTGATCCGCTCGCTGCCCGCCAACGCGCACGACGCGGTGTTCTGCTATTACCTTGCTGACCACGCGGTTCATGCTGGAATGTCCGGAAAGACCGACCTGATGATCGGCTACTGGAACGGCCACTTCACGCATGTCCCGCTCGCTCTCGTTGCGCAGCACACCAAGCGCATTGATCCCAACAGCGACTTCTGGCGGCTCGTGCTCTTTTCCACCGGACAACCCCGCGACATGTGCTCCCCGGAGTAAAGATGAGGGCTTGCGGTTTTTCTTTCCAAATTGATGCCCATCACCAGCCATCCTGACGAAGCCCGCACCTTGATTCACTCTGGGGGTGCTGATGCCCTTGACCAGTGGATGTCTGGGTTGGTGAAACAGGAGTTGTTGCCTTTCGCCATGACCGTGATTGTGCGCCCGGATGGCATCGGTTACTGGCGCTGGTGCGGCTTTGCCAATCCTGCCCAAGGACTTCCCCCTGCTCCGGACACGCTGTTGCGGGTCTATTCGATGACCAAACCCGTGACGGCGCTGACTGCCCTGCTGCTGGAGGAGCAGGGCTTGCTCGACCTACTGGCTCCAGTGGAAACCTTGATTCCGGAGTTGGCCAACTGGCGGGCGCTGAACCATCCCACAGCCGAGTTACAGGACTGCACTCTACTGGGATCCGGCCCCACGCTTTTGCAGCTGCTGACGCACACCTCCGGGATTTCCTACGGTGCTGCAGAGGGTTCGATTTTGGATCAAGCCCTTGCTCAGCAAATGTCCCGGAACTGTTCGCTTGGGGGATTGCTCGAAACCTTGTCTGAACTGCCGCTTGTCTTTCCTCCGGGGACAGCGTGGCGTTACGGGTATGGTGTGGATTTGGTGGGTATCGCGCTCATGCGAGCCACAGGGAAACCCTTGGGGCAAGTCATGGACGAGTTGATTTTCCAGCCCCTCGGCATGGGGGACACCGGATTTGAAGTCCTGAGTTCAGAAGCAGGACGCCTCGCCGCCCTTTTCCAATCGGAAGTGAATGGGTGTTTAACGGAAATCACGGTGGAGCCACCCCTCGGCCCTCGGGTTGGCGGTTCTCGAGGACGTGCAGAGGGAGATCACTGGGGAGGTTCCGGATTGGCGTCAACGCCTGCGGACTGGCTGAAATTTGTGGATCTGCTGCGGGCCGCACACTCCGGAAAAGAAACCGCCATCGCACGCCCGGAACTTGTGCGGCGCATGGCCACCAATCAACTTCAGGGCGACATTGCCTCGCTGCTCCCTGAAGGCCCGGCAGGATTCCGGGAGTGGATGCCGTTTGCAGGGCTTGGGATGGGATGCGGCGTCTGGGTGGTGACGGACACGCAACGACTCGACTGGGAGTCCAATCCGGGTGAGTTCGGCTGGGGCGGCATTGCCAACACCGTTTTCTGGATCGACCCCGTTGCCGATGCCGCTGTGCTGTTCTTCACCCAAGTGATGCCCTCCAGCCGACTCGGCCTCCGGGACGAGTTGCACCAACTTGCCGCCAAATGTCTGCGCTGAATCTGCTCAAAGTTTGACGGGTTCCAGCCCACACCAGTTGGCAACAAAGAGGGCAATCGTGCCCGTCACCCGTTGAAGTGACGTGAGGCTGACGCGCTCGTCAAAGGCGTGAATGTCGTGGGAAACAGGCCCGTACACGAGGCAGGGGCAGGCGTCATACAACACGAACACACGCCCATCGAGATACCCCGGCGTCACAAAGGATTCCAGACTGGAGCCAAAGCTGGCCGCGTGAGCCTGCCCCAGCACTTGCTCTGCGTCACTGCCCTCTTCCAGTACATAGCCCCGCGCAAAGAATCCGTTGTACTCGACCTCCGGAGGATTTTCGGAGAGAAAGGCATCGCCCAGGCTTTTTTTCTGTAGGCAGGCTTCGATTTCCTGTGCGGCATCACGAGGATCAACTCCGGGATAAATTGCCGCCCGTACATCCAGAGTACACCACGCCGGTACCGACGAAGCCCAGTCACCACCCGCTATTTTGCCGACGTTGATATTGATGGGATGGTCGAGGTCTGCAAAATACCGATGCTCGGTCCGCCGTCTGTTCCACTCTGCTTCCAATTCCTTGAGTGCTCCCATCAGCGTGTACGCCGCTGCAATCGCGTTAGAACCGCGCCCCGCTTCGCGTACATGAAAGGGGCGTCCACGCACATGCACCCGGAACCAAATCACTCCGGCATTGGCCCGCACCAGCATGTTCTCTTCCGGCTCTGGAATGAGAGCCGCCTCCGCACGGTAACCACGCAGCAGTGCAGACAGTGCCCCGTTGCCTGTACATTCCTCTTCGGTCACGGATTGCACATGCACTTTGGCGGACGGTTGGAAACCCAAACTCCGCAGGGCGTCCAGCGCAAAGACGTTCGCGCAGAGTCCGGCTTTCATGTCCGCCCCACCGCGTCCGTACAGCCAATCGCCGACTATGTATGGATCAAATGGTGGGCGCGTCCACATCTCCAGTGGTCCCGTGGGCACCACGTCAATGTGGCCGTTGAGGATCAGCGAACGCCCTTTGGCCGCGGTGGGATGATGGGTGCCGACGACGTTGAGCGCATTTGTGTAATCGACCTTGACGGGCGAAAAACCTGGATGGTTCTCAATCTCGGCAACGTCAATCGCCCAGCGGTCCATCTCGTAACCCCGCGTTTTCAGGGCATCGTAGAAGACGTTTTGGGCGGTGTGTTCCTGTCCTCGCAACGAGGGGTGGCGCATCAAGTCCATCGTGAAGCCGAGTTGGGTCTCAAAGCCCGCGGTCACCGCATCGAGGATTTTTTGGGAAAGGTCGGCGTTAATCGGCCCGGAGGGAGAGTCGTTTGCCATGTCTAGACAGGATCGCGGGAAAGTGCGTGGGTGGAGCAGGACACGCAGCCGCCCCAGTAGCTCACATGGTCGTACTCAATCTCGATGGGTTCCACACCCCGTTTAGCGAGTTCGTCACAAACCCTTCCCAAGCCGGAAGGAATGATGTAGCGTTGCGCGTCCAAGCTCACACCGACTGTGGCAAACGCTGTGGCTTCGGCCTCGCTGAGTTCAATCACATCCCATTCCTTGAGGGGTTCCGGAAGTTCGCACAGCAGTTCTTCCCGATGCAGTAGGAGCAAGCCTTCCCGGATCAGCACCATGATACCGAGCAGGTGCAGGATGGTGCCCTTCATCGGCATTGGATGCACCTCGTAGCCCAAGGGCGCAACGGTGTTCCGGAGCCATTCGGTTCCGGCGCGGTTTGTCGCAATCTTCGATTCCCCCACAAAAAGATGATGCTTGTAACACACGATGTCTCCCCCTTCGAGATAAGGTCCGGGGCCGTCGTGTGAGGGCGAAAACGGCAGGGCAGGCGGCATCACGATATGGCGTGTTTCGGGGTCTGCCGCCAACAGCGGTGCCACGATTTCCCGCAAGGGAAACACTTCCTTGCGGCGATAGGCACGTCGGAGATTCACCTCAAGGTAGGTCTTGCCTACCGTGAATACTGGATCCGCCGGATAGAGCAAAGAAGCCCCCGGTTGTAACTCCGCCAAATAGCTGCGCTCTTCTTCGGTGTAGGGACGCGGGCGGTAAACCGTGACTCCGTGTTTTACGTAAAGCGTGGCGAGGCTGTCCAACTGCTCGACGGTTTTTTCCCAACGCTCCGGCATGGCGGTGCGAATGTCCAATGGCTGATCGCCACAGGCCTTGAGCGCCGCCTGCACTTCGTCGTTGTAGTGATGCAAAGACGGGTTGAAGGGCGGCAGGGACAGCCCCTCGGCACTGCCGACAATAGCGGCCCGCAACACTCCGTAATCGGTGTAGGCTCCAAAAGTAGACATTGTGGTTTGTCGAAAGTTTTTTTTACAACAGAGATGCAGAGGGCACAGAGAAAACAATCCTCAGTGTTCTCCGTGTCTCTGTGATGAATGAAAAGGCGGTAGTCGAAACCGCCGCCTTTGGGTGAAAGCAACAGGGTGGGATCAGCCCATCCACCAACGCTCGGTGTTCTTGTGACCGTCGAACTCCCAGTTGGAAGCAACATCGGCGGGACGCTTGACGTTGCTGGTGCTGGCGTGTCCGTAAGCGGAGAAGATCGGAATGATCACGCTGCAATTGTCATGGACGATGCGCTGCATTTCCACATACATTTCGCGGCGTTTGGCATCATCCAACTCCGCCCGTGCTTGCACCAAGAGTTCTTCAAACTTTGGATGGACGAAGTTGGTTTCCGACCAGCCTGTGGCGATGGCTTTTTCGGAATAGACCTGGCTGAACATCCAGTCCTCTGTGGGACGTCCCCCCCAGTAGGAGGCCACCCAAGAATCCTTGAGCCAAGTGTTCGACCAGTAGCCATCATTGGGCTTGCGCACGACCTCGATATTGATGCCCGCCCCACGTGCGGTTTCCGCGAAGAGCACTCCGGCGTCATCCGAATCCTGAAATGCAGTGTCTGCGACCGAGAGCTTCAGATTGATCGAGGGCAGCCCCGCTTTCTTCATGTAATACTTGGCCATGTCGAGGTCATACTCGCGCTGCGGAATTTCGGAGTCCGAGGCGCGGTAGCGGTTGGCTGGGCCGATCGGGATGTCGTTGCCCAATGCCGCGTGTCCAAACCAAATCTTGTCCAGCCACTCCTGGCGATTGATAGCACTTTTGAGCGCCATCACCAAGTTGTTGTCGCCAAACGGATCGCGGTCGCTGAGCATCGGCAGGGTGCAGTGCTGGTTGCCGTTGGTGAAGAAGACCTCGATTCCCGGCTTGCTGCCCAAGCGCCCGGCGGTGCTCAGATTCGGAGCCGTGATCACATCGAGTTCCCCGGTGACAAGCCCGTTCTCCCGTGCAGTGACGTCGGCAATAAAGAGCGTCTCCACCGAATCGAAATGTGCCCGTCCGGACTTCCAGTAATTGGCATTGCGCGAAGTCAGGGTGCGCACCCCCGGATCGTAGTTCTCCAGCTTGTAACCCCCGGTGCCAATACCGGACTCCCAGTCAATCGAACCGTCTGCGTTGGCGGGACAAATGCCAAGGTGGTAATCCGTGAGCAGAAAGGGAAAGTCGGCGTTGGGACCTTCAAGTTTCATGACCACCTTGCTCTTACCGTCGGCTTTGATCTCCTTGATTTGCGCGACAATGCCCTTGGCGCCGGACTTGGTTTTCTCGCCCAGATGGTGCTGAATGGACGCGACCACGTCGTTGGCTACCAACGAGCGGCCATTGTGGAATTCAACGCCCTTGCGCAGATTGAAGACCCAATTCTGACCGTCGGAGGTGTCCCATGACTCGGCGAGTTCCGGAATCAGTTGGTTGTTCTCGTCAAGCTCGGTGAGGTTGTTGCGCAACTGCCCCATGCCCACATTGATCATGTAAGAATCAAGGAACGTCGCGGGGTCGAGCCGGTCGCTTGTGGATCCCCCGGTGAGTGCTTGGCGCAGCGTTCCGCCTCGTTGCGGAGAAGCCGCCAGCACGGAGTCTGACAGAGTTAGCGCCGTTGGCAGGGCAACGCCGACCGCCAAGGCGGAGCGCACAAAGTCTCTGCGCGAGAGACGGCCTTGGGCCAGTTTTGTTTTCAGAGCGTTGATTTCGTTCATGGTATCCATTTCGTGGAAAGTTACAGAAGCATTCTCAAAGGAACACCCTTTTAGACCAAAATCCCAACCAAGAAGCAACCAAAAAATTTTACGAATTCTGGAACAGACTGCAAATACCTTGAGAAATAACCATTGGAATGTAAGAACACAAGGCAAGCTCCGACATTGAGGTAAAATCCCTCATTTCGGAAAGTTGACATGAACTCACAAACCTTTGTGCCCAAATTCCTGCAACGCCCGTGGCTGGTGTACTTGCTGCTGCTCTTGCCGCAAGTGGCAATCACCCACTCCGGATTGCAATCCGCCGATCCCATTGCTGCCTTGCTTGACAGCACAGGTTTTTCCGCGTTTCTGCTGATGGCGCTGAGCCTCAGCCTTGCACCGATCCGACACACCCTGCGCCTCAACACGAACTGGCTTCAGCGGCCCGTTGGGCTGGCACTTTTCAGCTACGGAATGCTGCACGGATGCTGGTACGTTCTCCCCAACGGACTGGAGGACATCGACAAACCCTTCATCTACCTCGGTCTCTCCGCGCTCGGACTCTGGAGCTTGTTGGCGCTGACCTCCAACCGTCGTTCGCAGAAAATCCTCAAGCGCAACTGGAAGCGTGTGCATCGCCTCACTTACCTTGCTACCGTGCTGGTGCTGGTGCATGTTGCGATGAACAACAAAGCAGATCACTACCTCTACATTGCGGGGTTCGCCTTTTGGTTATTCTGGCAAGTCGCGGGACGAGTGCGGGCCTCTCGAAAAACCCCTGTGCAAGTAGCCGCCTGAACCCTTTGCTCAACGGGGCTTCTCTTTCTGCAACGCAGTGCTAGGATTTTCAGGGCAGGGCTCACCTAAATCTTATCTCACAGAGACCCTATGTACTTCAGCTTGCAAGAATATGAAACCCGCCTCGCCAAAACCCGGCAGGCAATGGACGCGCAGGGCGTTGAGTTGCTGTTCATCACCGATCCCTCGAACATGTCATGGCTGACTGGCTACGATGGTTGGTCTTTTTATGTCCATCAGGGGGTGCTGGTGCTTCCGGACGAACCTCCGATTTGGTGGGGTCGGGAAATGGACGTGAACGGGGGCAAGCGCACAGCCTACCTCGACCATGCACGACTGATCGGCTATCCGGATCACTACGTCATGTCCACGGAGCGGCACCCGATGGACCACCTCAGCGCCCTCATGCAGGAACGCGGCTGGGGAAATCGTCGCATCGGGGTGGAAATGGACAACTACTACTTTGCGGCAAAGTGCCTGGAGTCGTTCCGGACGAACCTGCCGGAGGCGGAGTTTCTGGACGCGACAGGACTGGCCAACTGGCAGCGGGCGGTGAAATCGGCGCAGGAATTGGAGTACATGCGCATCGCCGGGCGCATCGTCACGCGCATGCACGAACGCATCCGGGAGTTCGCCGAGCCAGGCTTGCGGAAAAACGAGTTGGTGGCGGAAATCTACCGCACCGGAATACAAGGGGTGGACGGCTTCGGGGGTGATTATCCTGCGATTGTTCCGATGCTGCCTACCGGAGCCGATGCCTCAGCTCCACACCTGACGTGGGACGAGCAGCCGTTGAAATCCGGGGAGGGCACCTTTTTCGAGATTGCGGGCTGCTATCGGCGTTACCAATGCCCACTCAGCCGAACCCTGTTTTTCGGAACTCCAAACCAAGCGTGGCGGGATGCCGAAAGGGCGTTGCAGGAGAGCATCGAAGCCGGACTTGCACAAGCGCGTCCCGGTAACAAGTGCGAGGACATCGCCCGCGCCTTCAACGAAACGCTTGCCAAGCACGGACTCAAGAAAGACAGCCGCTGCGGCTATCCCATCGGCATCAGCTACCCTCCGGATTGGGGAGAGCGCACCATGAGCCTGCGCTCCGGAGACACCACCGTGCTGGAACCGAACATGACCTTCCACTTCATGCCCGGACTCTGGTTCGAGGATTGGGGGATTGAGATCACGGAAAGCATCGCCATCACCGAAGACGAGCCGGAATGCCTCGCCTCGGTGCCGCGAGAGTTGTTCGTGAAGGGGTAATCGAAACTGTCAGCGGTGTGCCTGCATGACGATTTCTGCAAAACCGTCAAAAGCGTCGCGCTCTAACCAGCGCACCACTACCACAAGGTTGCACTCCGTATCGACCCAGATGAGGTTGCGTCCCACGCCCAAGGCAAAATAGCTGGACCGTGGCGCAGTTGCGCAATGCACCCCATCCCCGTTGAGCCACCAGAGGAAACCGTAGCTGGGATTGAGGTCGCACGGAGTGAGGCATTGCCGAATCCAGTCTGCGGACAACAGTTGTTGATTGCTCCAGCGTCCACCATCTTGCATGAGCAATCCGATCCGGGCATGATCGCGGGTAGGGATGAACAATCCACCGCCCCAGTGTGCCCCTCCGGAAACGGACTGCATTCGTGTCCCGTCAAGCTCCACATACGAATTGCGGTAGCCGTGCCACTGCCAGTCGTTTGACGCGCCAATTGGTTCCATAATTCGTACTCGCAGCACCTCCGGCAGCGGTTTCCGGAAAACGTGCAACAACGCAAAACTGAGGGCATTGACGCGGATGTCGTTGTATTCCCAGAACTGTCCAGGGGGCTGCAAGTTACGATGCGTGCCTTTCAGCGAAGGCGTGTTTGGTGGCACGTCCAGCCGACGGTTCCGGTCAATGCGGTCGGCCTTGCTCCACAGTTCTCCTTCCCACTCGCTGGTCTGTTGGAGCAGATGCTTCCAAGTGATGTCCCGGTTCTGCTCGCTGTCAAAATACCCATTTTGCACAAGGTTCCGCACCGGGTCGTCCACGCTGGGAATCAGTCCGTCATCCACCGCGATTCCCGCGCAGATCGCCAAGTAGCTCTTTGTCACGGAAAAGGTCATGTCCGGAAGATGCGTCGGCCCCCATTCGGCAACGATGCGACCGCCCTTGAGGATCATTCCGGAAGGCTCACCGCGAGGTTGCGTGGGACCCAAGACCTCGCCATCCGGCAGCGGTTCCGAAAAATGTCCGGACTCCAGTGCCCGACCGATGTCCCGATCCATCTGTGATTCGTTCTGGAGCGCGAACTCAACGGCGGCTTGCACTCCGTCGGGATCCAGTCCGACTTCTGCGGCTGACACGGTTTTCCAGGGTTTCCCGGATTGGGGGCAGTACGCAGTCATTTACAGCACCGGCTCCTCGTCATCCCAGAACGGCTCCAACTCGACCCCCAGCCCATCGGCGAGGCGGTTGACGTAGGCGTAGTAGCCTACCACCTGCACGATGTCGAGGATGCCGACATCACTGAATCCAGCAACGCGCAATGCCTCCACATCCGCTGCTTCCATGTTCCATGGCTCTCGCGTGAGTTTGGCCGCATAGTCCAGCATCACCAAGTCCTGCTTGGAGAGGTCGGCGGTTTTGTAATCTTTGATGAACCGCTTGACCCATTCGCCATCGCGAGTGATTTGACGGAGTCCCGCTCCGTGGTGGATGATTCAGTAATGACACTGGTTGACGATGGACACCACCACCGCGATCATCTCACGTTGTTTGCGCAAGAGGTCTTTGGTGCCCTTCATGGCGGAGTGATAAAGCGCCACATGCCCCTCAAGTGTGGGCAGGTTGATGCTGTGGACGCGCAGGATGTCGTCCACCCCGCCCCACGGATCCCGCAGTTTGTCGTACCACTCCTTGAGTTCCCCTTTTGCTTCGTCTTCGGGGATCATTGGAACCCAAGCCATCGTTTCTCCTTTGTTTGAGTTTTGAAAAATCTCGTCAGGCCAGCAATCAGGCCATGCGCCAGACGAACACGGCACCCAAGTCTTGCTTATGATCGGCAGCGTTGGGCATGGGCACGGACCAAGGGGTTTGGTCGAGTCGCTGCCAACGTCCGGAGGCTTCCCAAGCTTCGGCCTGCGCCTGAAAACCCAACCGCTCCCACGAATCTACCATCAGCGGAACCACCACCGCCGCACCGGATTGGGCGACACGTAGCACCTCCTCCAAGCCTTCGACTGACACATGCCCCTGCGTGAAGACTCCCACGGCGATCACGGCCTCAAAAGCATCGTCCGGAAAGGGCAGACGTTTGAGCAAATCACCAACCTTGGCTTGCGCATACACTCCACGGGTCTGCGCTTCCTTCAGCATTTCCGGGGAAAAATCGGTGGCTGTCAGATTCGTGTACCCCAAATCGTGCAGCCAACTGCCGACCAGTCCCGTGCCTGCACCGACATCAAGAATTGCGGCATCCCGTTTGGTCAGATGACGAGCCAACATTGCCGCCGCCAAAGCCGGAAAGCGATAGCCCATGCTGGCAACATCCGCGTCGTAATCCTGTGCCCATCCAGCATAGGCCGAGGATAGGTCGTTGGTGGTTGCTGCCCCGTACACCCGCTCCAAGTGCTCGTCAATAGGTTTTTTGGAATGGAGTGTCGTCATTGCCTCAATCATCAGATCTCCTGAACCTGCTTGATTTGGTTTCTGATTTCCCGACTGTAGCACCTTCCAGAACCGGGGGCAACCCTGAAATTTTGCTCCCGCTCATTGCGTCAGTTCTCTGGTTTCAGAGAAGATTTTGTTTCGCTGAAAATGATCACGCCCGTGCTTGAGATGATGATCGCCGCCCCCATCCACGTCCAGATTTCCGGAATTTCTCCAAATAAGAGAAATCCAAACAGACTCACCCAAATCAGACGAGTGAAGTCCATCGGCAACACCGCCGTCGCATCGGAGAGCTTAAATCCAGAAACTGCTCCCAAGTGACCTAGAGAACCGAGTAGGCCCATAACCGTCAGCCAGAAGAGGTCATTCCAACTGGGCCAAGTCCAGTACCACAAGGCAAACGGAAAGGTCAGCACGGTGGTAGAAACCGTGAACCAGATGATGATGCCCACCGTGCTGTCAGTGCGGGTGAGCTGCTTCATAAGCACGATGCTGATGCCCCACATGACCGCAGAGAACAAAACCGCTATCGAACCGAGGTTGACCTCGATCACGCCCGGACGCAACACCACCAACACTCCGACAAATCCCAGCAGCACCGCAACCCAACGGCGTGGGTGCATCTTTTCGCCAAGAAACAAAACCGCTGCGAGCGATCCGAAAATCGCATTGGTGAAACTGAGAGTCGTCGCCTTCGCCAACTCGATCACACTGATTCCATAAAAGTACCCCAGCATCGCACACACACTGGTGACCGCCCTCACCAGATTCAACCTCAACTGCCGCGTTTTCATAGTCGTAATTCCGTGCCGCATCAACAACGGCAACAGAAACAACAACCCAAACAGGCTCCGGAAGAAGGCAATCTGAAAAGGGTGCATCCCTGCACTCAAATAACGGATGACCGTGTGCATCCCCGCCAGCACCCCCGTTGCCATCAGCATCAGAATTCCGCTACGCACCACGGTGGGTAACTGCAACCACCAGTTAGAAAGTATTAATATATTTTTAGACAAACTCACAGATTTCATTGCGCACAGACGTATTACAGATGGGATTGTTACTAAGAAAACTTGGTTGCGGGGGCCGGAAGCTCAAACTAGGGGAGGACCGCCATTTGTTGGCTGGTGGGCTGTTTGAGGAATTGTTCAAACTCAGCGTAGAACTCTTCCGGGGCCATTCCATAGGTCTTTACGAAGGCACCCTCCCACTCCAACTTCTCGAGATTCGGATAGAATGTCTCAAGCAACACCTCAGATCCGTGTTTGTGAACCAAGTAGGCATGTGCCCAGGTTCCTAAGTCATAGTGGGCACCATCGCATGGTTTCTGATACGTTAGATCCTGCATTTTCAATCCAGAACATTTACTACTGGCAAGTTTCCTCAACCCCTCCTTTATTTTTCGCTCCATTTGTTTTCTAAAGACAAACGGCCACCGATTTTTCTCATGTATTTGAGTGAGCGAACCGTCCTGAAAGGATTTTCTTAAAGTGACCTGAGCCATGTACTCTGCCGCACCTTCATTAAACCAAACCGGGCCTAGAAGTTCCTTGCGCTTATTCCTGTTTTTCGTGTGGATATAAGCGTGTTGCACAGCGCCCTTATGCTGTCTCGCTCACAGAACTTTAAAAGACTCTTGCTCATGTCCACTTGTCTATCAAGCCAAAACTATTGTCCTCACCCCTGCTAGAGAGCCGCGGAGACTTGAATTTCCAGTATGCGGAGGTCTGGATTCCAAATGGGGCAATCCTGACTCCGGAATGCTTCTCCTTCGTGATCCCCCCACGCCTCCCGACAAGCCAACTCAGGTCGCCACCGAGGCTTTGCTCACAGCATTCGGGCCTCATGCCGACCTTGTCCACACGCTCACCCATGACAACGGCAAGGAGTTCGCCCATCATCAGACCGTCGCCGAGGGGCTAGACACCTAGGGCTGCCTTACCCAGCCCAGCCATTTCTAGGAGCGCGGACTCAACGAGAACACCCACCCGGACTTATCCGGCAATACCTGCCCAAGGGCACCGATTCCCACCCCTTCACGACCGAACAGGTCCGCAGCAGCATGGGCAGGCTCAACAACCGGTCCCGGAAATGTCTTGGCTTCAAGACTCCGAATCAGCTATTCTCAGGAATCAATCCACCGGTTGCCCTTACAAGTTGAATCCGCCAGAGATCAAATGAGACTGAGAACAAGATTTGGCGGGATCGCATTCCTGCTCTTCATCGCAATATTCTTTGATTTCAGAGAAATGGAGTTCAAATGGGATATGCTCAGTGGGGTTTGTGAGGAGGTATACACCTATGAAGGCAAAGAGTCTAACACGAATCAACTCACGAAAACTCTCAATGAGAACCTCAGTCCAGCCTATGAATCAGTTGCTGGTAAATTCTCATGTGGAGAAGGGTCAATCAGCATCCCCATCCCAAAAGTATCATTATTCTTTGATCCCCCAACCATCCTTCTTATTTGGGGGATCACCTTTCTCGTCGTGTACAGCAGGAAAGGTAATCGGATTGAAATGTGGGAGGAAGCTTCGCATGTTGCAAAGGATGTGGGAGAACTTGGTGCAGCAATCGGAGCGATCACTGTCTTTTGGGGGCAGTTCAGTGAACGGAGTATGTCGATCGGATTCGGGGTTTGCTTTATCAGTTATTTTGTTGGTCAAGCCACGGCGTTATTTCTCAAGACGTATGCTCAGCATCTGAAGAGGAAGCAGCACATGGAGGAAGCAACTAATCAGGAATCAGTGTCGGCATCATAGGCGCTAATAAATTCAGGTGGCCCTACAGATATGAGCCAAGTCTTTGCCCGCCGTCTGCGAAACATGCGGATCCGCAGAGTTATAATCGAATCTGGTGTTTGAGGAATTGAAAAAAGGCGGCATATCTGGTTGACTAGAATTTTCGAATATCAATCAACCAAATAAAAAGGATATGCCACTATGGGAAAGAACAGCATTTTAGAGTTCAATAATAAAGAGAGTGTTTCAGATGTTCTGAACGAGTTGTTACGAGACGGGGCACAGCAATTAATACGTCAGGCAGTAGAAACAGAATTGAGCGAGTATTTGTCTCAGCATCAACGCATAGCCGATGATGGAAGGCTTGCGTTGGTACGCAACGGCTACCTGCCAAAACGAGAAATCCTGACAGGTATAGGCCCAGTCAGTGTCCGCA
>CAJWCD010000084.1:0-16465 GCA_913020725.1 uncultured Pseudomonadota bacterium
CCGTCACGGCAACTCACCGAAACCCCGCACGCAGCGCCGCAAGCTACGCCGCCAAGGGCTGGAGTTCATCAAGCTTAAGAAGCCTCCCAGCAAGCGCATCCGCAAGTTCAAGCGTGTGCTGCTTGGCAGCCGCAGCGCAACCTCGGACACCTTGAAGCACTGCTCGACGAGGTTGGACTGGAGCGCCTCGATTGTCATCATGACAAGATGCTGCTGGTCCTGTTTTTTACGCTTTTTCCCGCAGGGGCTGTAATGCGATTCTGGGGGTTGGCGCACGCACAGCGATTTCAGAACCCAACGGGCGTATTCTTCTTGAGGGCCGGGGCTGCGGAAAGAATGAGTCTTGTTGCATCACAAGCCGTCTTGCTTCAACCCGCTTGAATTCAAAAACTTTTTCAGTAAACCCTATGCTCTGCCTAGATTGAAATTTAGAGTTTCACTTTATCAGGGTTTGAGAGAGCATGAGGGCAACCAAGGAGTGTTGCCATGCAGAAAAAGTACATTGTCCGCCTCACGAATGAGGAGCAGGAAAGGAAGCCGGGGAGTTCGACGCCCGATGCACTTGAGCATCACGCCCGGCGGCAGAGTGTATGGACCGAATACGCCAACGACCGCATCCAGAAATTTGGAGAGAATGTGGGAAGTTCAAGGTCGAAGTTGTGGAGGTTGTGGTCGCTGAAGCGGTAGCTAACGGGAGAAACCGAAGCGATAACGTCACTGATCCCGTAGCGACCAACCCCCGGAAATGCCTTGGTTTCAAAGCACCCCATCAGGTATGATCCGGAATCAAACCACCTGTTGCACCTACAAATTGAATCTGCGAGGGACAGCAATTCACGAGTGCAAGCGTCTGGCGGGCGCTCAACACAGTAAACCAGCAAGGAAAGGTAAATGAAGTACTCCAAACGTGAGGCCAAGGACTACGCACGGGAACACATGCGGGGCATCTGGGCGGCAGCGCTGACGCCCTTCACGCCGGATTTTCAACTGGATGAAACGGGATTCCGCAACAACCTCCGGCATTGGGTTCAGGATTTAGGCATTGCGGGATTGTTCATTGCCGGAAAGCAGGGTGAGTTTTTCTCGATGTCGCTTGCAGAGCGCAAACGCACCTTCGAACTGGCTGTGGAGGAAACCCAGCAGCAGGGCGCGACGATCATGTCCTGTTCCGATCAAAACCTCGACACCGTGATCGAACTAGCGAAACATGCCCAGGCCATCGATGCGGATTACATCGTCGTTCACGCGCCGATCCTGCACTTTCTCAAGGACGTGGACGACACGCTTTACGGATACTACCGTCACCTCAGCGAGCAGGTGGACATCGGAATTGCCATGTGGAGCCACCCGGACAGCGGCTACCTGATGAGTCCAAAACTCTGCGCCCGCATTGCCGAATTGCCGAACATCGTCGCCATCAAATACAGTGTGCCTCGTGAAATGTACACGGAACTGACCCAACTCGCCGGAGATAAAATTCTGGTCAGCACCGCGTCCGAGGAAGCATGGCTTGACAACATCCTCGACCTCGGCTGGCAGCTCTACCTCTGCTCATCTCCGCCCTACCTGCTCCAGACCAAGGCAGATCGCCGGATGCACGAATACACCGAACTTGCCTTCCGGGGTGAATCTGCACAGGCCCGCACCGTCCGTGACAGTCTTGACCCCGTGCGCAATGCGCTCAAATCGACTCGCCCGGGTGGCAAGCCACAGGCGCACCAGAAGTATTGGCAGGAATTGCTGGGACAGGCCGGAGGTTCAGTTCGGCAACCGTTGCTACAACTCACCGAAGCGGAAAAAACCGCAACCCGTGCAGCGTTTGCAGGGTGTGGGTTGTCGGTGGGAGGTTGAACGACCCTACGGTTTACGGTCAGGCCGCGAGAAATGCCCGAAGTCCCAGTCCTTGCCGGGTGCAGCGTTGAGCAGAGATTGGGTGTACTCGTGCTGAGAGTTGGTGAACACATCGTGAGTGAGCCCGTACTCGACAACCTTGCTTTGGCTCATCACGGCGACAGTGTCGCAGATTTGCGCGGCCACACGCAGGTCATGCGTGATGAAGAGCACCGCGAGGTTGAAGCGTTTCCGGACATCATCGAGCAACTTGAGGACTTGGGCCTGCACCGAAACATCCAGTGCCGAAACGGCTTCGTCCGCAATCAAGACTTCTGGCTCCATCGTCAGGGCGCGGGCAATGCAGATGCGCTGGCGTTGTCCTCCAGAAAACTGATGTGGAAAACGATCCAGTGCGTTGGGGTCGAGTTGCACGAGTTCCATCAGGGACCGTGCCCGTTTGAGTGCTTCCTCTTTAGGAAGTCCATAGTTGGTTGCGCCTTCGATGATGGAGTCCCCCACCACCCGACGCGGGTTGAGCGAGCGATACGGATCCTGAAAGATGATCTGGATGCGGCGGCGGTAGGGACGCAGTTGTCCCGTCCGGAGTTGTCCGATTTCGTCGCCGCCCAGAAAAATCTCACCGCTGGTGGGGTCAATCAGACGGGCGATGCAGCGGGCGACCGTGGTTTTTCCTGAGCCGGATTCTCCGACGATTCCGAGGGTCTCTCCCCTCCTCACCTCAAGATCAACCTGCTGTACCGCATGAACGGTGCGGGTGCTCCGGAAAAGTGCGCGTTCGCTGTAAGTCTTGGAAAGTCCGGAGGTGTTCAGCACCACCTGCGCGGACGCATCCCGTTCCCGTTGGCTGGGTGTCATGCTCGGCACCGAGCCGATCAACATGCGTGTGTAGGCGTGTTGCGGATTGGAAAGCACCTGCTTGGCTTCCCCAAACTCAACCACCTTGCCCCATTGCATCACGGCCACACGGTCAGCAATTTCCGCGACCACTCCAAAGTCATGGGTGATGAACAAGACCCCGGTCTGGTAATCCCGCTGGATGTCCCGGATGAGTTGGAGGATGCTCGCCTGCGTGGTCACGTCGAGCGCGGTGGTCGGCTCGTCTGCAATCAGCAAAACGGGTTCCAGCACAAGCGCCATCGCGATCATGATGCGCTGGCGCTGCCCTCCGGAAAGCTGATGCGGGTAGGTGTTGATCAGACGCTTCGGCTCCGGCAACCGGACTTCTTCCATGATCCGGATGATCCGCTTGGCGCGTTCTTTTTTGTTGAGACGAGTGTGGGTGCGTAGCACCTCGTCAATCTGATCCCCGCAGCGCATCACGGGGTTGAGCGCGGTCATCGGCTCCTGAAAAATCATGGCCATGCTGGTGCAGCGCAAATCCCGCAACCGCTCCTCGTTGGCTTCCAACAGATTCTCGTCTTGCAGCAGGATGCGTCCGGAGACCGGAGTGAGTTGCCCCTTGGGCAGCAGCCCCATGATGCTCAGTCCAGTCACTGATTTTCCGGAACCGGATTCGCCGACGATGCAGAGGATTTCTCCAGGGCGCACCTCAAGGTTGACGTTTTCAACAGCGTGTTGCCGATCCGCCCCCTTGGGCAGTTCAACGCTGAGGTTATCGATCTTGAGGACCGGTTGCACACCCTTGCCTGCGTTGGAGCCTGTCATCACTCTCAGCCCAAGCGTTTTGCCATGCGCGGGTCAAGCGTGTCGCGCAAGCCGTCGCCCAACACATTGACCGCGAGAATGGTGAGCGCGAGAAAGATGCCGGGGTAGAGCAAATTGTGGGGAAAGATCTGGAACAGAATCCGGCCCTCGGCCATGATGTTGCCCCACGTTGGAGTTTCCGGAGGAATGCCCACGCCCAAAAAACTGAGGATGGCTTCCACCAGAATCGCGGAGGCACAAATGTAGGTGCCCTGCACGATCAGCGGGGCGATGGTGTTCGGTAGCACATGCCGGATGAGGATCAGCGGCACGGAGGTGCCCACAGAAATCGCCGCTTCCACATAGGGTTCCTCCCGGATCGAAAGCACAATGGCACGCACAAGGCGCACCACCCTTGGGATTTCAGGAATGAAGATCGCAAAGATGACGGTGCCTATACCTGCGTTGAACAAGGACATCAGCGCAATCGCAAGCAGGATGCCCGGAATCGCCATCAGCCCGTCCATCACGCGCATGACAATGCCGTCCAGCCAACGGATGTAGCCGGAAACCAAACCGATCGCAAGACCAACAGCGATGCTCAAAATGGCCACCACCAATCCGACCACGAGTGAAATTTGGCTACCGTAAAGCACACGGCTGTAGACATCGCGTCCGAGCATGTCGGTTCCCATCCAGTGAGTGATCGGTACCTCACTGCCGTCTTCCAGTCGCAGCATACGCTCAGTGCCCGGAACCTTGTTGCGATAAATGGGATCAATGTTGCTGGGATCAATCGTGCCCAAAAACGGAGCCAGCAGGGCGGTCAAAAACATCACCGCCAACACCGCACCGCCAAAACAGACGCTGGGATTGTGCAACAGCAGTTGCCAGATTGTGCGGGGTCGAGACGCTGCCGCCGCACTGGCCGCACTGTCCACCTCGAAGTCAGGCGGGGATTCCTCAAGCGTACTCAATACCGGATCCTCGGGTCGAGCAGGGTGTAGGAGAGATCAATCAAGAGGTTGATCACCACATAGACGCAGGAAAACACAAGGATCAATGCCTGAATTGTGGGGTAATCCCGGCCCAGCACGGCATCCACCGTGAGCCGTCCCAAACCCGGAATATTGTACACGCTCTCGGTCACAACCACTCCGCCAATCAGCAGGCCGATGCCGATGCCCGTGATGGTGACAATCGGGACCGCTGCGTTGCGCAAGGCGTGGCGCATCAACACCACCATGTTGCTCAAACCCTTGGCGTAGGCAGTGCGGATGTAATCCTCATTCAGCACCTCGATGACGCTGGCGCGAGTCATGCGGGCGATGAGCGCGATGTAGATGACTCCGAGAGAGAAACTTGGCAGGATCAGATGATGCAGGAACGGCCAGAAGCCATCTCCAATCTTCTTGAAGCCCTGCACGGGAAACCACCTGAGATTCACCGAGAAAACGAAGATGAGAAAATATCCCAACACAAAAATAGGCACAGAGAACCCCAGCACGGAAAAGCCCATCACCAGCCGATCCACCCACGAGCCCTGTCGGTAGGCAGCCAGCACTCCAAGCGGAATCGCAACTGCAAGCGTGAAAATCAGCGTCACGGTGGCCAGTGAGAGGGTCGCTTCCACACGCATGGCGATCAGTTCGGTCACCTTCTTGTTGAAGAAGAAAGACTCGCCTAAATCACCTTGCAGGATATTTCCCAACCAAATGAACAGTTGGGTCGGTATCGGTTCGTTCAGACCCAACGACTCCCGAATGGCCTCGATTTGATACGGCTCCCCGTTGTCTCCCGCTAAAATAGCAGCGGGGTCTCCCGGCGTGAGCCGCAGCATGAAGAAGACGAAGAGGGCCACCATGCCGAGGACCGGGATGGTGGCAAGTAAGCGACGGACGAGAAAACCAAACATGGCCCGTTACAGCCTCTTCGTAAGGAACTCTGGAGGGCATTACTTGGAAATGCCCCACTGCACCGGTAGCGGAGCGTCCGGAACATTGGAGATCAGATCCTTACGCCACGCCGTGACTCCCAACCACTGACCGGCGTGTCCGTGAGTGCCAAATTCCATGGCCCGCACCTGAATCGCCTCGGCGATGGCCTTTTGTTGCGCCGGATCTGGCTCCTCGGCAAAAGCCTTGCGTAGCACCTCCATGTTGGGGATGTCGCAGGGCCAGCCGAACCACGCCTTGTTACAGTTTGCCCGGTAACCTGCTGCCATGATAGGATTCAGGATGTCCAGAGATTGCCAGGAAGTCATGAAGATGTTCCAGCCGACCTTCCCCGGAGCATCCTTCTTGGAACGCCGGGACACGAGGGTCTGCCAGTCCATCGACTGCATGTCCACCTTGAAGCCGCCGCGTTCCAGGTTCTGCTTGGCCACGGGAGCCAGATTGGCAAGGACATTCAGGTCGGTGGAGTGCATCAACACAATCGGCGTGCCGTCATAGCCTGCTTCCTTCAGCAGTGCTTTCGACTTGGCGTAGTCCGAGCGCATCATGATCTCCGCGCCCTTGTCCGTCGCCAGCGGAGTGTCGCAGAAGAACATCGCCGCGCACTCCTTGTAATACTTCGGATTGCCGATCACTCCTTGCAGAAAGTCCTTCTGATTGACCGCCCACATGGCAGCGCGGCGCATCCGGACATCGTCAAACGGCGGGTGCAGGTGGTTCATCCGGTACATGTACTGATTTCCCAGCGGATTCAGCACCGCAGTCTGGACATTCGGGTCCGATTCCAGCAACGGGAGCAAGTCATGCGGCACCGATTCCATATAATCAATCTCGCCAGCAAGCAGTGCGCTTACGGCGGTCTGATGGTCCTTGATGGAAATCCACTCCACGCGGTCCACATTCACCGCTTTGCTGCCCGCCATCCAACTCGACGGCTCACTGCGCGCCTTGTAGTTCGGGTTCTTCACAAACACCGTGCGGTCGCCAGGTTTCCACTCATCTTCCTTGAAGATGAAGGGTCCGGAACCCGTGTGGTCCTTGATCTGCTCGTCTGCCGGGGTGTCGGCCACGCGCTTGGGCATGATGAAAGGCACATTGGAACTCGGCTTCGACAGCGCATCCAGCACCAACCCGAACGGCTTTTTCAAGACCAATTTCATGGTCTTGTCATTGACTGCGCTCAAATTGGCAGTGTATTCCATCAACATCTGGCCCATGCCGTCTTTTTTCCCCCATCGTTTGAGAGAAGCCACAGCATCTGCGGCGGTCACGGGTGCACCGTCGTGGAACATCAGTCCCTCGCGCAAAGTCATGGTGTAGGTGAGCTTGTCGTCACTCACCGAATAATCCTCCACCATCTGCGGCTGAATGTGCAGTTTGCTGTCGAGTGCAAACAGGGTGTCGTACACCATGTACCCGTAGTTGCGGGACATGTAGGCGGTGGTCCAGACCGGGTCAACGATCTTCAGGTCCGAGTGCATCACCACTCGGAGGGTGGTCTCTGCCGACACTGGATTCACGGCGAACAACGACGCGCAAAACGCAAGTGCAATGGCAAGGATCGCGGGTTTTTTGAACATGATCATACTCCTTGTTGAGGTTAAGAATTCAGGAAGCAAACGCCAACCTGAAGGACAAAAGCCCCGGCCAAGACCGAAAACTTCGGCTTTTGATTAGGAATACCACCTTGATTTGAGCAAGTCAACGGGAAATCGACCGGGACAACAATTCCAGTTTGAGCGCCCTGGCAGGGCATGGTTCAATCGGACTTGACTCTCGGTGGAACGCGGTCGTCATACAAAACCTTGCTCGATGGAGAAACGATGGACTTTGTGACAGTATCCCGAAATTTCAAGTGGTGATTCCCCGTGCGATTCGCCAAGCACTCGGCTTGCGTCCAAGGCAAATAATTTCGCAGTTGCACCTTTTTCACTCAATGCCCTCGCGTCGGTAATACGGCGTGAACCACTGCGGGTCGGAGCGGAACCGCACCTGCCCATCCGGAGTGAGGCGGGCGGTGGCACGGCGTGACGCGAAGCAGAAGGTGTGGATCGCAACCGGCATCCCGCCGGTGTGGGCATAGGCGATTTCAATGTGCGTGTCCACCACCATTCGCAAAGCCCGTTCCAGCGCCGCAAAGCCCCCTTCAAGGCGACAGTCGTTGCCCATTTTCACGAAGTAACGTGGCAGTCCGGTGTCGCCGCACATGGGACGCTTGTCCTCGACCGCGGCTTCGTAGTTGCAGCCGATCTGCTCCAGCACATACTTCGAGAGCGGGTTGGTTTCGTGTTCCGCCATTTTCACCACACTTTTCCGAAAATCCTCCGGAATGGCGATGGCCGCCCGCCACATCAATTCCCTCGCCGTCTCCTCGATCAAACCACTGGAAACCACCCCGGTTTCGATAGCACGGGGGTTCGTCCCCGCATCGGCTCCGAGAATTCCACTGGTAGCGTGGGGCGGCGCACCCGCGACTGAACTTGATTCAGAAAAAACGACGGAGGGCATGGCGCACCTGTTGGCGTTTGAGTTTTTGGATGGCGCGGGTCGGGGAAATCCCCATCGGACAGGCGTCGGTGCAGTTGAACTGCGTGTGACAGCCCCAAACCCCGTCATGCGAATTGAGGCGGTTCAACCGTTCTGCGGTCGCTCCATCCCGCGAATCGCAGTTGGCAGTGAAGGCGCGGTTGAGCGCGGCGGGTCCGAGGTAGTCCGGATTGGCGCCCACGAGGCTGCACGAACCGAAACAGTTCCCGCAGGTGATGCACTCGATGTGCGGATTGATCTCACGCCGTTCCTTGGAATCCGGACGAATTCGTGCGAAGCCCTCCCGTGTCGGATTTTGCGGAACGAACTGCGGCAGCATCTTGCGATAATTCTCGAAAAAGGGCGTCATGTCCACCGCCAAATCCCGAATCACGGGATAGTTCGGTAGCGGCTCCAGCGTCAAGCCCTGCTTCCGGAACGGCTCTGCCGGAGTGCGACAGGTCCAGCGGTTCTTGCCGTTGACACGCATCGAGCAGGTTCCACACATGCCGGCGCGGCAAGAGTAGCGGAATCCAAGCGTGGAGTCGTGATCGCTCTGAATGTGGGTCAGCACATCCAGCACGCTCATGCGGGATGCACACGGCACCACAAAGGCTTGGAAGGTTGCGGGCGCATCCGGACCTGTGGAGCGCAGCACTTTGACGGAAAGCGTGTCGGTCATAATGAACAATGGTACACGGCTCTCGGCAACCGTTCAAGCATCTAACATTCACGATTGACTTGAAATTCTCTGTAGGAAGATCCAAAGTTACGCGCATTTTCTGTCGGCTTTTGGTTGTGCCGGCTGTCATTGGGAGGATTTTCTGAGCGACTCCATGCAACCTGAGCAAAGCGCTCGGAGGCTCCGGAGCTTTGCTCACGCCATCAAGCGTTGAGGTCGAAAGCATGATCGCTGGCACCAACGGACAACCGCAGTCGTTCATCAAGCAATGATCACTCCAAGGCTTGCTCAGCAACTATTGGTGCTGGAGTCCAATGATTTGCTCATTAGGATTTTGAGTGACAACGCCATGCTCGCTGCCATCAATCACGTCGTCGGCGTTAAACTTGAAGATGGCAGGGAGCGTTACATTCGAGTGGTCAGAAGATTCCTAGAACGGATCTCCAAGGAAACGGACCTCTTCATTGATTTAAGCACAGCAGAGGCTGAAACCATTAATCAGGCAAGGGCACATGATCCCTCATTCGGAGAATCAATACCGGAAATGAAGGAGGGGGATCAAGTCAAACGCAAGAAACTGAAAAGAGCGATGAATATCATTTCCAATCGCACCGCCTGAGCAAAGCCCCCAGTTTTTCACCACACCGTTTGCAGAATGCCAGATTACATTTTATACGAAGTGGACGGCTCGGTTGCCATGATCACCCTCAACCGTCCGGAGCGCATGAACGCAATGGATCAGTCCATGCTGCGGCAACTGATCGCGGCAGCGGAACGAGCGGAAGCCGATGAAGACATCCGAGCCGTCATAGTGACTGGCGCTGGCAAGGGATTCTCCAGCGGGTTTGACCTCAAGGCTCAGGCGGAAAACCCTCCATCCGGAGTCGCAGAGTGGCGGCCCGTGTTACGACGCGATTTTGACGCCTGCATGAAGTTCTGGCACCTGAGCAAGCCCACGGTCGCTGCCGTTCATGGCCCCGTCATGGCAGGCGCGTGTGAACTGGCGATGGCCTGCGACCTCACGATTGCCTCTGAGAATGCGGTCTTTGGCGAGCCAGAATTGCGGTTCGGAGCCGGAATCGTTTGCCTGCTACTGCCGTGGGTCGTTGGTCCCAAGCGGGCAAAAGAAATCATTTTGCTGGGACTCGACAACGTCGATGCGCGCGAAGCTCTGTCGATGGGATTGGTGAACCGCGTGGTCCCGGACGGAACCCACTTGGAGGCAGCCCTCAAGGTGGCCCAGCAACTGACCCGGATCGACCCGTCCCTCATGTCCCAGACCAAGCAGGCCATCAACCGAGCCTACTCAATCATGGGTTTGGAACAGGCGCTGGACGCTGGACTCGACATTGACACGCTGATTGAAGGCGAGGGAATGCCCAGCAAACGGAAGTTTCTCGCCATCACTCGCGAGCAAGGATTGCGGGCGGCGTTGACGTGGCGGGACCGGGAAGCATAGCAACGGCACCTTTCCTTTGCTCAAATTCAAAAAATGTATTGACGAGCCGCACAATGGGGTTATTATGTACCACTTTAGACTGGAAGTGTCAAATGTTTTTGGCAGTTTCCGGGAAACGGCTCTCCGGACACATGGACGGAGCGTTTTCAAAACCTTACTCAGAGAGATTGCGATGAAAATCAGGAGATACACAATCTTGGCCGCGGCACTGGTCATGGCCTTCAGCGGACTGGTCGCAGCTCCGGTTTTTGCGGGAGAAGTCACCCTCAGCGGCGCGAGCTGCTTCCCGATTGGCAGTCCTCCGGGACGATCTTTCGAGGCGCTTGTGAAAGAAATCAACAAACGTGGCAAGGGGGTGGTGCAGATTGACCTGAAGGGCGGTGCGCCTGCGATTGGTAGCCCATTCACCCTCACACAAAAAATGGCCAAGGGCGCTTATGACATCGTGGGCTGCACGGAGGCTTATTTCGGCAATGTGCTTCCGGAAGCTCCGGTGCTGCGTTTTTCGGATTACACCTATGCCGAACTCCGCAAGAATGGCGGGCTGGCGTACATGCAAAAACTGCTGGAGGCGAAGGGGATCCACTTCATTGCACGACACCATGATCACGGCCCTTTTCATCTGTGGCTCAGCAAGCCGATCAGCAAGCCGGACCTCACGGGCCTACACCTGAGAGTCGCCCCAGTATACACGGCGTTCTTCAAGTCGTTGGGCGCAACGGTCCAGACCTCCAACATCCAACAGGTTTACACCTACATGGAAAACGGCACGGTGCAAGGTTACGGCTGGCCCGCCAGCGGCTGGGTGCCTGCTTGGGTCAAGGTCACGAAGTATCGGGTTGAACCCGGCTTTTACCATGCGACCCTGCACACCCTCGCCAACAAACGGAGTTGGAATCGGCTGTCGCAGGCCCAGCGGGATCTCCTGATGGAGGTCGGGCTGGAATTCGAGGCAAACTCGGAAACCACCGGAGCCACCTTTCAGGCCTACCTCAAGAAAACCAAAGCATGGATGGCCAGTGAAGGGATGGAGACCATTACCTTCAAGGGGGCTGACCGTGCTAAATGGCTGTCCGCTGCTTCAACCGCAGGTTGGGCCGAAGTCATCGAGCGTAGTCCAGAGCATGGGCCTGCCCTGAAGAAGTTGTTCACGAAGTAACACTTCTGCGCGGAGGAGTCGGCTTTCCGGCAGGCTCCTTCCAGACCCAAACAAACTGACCCTCATCTCGATTCTCCAGAGGTTCATTGTTGCACCAAGCGCTGGATTCGTTTGAAGCTGGCTTCAACCGGGCCACGCTTATGCTGGCCGCGTTGGTTGCAATTTCCATTGGATTGACCGCCTTCCTCATCCCTCTCAACCTGCTGCTCATCAAAGTCAGATGGGGGAGCATCTGGTGGCTTCATGAGGCGGTGGAGTACGCCCTCTACTTCGGAGTCTTCGTCGGTGCCCCGTGGGTGCTGCACCAAGGGGCGCACGTCAAGGTGGACGTCATCACCTCGGCCCTCTCGCCACAAGCGGCCGCGCGGGTGGAAAAATTCATGGACCTCGTGGGGACGCTGATCTGTACAGCACTGTTCGTGTACGGGGTGCGGATCACCCTTTGGGAGTTTGAGGATGGCACCCTGCCGGACAAGGATTTACGCATCGCCACTTGGATCATGATGGCGGTGTTTGCGCTCTCGTTCCTGCTGCTGACTATCGAGTTCCTGCTACGCTTCCGACGTTCCCACCTCGCGGCTGCCGAAGCCGAACTGGACACTTCCAAGGCAGGGTTCTAAGCGATGGAATGGTACTTCGCCCTCGTGTTGCTGCTCGGCACCGTCTGCACCGCCATGTTCTTGGGGCTACCCGTTGCGTTCGCCTTTTTTGCTGCCAATATTCTGGGCACGTTTCTCTTCATCAGCGGAGACATCGGTCTCGTGCTGATGCCACTGGAGTTCCACAATGCAATCAAGTTCACGCTGGCGCCCATCTGCCTGTTTCTTTGGATGGGGGAAATCCTCTTGCAAACCGGAGTCGCCTTCAAGGCCATCAGCGCCATTGATCGCTTGATCTCCCGGATTCCTGGACGATTGGCCGTGGTCTCGATTGTTGGAGGAACCATTTTCTCCTCGCTTTCCGGATCGACGATTGCCAACACGGCCATTCTCGGTTCCGTTTTGTTGCCGGACATGATGAAACGCGGCTACAAGCCGGTGATTTCGATGGGACCGATCATGGCGGTGGGGGGCATCGCCATGCTGATCCCGCCCTCGGCGCTTGCGGTGCTGCTGGCGAGCCTTGCAGAACAATCGGTTGCGCAACTGCTGATTGCCGGGATTGTCCCTGGAGTGCTGATGGCGGTGCTGTTCTTCACCTATGTAGTGGGGCGCTGCATAATCAATCCGGAGCTTGCGCCCACTTACGAGCGGGACGAATCCGGGCTTGATTTGCCGATCACGGTTTCTGTGAACACAAACGCAGGCGAAGTGTGGTCGTGGACCTACTCCGGAAGCGCCCGCCGCTTCGTCAATCGGATTCTTCCGTTCCTGCTCTACATCCTGCCACTGATGATCATCTTTGTGGTCGTGGTCGGCAGCATTTTCTTCAAGATCGCAGCTCCCACCGAAGCTGCCGCGATGGGTTGTCTCGCGGCGCTGGGGGCGTGTTATTTCTTCAAAATCTTCCGCAAAACCATCTGCATCACGGGCATCGAGGGTGCCGACTTCACATGGCGGGAGCTTGCAAAATCACTGATGGAGACCGCGAAGATCAACATCATGATCCTCTTCATCATCGCCGGATCGCTGGTGTTCAGTCAGGCGTTGTCCAACTCCGGGGCAACGGATGGGCTTTTGCGCTACGTCACCACAATGGACCTGACTCCGCTCACCGTTGTGATCATGATGATGGGCGTGCTGCTCTTTCTGGGGGCGTTCATGGATCAAGTCAGCATGTTGCTGTTGACCCTGCCGTTCTTTTTGTTGAGTGGCGAATCCTTGCAGGTGGTCTTTGACATTGATGTCATCTGGTTGATGGTGCTGATGCTGATCACGATGGAAATCAGCCTGCTGACTCCGCCGTTTGGACTGCTGCTTTATGTGATGAAAGGGGTCGCCCCCTACGATGTGACGCTGGGGGAGGTGGTGGCTTCGGCATTGCCCTTCATTCTCATCGAACTGTTGGTGCTGATCCTGCTGATTGCCGTTCCGGAAGTCGCCACTTGGCTTCCCAAACAATTGAATTGACAGTCCGGCTTTGCGACATGCTGCATTGGACAGATGCAGGGCCGGATTTCCACAAGGCTCAGCGATGGATCCTGTGAGGCTGGCCATCGTGGGGCTGGGAGTGATCGGCAAACGTCACATGCAAGCGTTCTCCAATGTGGAGGAAGCCGAGTTGGGGGCCATTGCGGATCCGAACGCAGAGGTTCGGGAACTGGCGCAGCAAAACGGGGTCGCGTTTTATGCCGAGACGGCGGACATGCTTGCTCAGGCAAAGCCGGACGGTGTGCTGGTTTGCACCCCCACCGAGCATCACGTGCAGCCGGTGCTTGCTGTGCTGGAAGCCGGAGCGCACGTTCTGGTGGAAAAGCCGATCGCGGCCACTCTGGAAGCAGCGGAAACCATCATTGCGGCGGCCAACAAAGCGTCCCGGCATGTGTTGGTGGGGCATCACCGACGCTACTACAGCGTCGTCCAACACACACGAGAACTGCTCCAAAACGGCGAGTTGGGCACGTTGCTTGGCGTCTCCGGACAGTGGGCCACCCGGAAGGCCGAGGCCTATTTTGAACCGGATTGGCGACAGTTACGCTCATCGGGTCCGGTGCTCACCAACCTGATTCACGAGTTCGACACCCTGCGCTATTGCTGTGGAGAGATCCGCACGGTTTCGGCATTGCTCAAATCCGGACTCCGGGGGCACCCCAAAGAAGAAACCGCCGCAGTGATCCTGGAGTTTGAATCTGGAGCCGTGGGGACGTTTTTGCTTTCCGATTCGGCTCCTTCCCCTTGGACGTGGGAGCAGGCCACCGGAGAAAATCCGAACTTCCCGAAATCCGGGCAGAACGTCTATCGGTTTTTGGGCTCCAAGGCAGCACTTGAATTTCCCCACTTGATCCTGTGGTCCGCCGAGACTCCGGCAGACTGGAATCAGCCCTTGACCCCAAAGTCTTTTCCGACAGACTCAAATGATGCGTATGTCGCACAGATCAAGCATTTTTGTCAGGTGATTTCCGGAGCGGAATCCCCCAGAATCTCGGCACAAGACGCCGCACGAACCTTGGCCGCCACCCTAGCCGTTTTCGAGTCTGCCGAAAACGGGCAAGCGGTACGGCCATCCCACATCACTTAGGAACCGACATGTCCCGAAAACCAGAACGAACCGAGGCAGTCGCCTCATCCATGCGGGCTTTGAGGCCCCTCATGGAAACGGAGGTTTCCGTCGCTTCCTTGGAAGCCACAAAAGCGGTGTTGCTCCAGCTTTGCACCCGCACCGATCTCTTCAATTTTGAGGAATTTCCGCTTCCGGACAAGGGGGTTGGGTGCATCTACCTGATCCAAGAAGACCCCGATGGCCGTTGCTCGCTGTATGTGAACTGCGGACTTCCGGGGCAAGTCTCTCGTCCGCACAACCACGGGGGTTCTTGGGCGATTGTCGGAGGAGTGATCGGAGTGGAACACCACCGACTTTACGAGCGTATGGACGAAGGCTCCACGTCCGGACATGCCGAACTCAAGCTCAAGGGCGAGTTGGATGTGTGCCCCGGAACCGCCGTGTCGATGCTGGCCGATGGGATTCACTCGATCCACGCCCTCAGCGACCAACCGCTGCTGCATCTGCACCTTTACGGTTGGGGATTTCCGAAACAAGGGGAGCGCGAGGAGTATGATCTGGAAACCGGAGAAATTCATCGCTTTCGTTTGGAAAACATGGGATTCATCGAAGATGCACGATGACGTCGCTGCACCTTACCTCACCCTTGCTCCTTTTTGAATAAACCGCACTTCCTGCCATGACAGTACTGATTTCTGGAGCCGGTATTGGTGGCCTGAGCTTGGCTCTGAGTCTCCATCAAATCGGCGTCCCGGTTCAGGTCTTTGAATCTGTTCAGGCACTCCAACCCCTTGGTGTCGGCATCAATCTGCAACCCCATGCTGTTCGGGAACTCTTTGAGCTTGGGCTTGCTAATGAGCTGGCAGCCATCGGAGTCCGGACGGCAGAAGTCTCCTACTTTTCAAAACACGGAAAACTGATCTGGTCCGAACCCCGGGGTCTAGCCGCAGGCTACAACTGGCCACAATTCTCGGTGCATCGCGGCAAGTTACAGATGCTGCTGTATCAAGCAGTCTTGGAGCGCCTTGGACGTGAAGCGGTCCATACCGGAACCACGGTTGGCACATGGAACGAAACCCAAAACAAGCTCATCCTCCAACTCGTTGACACGGCCTCCGAAGAGCCATGTGGAACCGCCGAGGGGGCACTTTTTATTGCAGCCGATGGCATCCACTCCACCTCACGCGCCCAGCTTTATCCCCACGAAGGACGACCACGCTGGGGCGGCACGGTGATGTGGCGTGGAGTGACAAGCGCTCCTAGCTTTCTGACCGGGCGTACGATGGCGATGTCCGGGATCAAAGCCAAAAAATTCGTTTGCTATCCCATCACGGACTCCTCAAATGGCCAAGCCCTGATCAATTGGATTGCCGATCTCTCCTTTCCTGCGGACTACCTTTGGAATCGGGAGGATTGGAACCGCCGTGGCAAGCTTGAGGATTTTCTGCAAGAATTCGCAGACTGGCATTTTGACTGGCTCGACATTCCGGACCTCATCCGCAACGCTGAAAATGTTTTCGAGTACCCAATGGTCGACCGCGATCCTTTGCCGCAGTGGACGCATGGGCGGATGACTTTGCTGGGGGATGCCGCGCATCCCATGTACCCGATTGGGTCCAACGGTGCGTCTCAAGCCGTCCTTGATGCCCGCATCCTCACCCGAGAAATTGCTGAAAAGGGCATGGTTCCGGAAGCGTTGGAAGCCTACGAGGCGGATCGACGTTCAGCAACCTCCAAAATCGTGTTGGCCAATCGTGCAGATGGTCCGGACAAAGTGCTGGATGTGGTCGAAGAACGTGCTCCGGAAGGGTTTGCAACCATCGAGGACATCCTCAGTCACAAGGAACTGGAGCAAACAGCACAAGCGTATAAACAGTTGGCAGGGTTCGACGTGGAATCTTTGAATGCGCGTCCCTCAATTGTGCGTAACGGATACCCCTGTATAGAAGATGGAGCATAGGAATGATGGCCTCAATGGAATGGTTCCTCCTCGAAGTTTCGGCTTCAACGAGCCAGAATGAAGATGA
>CAJWCD010000085.1:0-16225 GCA_913020725.1 uncultured Pseudomonadota bacterium
AGTTGACCGGAGATGTCGACTAGGCTGTCGCGATCATTGTAGCTGAAACATACTGTCTGCTGCCCATGAAACGCATACAACTGGGCCAACGAACGAAAACGTCCGGCAGAGCCATTGCAGCCGTGCACCAGTACTGTCACCGGGTAGCTAGAATTGAATTGCAGCGTGTGGTTAGATGAGTCAGTGCACGGTCGCAGATGCGGCACCTCCACTGACACATCCGGCAGCGGTAGACTACCACGCTCTAACTGTTGTGACTCGGGCACATAAGGGAGCGAAATGGCACATCCAACCAATGAGGTAAATATAAAGATAAAAAATAGGTTTAACGACAGTCTAATTATCCTTATTTCTACTACGGATGCCTGAGTATAAGAACTGGTTTTTATCAGAAGCACTTGATTCTTACGAAAGTTTCGGAATTTTTGTAAAAAATGCCAGCCTAAAGCGTCCAATGGCTTTTTTAAAATGAATATACTTCGTAACTATTCAGATATCTATTAACACTAATTTTAGTGATATTTTTTGTGGGGACTATGCTAAATTTACATGTATTCAAGATGAAAAAACGCTTCTCGAAGCCGTAACTCACTGATTTAACAGAGGTAAGGTGCCTGAATAGTTACATATTTTCTACGATCGCCATTTTTTACTCCTTTGTTTGAATTCCTGAGTCAGGAATGATACAATCATCTTCGAAACTTCCGGAGAATCTTCAGCGAATTTTTACCTCCTGCGTCAAATTGTACGGAGGGGGAAAAACACTGTCAACTTTTTTTAAAACTTTTTTAATTATGAACTGATGTTACGCAATCGCCTTCGCGGTTTCCACAGAGACGAGGGGCTGTTCCAGCGAGACGGAATCGTCTTCCTCAACGTGCCACTCGACGATCTCTGCCTCGTGCAGTCCCTCGCCCAAATCTGGGAGTTTGAAATAGCGCATGTTCTACGGACGATCAGGATTCCCCGAACTCCGCCGGAATACCTAGACCAAGGCCCGGGAACAACTCATCCAACTCATACTGAGCGGACCAACCTATGGGGTAGGCCGTGGATTTGGGTTCCAGCACCGTGATCGATCCGCCCTTGGCAAGAAACATGCGGATCGCATCCTCAAGCTCCTCATGCGAGCGTGCTGGGTGAATGGTCAGTCTCGGCTTTTCCATAGTCCTCCTTGGGTTGGAGTAAACAAACGCCTGAGCCGTTCAGGCGAACAAAACCGTCTCCCGTGCCACCTCCAAGATGTCCTCGACATCCGGAAGAAAGAGGTGTTCAGCACGAGGGTACGGGATGATGGTGTCGAAGCCGGTGACGCGCCGCACGGGTGCGGGCGAGGACTAGTGCCCGGCAAAACGAGATGAGCCGCTGGAGGTCGAGTGCCCACGGCGGCAACGGCTGAACGGCCCGACCGTGGTGTCGAGGTACTGAGTGTACGGAATGGGAAACTGGTAGCGTCTCATGGCCCCTCCTGAAGTCAGGGGTTCCCGTCGAAACGTTCTCCGGGAACCCCGTTAGTGTGGTTTGGTCATGGCCTTCGCCAGTGATTCTTTGGGTTAACGCATCACCAGTTCCGAACCTTCCGGAACGCTTTTTTCCACTGCATACACACCTCTTTGCCAGAGGTTCATCCAGCGCGTCTGGTGCGCACCCGTGTTTCCGCCCGACTCAGCCGTGGAAATAGTACGGCATCGTCTCCAAGGGGGCCCGGAGTTCCTCCGTCTCGCCAAGCACCAGGGTGGTCATGAACACCCTGAGCAGCAGCGGCAGGCTCTCCGGAAGTTGGACCAGGTAGCTGCTGGAAAAGAAGGATTCTGGAGCAATCGTTCCCAGCTTCTGGTTCGACTCTTCCTTCAGCACGAACTTGCGCGACATCAACCCACACTGCAACCGATAGTGGTGGTCGCGGTGATCAATGCACAAGGTGGGTCGCAACACACCCTGCTCTTCCGCGCTAAAGACCTCGTTTTTCTCGGCGTCCAGGTGAATCTTGCCCGAACCGTCGGGGTCCGCGTGCTGATGATAATGCTCCGATCCAGTGTCCACCTTGACCTCAAAGCGGTCGTTCAACCGCTGATCGTCCATGTGGATGAGCGCCACCCGGCCCGTGTCTCCCCGCAGTTCGTACTCCTTGTGTTCATCGTCAAGGGGCTGGAGCAGCATGGCGGGCAGGTGCGCCCTTGGATCACTGGTCGTTGCCGACCGCTCAAAATCGTAATAAGTCTCCATGAAGTTTTTCTGAAAAAGGAGGTTTCGGTTTCAAGAAACTACAGTCGCTGGGAAACCACACGCTCAGGCGGTGGATGGGCGTACACGGGAGGATAGCGAAACGGTGAGTCCTGCTCTCGCAGGAGTAGGAGCGAGGCATCGTGTTCATCTGCGGACGGCGGTAACTCCGGCAGCGGTTGCCTCCGCACCCACACCAGCGGGCGTTGGCAGCGGGGCAACCGTACACGTTCCACGTCCGGGTCTCCACAGTGGCGGGAGCATTCCGTGACTTCGTCTAGAGGATGCCAGTCAAACCAGAGATACCACATCGTCCTGCTCTAATGTCGAAAACAGTAGTTTTCCAGATGCCGGAGCGAGAGTTCTTGTTCCTCAAGCTTCCATGCCAGCACATCTCCCGATGAGATGAGACCGAGCAGTTGGCCTTGCACACAAATCGGCAAGTGCCGGATGCGGTTCTGGCTCATCAACTCTGCGGCCTCGCGGATGCTCATCTCGGGAGGACCGGACGCAAAGGGCGAGGTCATCACCTCACTCACCTTCGTCGTCTCTGGATCCCACCCGGGAGCAACAAGGCGGTGCATCACGTCACGCTCCGTGAAAACGCCAACCGGATGTTCGTGTTCCACGATAATCACGGAACCGACCTTCTGCTGGCACATCGTGCGGACAGCAATGGCCACGGAACACTCCGGCGCCACCGTCACCACCTCACCGCCTTTTTTGCGGTTGAGCAAATCAACGAGGGTGCCCTGCCCAGGAGCGGACGACTGGGGGTTGGTCTGCAAAGCAGCTTGTGGGGTTGCAACTTGCGGCATAAGACCTCCTGCAAAAAGATTGGAGCAAACAGCGCTAAATCGCCTTTCGAATCAGCGCACCAAACGATCCACAGTCCCGGGTGGTGCCCGCCCTAAACAGAAGGGTCGAGTTTTGAGGAAATCACTAGAAACAGCAGGGGGAGCACCCGCCAGCGGGCAGAGAGCAAAGGCAGAATGCGGAACGCAACTCCAAGCGGAGTCTTGCAACGCTGCTAGGAACCAGACGAAGCGGCATGGGGGGGAGTTTCTGGAGCCGTTCCATCTGAGGAAGATACGCTTGAACATATCCCCTCCGGTGCGAGTCACAGAAGACTTGAGGCAACAGCTGCACAATTCCAAAAGCGGGATTGCGGCTTGCTACTACCCTCCTTTATTTTTAGTGTCTGCGTAAACCCGAGGCAATGTCAACATCTTTTTTAAAAAAAATTGACTGCAGAGAAAATACCTGAAATCTGAGACTTACAGTCCCAGAAAACCCCTCTTATGATCACAGCAATGCAGGAACGACTCGAATCAGGAATCGATGCCAACCATCAAGACGTTGGTTCCCACTTGAAATCTGACTCCGAAACTTCTACAAGGTTTTGGAGTGGGATGCTCTGGACTTTCCGAGTTGAGCCCCTGCTCCAACACAGCAACCTTGCCGTTCTGGCGAACGTCAGGCTGTGAACTGCATCAAACCAAAAGAGGCAGAAAATGAGTGTCAATCTCGCAGAGGTCGCCCAGAAAAAGGGCATCCGCTATTTTTTGATCAGCTTCACAGACTTGTTTGGCGTGGTCCGTTCGAAGCTGGTGCCCGCCTCCGCCATCGCGGGTATGCAGCAGGACGGCGCAGGTTTCGCGGGTTTCGCCGCGCACCTCGACATGACCCCGGCGGATTCCGACATGTTTGGGCTTCCGGATGCGGAGCGGCTGATTCAGTTGCCGTGGAAACCGGAGGTGGGGTGGCTACCGAGCGACATCCACTTGGGCGGCAAGCTTGTTGAGCACAGTCCACGTGCGGTGCTCAAGCGTGTGCTGGCCACTGCAAACGCACAGGGCTACCTGGTCAACACTGGGGTCGAGTGTGAATACTTCATCCTCACGCCGGAAGGCACCGCCGTTGCGGACACTGCCGATCTCCAGCCCAAACCGTGCTACGATCAGCAAGCGTTGATGCGACGATTCGACCTGATTGCCGAAATCTGCGACCACATGCAAACGCTTGGCTGGGGGCCGTATCAGAACGATCACGAGGACGCGAACGGGCAGTTTGAAATGAACTGGGACTACTCTGATGCACTCACAACCGCCGACCGCCACAGTTTCTTCAAGTACATGACAAAGACCATTGCCGAACGCCAAGGCTTCCGGGCCACCTTCATGCCCAAGCCGCTGCCCACGCTGACCGGCAACGGCTGCCATGCGCATGTTTCAGTCTGGAGCAAGGACGGCAAGACAAACCTGATGGAAGACGCGCAGGGGGAACTCGGACTCTCCGCACTCGCCTACCACTTCATCGGCGGACTGCTCAAGCACGCAGAAAGTCTGGCCGCGATCACCAATCCGGTGGTGAACAGCTACAAGCGCATCAACGCGCCACGCACCACCTCTGGAGCCACTTGGTCACCCAACACCGTCACTTACTCCGGCAACAACCGCACCCACATGATCCGCATTCCGGACTCGGATCGCATCGAGGTGCGGCTTGCCGACGGCGCGGCGAATCCCTACCTGCTGCAAGCGGTTTTGATTGGCGCGGGCTTGTGGGGCGTAGAAAATCAGACCGATCCCGGCAAGCGCATTGACCTCGACATGTACGCCGAGGGGCACAAGGTCAGGAACGCTCCCAAACTGCCGTTCAACCTGCTTGACGCACTGCGGGCTTTCCAAAAAAACAAGACTCTGCGCGGCATCCTCGGTGCCGAGTTTGCGGACTCCTTCGTCAAGCTCAAGCTGGATGAGTGGAATCAGTACATGCAGCATTTCTCTGAATGGGAACGACAAAACGCACTGGATGTCTGAACGCTACGCCACTCAACCTGTTTACCGCCCCTCGCTGGTGCAAGGAGTGACGCAGGTGCTCTCCTCCGTTTTCGGCCATCACAAGCCCGCCGACAAGGCCATCGAATCGATTTTTCGGAGCAACAAACGCTGGGGCAAACACGACCGGGCCTTTGTCGCCGAACGCAGCTACGACCTTGTGCGCTGGTGGAACCGCGTGGAGCGCATGTCCGGAGACAATGGCAACCTGCGCAATCCTGCAACCCTGCTCAGACGCTGGGCGGCCTACGAAATTTGGCGACACGGAGCCGATCCCACGGATTTCTTGCAGCAGTTTTTTGCGGAAAACGGTGTTGAGATTCCTTCACCGGACGCTTGGCGCTCCCAATGGAAACGGCTCGAACTGATGCCGTGGGAGGAGGTGGCGTTTCCGGAGTGGCTACACCTGAAATTTACGGAGGAGTACGGCGACGAGGCGCAAGCGGTGCTGGCCTCCCTCAACGATTCCGCTGCGGTTTGCCTGCGGGTCAACACGCTGAAAACGAACCGCGAGCAGGTGCGACACGCCTTGCAACAAGACGGGATTGAAACGCAAACAGTCCCGGACCTGCCCCATGCACTTGTGCTGTGGGAGCGAGCGAATGTGTTTCGCACCGAGGCGTTCCAGAAGGGCTGGCTGGAGGTGCAAGACCTCGCCTCACAGCGTGTCGGGCTGCTGCTCGACCCTCGTCCGGGCGAGCGCGTTGCAGATGCTTGCGCGGGCGCGGGTGGCAAGACCCTGCACTTGGCGATGCTGATGGAAAACCGGGGGACGCTGCTGGCACTGGACGTGGTCCATTGGAAGCTGAAGGAACTGCGCAGACGGGCGAAGCGGGCCGGAGTTGGAAATTATCAGGCCAAGCTGGTGCAATCAACCAAGGATTTCAAGCGTCTGCATCGCAGCTTCGATGCCGTGCTGCTCGACACCCCGTGCAGCGGCACAGGCACGATCCGCCGCAACCCGGACAAGAAGTGGTCGCTCAGCGAGTCCGGAATCGAACGTTTGGGACGCTTGCAGGCGGAGATCCTTGAAACCTACGCCCCACTCGTCAAACCCGGAGGCCGGATGGTGTACGCGACGTGCAGCCTGTTGCAAGCGGAGAATCAGGAACGCCTCAGCGCCTTTCTTGCCAAGCATCCCGAATTTGAGTTGGATTCCGACCCGCTGCTGCGGCGTCCGGATTTGCACGGGGAGGACGGCTTTTACGCCCAACGCCTCGTGCGCAAGCGCTGACTAGAGTCGCTCTGGAGGAATGATTCCCAGCAGGTGGAGTCCCTGCTTGAGCGTTTCAGCAACTCCGTGGAAGAGCAGGAGCCGAGCGTGTTGCAGGCTCTCCGTTTCGGCATGCTTGACCGAACAGGTGGTGTAGGCGCGGCTGAAGTCGCGGGCCAAACCATAGAGTGCGTGAGCCAGCAGGGAGGGTTTGAACTGCTCTCCGGCGGACCAGACCACCCGGTTGAAGTCGAGCAGCCGTCGGCTCAACGCCTTCTCGTTGGGGTGGCAAAGCAGCGAACAATCGGCAGCGGCGGAGGGTTTGATGCCCAATTGCCGCACAATGCTGCAAATCCGGACGTAGGCATAAACCAAGTAGGTTCCAGTGTCACCCTCGGTCTTGAGCCAATCCTCCATTGAGAAAACGATCTGCTTGGCCGGATCCTGCGCGAGCATCCCGTACTTGAGAGCAGCAACGGCCACCTTCCGGGAAGTCTCCTCGATTTCCTCATCCGGCCACTCCCCCTTGCGGGCCTGAAAATGCTGTGTCCGCAGCGAGTCCAAGATTTTCTGTCGTAGCTGCGAAAAGAGGATGACGTTGCCCGCCCGCGAACTCATCTTGCCCTCCGGAAGCATCACCAGCGCGTAGGGCAAATGGTGACACAACTCCGCCTGCGCATAGCCCATGCTGCGCAGGGTTGCAAAGACCTGCTTGAAGTGCAAGGTCTGCTCCGCGCCCACGACATAGATCGAACGGTCAATTCCGAACTGCTCAAACTTGCGCTTGGCAAGCGCGAGGTCCTTGGTGGAGTAGAGTGTGGTGCCGTCCGACTTGAGCAGCAGAAAGAACCCCAACTGCTCTTCCTCCAAGTCCATTCCGATGGCCCCATCTGAAAATTGGAAAACGCCGTCCTGCTCGCCTTGCAAAACCATCTTCCTGCCCTCGTCGTCCACTTCCGATTCAAAGAAAATGTGGTCGAAGTGAACACCCAGCCATTCGTAGATTTCAGCAAAATCGTCGAGGGACCACTGGCGGGTTTCCTCCCAAATGGCGATGAGTTTTGGGTCGTCTCCCTCCAGTTTTTGCAGAATTTTCCGGACCTCCTGCTGATAAGTCTCTCGCAGCTCCGCAGGTGCGTCTTCAAGCAGCAGTGTGGCCTTGGTGTACAGCTCCCCTAGCCATGCGCCGCGTTGCTGCTCCGGAGGGGATTCCTGATTGAAAGACTCGTAGTACCAGAGGCATTTCGCAATGTGGGTGCCAACATCGCCGATGTAATTGGCACCGATGACCTCGTAGCCGTTGTAGCGAAAAATCCGGCAGAGGGCATCGCCCAGCGCGACGTTGCGCAAATGTCCCACATGAAAACCCTTGTGGGTGTTCGGCTGAGAAAACTCGATCATCACCCGTTCACGGGTTTCCGTTTGGGCTGCACTGAAGGACTCTCCACTGGCAAGGGCAGGGAGGATGGCGTCTGCCAGCGCTCCGGGGCTGATCGTGAAGTTGAGGTAGGGTCCCGTGGCCTGCACCTGCTCCACTCCGTGTGCACTCACTCCGGAGTGCGTCCACTGCTCGGCAAGTTCTGCGGCAATGTCGGGTGGGGCTTTGCGGAAAAACCGGGCGAGTTGGAAGCACGGAAAGGCGTAGTCTCCCAAGGACGCATCCGGAGGTTGCTCCAACAGGGCAAGCACCTCGGCGACGGACCACTCCGGAGCGGAATCGCAGGAACTCAACAGTCCTGTGAGGGCCGAGGCGAGACCCCGCTCAAACACATTTTTCATGATTCAGGCAGCAAGAAGTGACCCCAGTGGGATCACACGGTCAGAAAGGACGAGGAATGCGGGTCAGGGCGTGATACGTTCCCGGCGAGTGATACGACCCTTGGACAAGTCGTAGGGGGAGATTTCCACCGTCACAGAATCTCCGGGCAGCACCCGGATTTTGTACATCTTCATCTTGCCGGAAAGATAGCCGGTGACCACATGATCGTTCTCCAGTTTCACCCGGAAAATGCCTTTGGAGGATTCAAGGACAGTGCCTTTGATTTCAAGTTTTTCTTCGCTCAAGTTTTGCTCCGTGAAAAATTAGAATCTTGTGTTTACAAAAAAACATTATTACTGTCTCTTGTAGAAGCTGCAAGCCGGATCATGCGGTGCCGTTGCGCGTTGTACCACCTTAAAGGGAATGACCAATGTACGAGTTGAAGATTCAGCCCGAGTTTCTTGAGAAGCTGAGTCCAGATGGGAAAAAATGGTTGGCCCGTGCAATGGTGGGGGCCTTGGTTGTCGATAAAACGCTCGATGCCAGCGAGATGCCCTACATGAAAGAGGCACTGGGCATTGTTGCAGAGAACGCCGAGGAAAAGCAGGTTTTGCTGGAAGCTGCGAAAACCCGCCAGGTTCCAGACCTTGGCAACCTTGAGGTGGATCGGGAAGCGGCGGGGGCCTTCTTCTACTACCTTGTCGAACTGATTGCCGCGGATGGCAAGGTGAAGAACTCCGAGGTCACTTACCTGACCACGATCTGTGGCAAGTTGGGCTTCCCTCCGGAAACGGCGAAAAACGCTCTGCGCTGGTCTCGTGACCTCGTGAAGCTCAACCAGGAACGGAATCTGATGATCGCCGCACTCAAGCAATTGCGACCAGTTTACGCCTGATCCGGAATTTCACTCCGCACCAGTTTCAAGCTCCCGTCTTGAACCACCACCTTCAGGTTTAGGTTTCCGGATGCCCGAACTTGCAGGAGTTGCCCTGCCAATTCCTGCTCCAGCCGTTCCTCAATCCTCCAGCGCAATCCCCAGCGGGCTTGGGCTTCCGGACACAAGCCGACCGCCTCGACAGGCAGGGTGCTTTCCCAAGTGATCCGGATTCCGGACTGGAGTGCTTTTGCCTGAAGCTTTGCCAGCATGTCCTCAGCGATGCGGCGACGCTCGCTTGTGCTGGGCTGCGCAAAGGTGAGGATTGCATCCAAGTGTTCCAGCCAAAGCACAGGAATGTGCCGCCCAACAAAGCGTAGCCAATCCGAGGTTTGGCTAGGAGAGCTTGAGGCGGAATCCAGTGTTGCTTCCAAAACCAGCAAGCGATCCCCCACGGTTCCAGAAAAGGGCGAATCCGCCCCAGAAACCCATGCTTTCAGCCGCCGCACTTCGGATTCACTCATTTTCGTGAGGTGGTCCAGATGCACCAATCCCCGTGCGGGCAGTGGTGCTTTGGTTCGAGATGCAGAGGTTGAAGTCTCCGCTCCACTCTCGTCCGCGATGACGAGTGACTGCGCGTTGCTTCCGCACCAAGTGTTTTGCAAGACGCGGAGCAGCGTGGTTTTTCCCGAACCTTGTGGGCCGACCCAAAGTAGAACCCCGCGTAGGTGGCCATCCGGAGTTTTGATGCGCATCAACGATTGGAGCAGCGAGTCAAAAACCGGCTCGGATCCGACCACTGCCCTAGTGAGTTGCTCCTTCAAGCGCAGCAGTCGTTCCGGTAGCGTGTCCAGTAGCAGTTCCGGAGTTTGTCCAAGGAACTGCCCGGCGATTTCAGCAACCCACATTGGCGTGATGCACTCCGGAAGCAAACGTTTTCCGTCCAGCCGAGCAAGTTCATGATTTGCGTTCTCAATCTCTGTGCTGAGAGCAGACTGCGTTTCAAAATGCAGCTCGGACGCACGGTCCAAGTCCCCTTGGTCCAGGGCGTTCTGCTCGGCGCGCCGGACTTCTTCCTGCTTGCGTTGGAGTTGAGCAAGGCGCAGCAAGAGCTTGGGTTGCGGGCTGTCCGGATGTTCCAAGGCAAACTGGTCAAGTTTCACGCCATATTCAAAGGCCGCTTTTTCCAGCAAACCCAGCGCCGAACTGGGCCGAGCCTGCTCCGGAGATGTTGAAAGCGCAAGGCGTGCCACCAGCGGCAGGGTTTCTGGAGCAAGGTAAACGTTGTGGCTTTCCTCAACAACACACTTGTGGTCCCACAGCACCTCAGTCGTGGCTTCAACTCCGAGCGGCAGCAACGGCAGCAGAGCGGTTTGAGTGTTCGCCGAGTGGGGGTCCGGATAGTGAGCAAGCTGCTCTGGCGTCAGGCTGACAAGCAGTTTGAGCGAATCGTGTGGCTGGATCAGTTCCAAAAGTTGTTGGACAAACAGAGACCGGGGGTTGTGCTGACTCGTGTGGGAAGCTGGAGCATCGAGCACCAAAATCGTCGGGGTGGGCCGCGCCTGAAGCTCATCGAACAGTTGCTGGGGAAAGTCCGGAGCCTCCCCCTTCGTGGAGAGAGAGGGCAGACTCGTGACCAGCCGATACCCCCGTAACGGACTGGGCACCAACTCCTGCACAAAGCGACGGGCAAGTTCCCGGAGCAGGGCCGTCTTTCCGCAGCCCGGAACCCCAACCAGCAAAACACAGGTGATGGTGCGACTGCTCAACAGACGCAAACAGCGCAGCAACGCTTCGTCACGTCCACGCAGGGAAAAACCGTTTGGAGAGGTCGGCCCTTTGAATTCTGCCAACAGCGGAACACTGGTTTGAACCTCCGGAACCCCTGCACTCGGTGAAAGCACCGGGGCTGCGGTTGTGCTCTCGCTGGACTCCGGAACAGGGGCCGGAGCAGCGACTTGGTAGTCTTCAAGAATTCCGGCCTCGCCCAAGGCATCCCAAAGTTCCGAAACTCCGGGAGGAGTCGCTTGCGCTTGTGTGGCCTTGATGAGATTTAGGAGCAACTGTTTCAGCGACGGATCAACGCAGGCAAACTTCAGTTGCCGTTCCGGAGCAGGGGTGTGATCCAACTCCGACTCCAAGGACTGGGCGGTGAGACCGGGGGTGAGGTTGGCAGGAGGCGAGGCCGAGTGACTGAGCAGCACCCAGAGCAGGTGATGCGGCGTGATCCAGGCATCCTTGCGGCGCTCCGCCAGTCGCCGGGATTCCAGCAGAACAGTCCGGGCTTGTGCTTCAAAGCGGTGGATGGGTAGGCTCATGCGGGCAAGCAGCCAAAGGATCCGTTGAAAAACTGAGATTATTCCAGCCACAGCCAACAATTTCAATGCGGCGGTGGCAGAATGCTGCTGGAATGACCATGCTCCTTGGGCACCTGATGGTCACTTGGCTTGGGAATGTCCGGTGAGAAGTGGAATAAGTTCGGCTACTCCAGCCCAAACCACAAACAGTTCGTCACGGCTCCGGAACGCTCCGGACTTTACTACTTCCGTTTGCACGGTGAATCGGGGCAGTTCTTCTCGTTTCCTTGGGTGGTTGCTCCCAAAAAACCACAGGCCAAGCTCGCAGTTCTGCTCTCTAATCTCACTTGGAACGCCTACAATAACTTTGGCGGGCGCAGCAACTACATCCACCCGGATCGGCTACCTCCGACGCCAACGCTCAACGCTCGGCTGGAGCTGGACCGCTACACCGCTCCAGAACACTTGGACTACAAGGGGGTGGACTACGATTCCCTCTCCCTCGACCGACCCGAGGCGATCAATCATATTCCGGAGGAGGTGCAAGTCACCGATCCCATTGAGGGACGGGCGGCCTGCCATTTAGCGGCAGCGGAGTGGCGGCGGCTCGGAGGGTTGGAGCGTGAAGGTATCGAGCATGATGTCTATGCCGAAACGCAGCTTCATTAGACCTTATTGCATCCTGCTCCGCCATTGCTTTCAACTCATGGGATTTCAGGTTGTGCCACAGCAATTCCGGCATGGTTTCCTGCTTGGGTTTTGGATGGCCCGGAAACCTTTTTGGCAAGCAAGGTATTGAGCCGCTGAGCGATTAGTTCCGGATGTTCCGGTTTGAGGCTGGAGGCGCTGAATATCAGTATGCCTTGATCTAGCTGTCCCGGATCAGGATGGATGCTGGGATTCTCCTTTTGTAGTTCGAGAAGGAGTTTGAAGGCTCCATCCCTATCTCCCTTGTCAAGGGTCAGATGCAGTTTTGGTTCTTCGGTTCCAGTGTCCGGAACAATTCTAACCCAAGCTTGGAATTCCGGACGCAGTTGCTCCAAGAGGTGTTGCAAGAGTTGTTGGTATTGCAGATGTTGCGTTTCCACTGAATCATGGGTGAAGCGTTGTAATGCGACAAGCAGTCCCACCACCTGCTCCTTACCAACCTTGCAGGTCCGTCCGATCCCGTGCTGAGGGAGCCCCCTCAGCTTGGACTTCTCAAAGAGCCCCGGAGGGGGATTCCACTGCTCGAAGAAGATGTCTTGGTCTAGATTCTGAAGAGCAGCGGAGGCCACCAGATCCCTGCGCCCACAAAGAATCCCGGACCCCTGTGGCCCGCCGATGGCCTTGCCTCCGCTGAAGGCGACAAGATCGGCACCCTCCTCGATGAAGCGCCACAGGTTCTCGATTGGAGGCACTTGTGCGGCGGCGTCTACCAGCACTGGAATGCCAGCAGCGCGAGCAACTTTGGCGATGTCTTTGAGAGCCGGCCGGGATTGGGGATGGGCAACATAGAAGACACAAGCCGTGTTCTCGCCAATGGCATCGGCGATTTCCCACGGTTCGGCATCGCGGATGCCGGCTCCGCTGTAGCGATCCGGTAGCCCCACCTCCACGAGCTTGACACCTACTGCTCGGATCGCGTGATCGTAGAGGTTGCGCTGACTTCGGACCATCACGACCTCATTCCGCATCCCGGACGTGTCTGGCAGTCGGTTCATCTTGGCCGGATCGAGCCCTGCGACACACGCTGCCGTTCCAAGCAGTAAGCCTGCCGCCGCTCCAGAAGTGACACAGCCTGCCTCCGCACCAGTGATTTCAGCAATGATCGCACTGGCACGGGTCTGGAGTTCCGTCATGTCCACACAGTGTTGCGTTGCCTCCTGCATGGCGGAGGCAACCTCGGCCGCCATCAGTCCGCCGCTCAATCGAGTGGCTGGCCCCTTGGCGTTGATGATGGTGCGGACTCCCAGCCGCTCGTAGACATTCAACCTAGTTTTCATGATATCCGTCCAGCAAATCCTCCGCATAGGCAAAAAGTGCGGGAGTCCCTCCAGTGTGGACGAACACCACGTTTTCACCTTGGCCAATTTGCCCTTTGCGAATGTGATCAATCAACCCGGCCATTGCCTTGCTGGTATAAACGGGGTCGAGAAAGATGCCCTCGGTTTGTGCAACCAGCTTGAGAGCCTCACGGGATTCCGCAGTCACCACCCCGTAGCGTGGGCCGATATAGTCTTCGGAACAGTTAATTTCCTCCGGAGCCAGTTCGAGCGCAACTCCAAGTAGTCTGGCAGAGGCAGTGGCGATACGGGCAATGTCCACCGACCGCGATTCCCGCCAGCGCACCGGGGAGATGCCCACCACCTGAGTGGCTCGTCCCAGCAAACGCATCCCCAGTGTCAAGCCTGCCGGAGTCATGTTCGCTCCGGAAACATAAAGATAGTCCGCTTGTACTCCCAAGGCGTCCAGTTGCTGATCCAACTCGATAGACGCATCCACATATCCGACGGCACATTGTGCAAGGATTTCTGGTTTGAAGGGACTGATGATGTACGGGCGGCGACCCTGCTTGCGCAGGCGCTCTGCTTCTTCCTCAATATACGGTGGAAGTTCCTGAATGTCCGGGATCTCCACAACTCGGATTTCTGCACCCATCAGGTCATCAAGCAAGAGATTCCCTTGGCGGGTTGTTCCTTTCTCACCGTGGACCAGAACCAGCACCACGTCGAGCCCTAGCTTTTGGGCGGCGGCAGTGATCTGCCGGCACCAGTTGGACTGGGTGTAGGCACCGGCAACCAAGACATCCGCTTTCTGCCGGACGACTTCCGGAAGCAGGAATTCCAACTGCCGGGTCTTGTTACCTCCAAAGGCCAAGCCCGTCAGGTCATCGCGCTTGATGTAGATGTTGGGACCACCCAGCTCTTTGCTCAGCCGTGGGCAGAAATCCAGAGGAGTCGGCAGGTGTGCCAGTGAAACGCGCGGCAAGCCGTCAACCCGGACCTTCAACTCGTCACGGCTCAAAGGGGGGGTCGCTGATGAAAGTGTTGCGATGTCGTTCATTGGGATTTTTCTGAAATTTGAAATTTCGAGACGGAATCATCTCAGGAGTTGTCAAAACGGAATGGAGCCAAGTCCTGTAGCCGCAGTGCACGGCCCGGACGAACTCCAGTGTGTTGTCCATCCTTCCAGACCACCCGACCATTCACCATGACCTGCTCGATGCCTTGGGCGGGACGGATGGGATCGTCAAAGGTGGCGCTATCTATGATGGTGTCCGGATCGAAGATCACCAAATCCGCATAAGCTCCGGGCTGGAGGATGCCCCGATCCTTGAGGCCAAAGCAGGCGGCGGGCAGGGAGGTCATCTTGCGCACGGCCTCTTCCAAGCTGAAGAGTTTGATGTCCCGGGCGTAGTGCCCCAGCACTCGCGGAAAGGTACCCCAGAGCCGAGGATGGGGGTGAACATCGGCAGGCAGTCCGTCCGAACCGATCATGGTTTGCGGATACGCGAGGATGCGTCGCACATCGGCCTCGTCCATCATGAAGAAAATCCCCCCTCCAGGGATGAGTGCATCAATGGCCTCTTGTTGGCTCACTCCCAACTCATCAGCAATTTCGGAAAGTTCCCGGCCTGCAGCCTGCGGCATCGGTTCTGACCAGGTGATCAACACCTTCTGCGCCTGCAGGTGACGAGAGGCGGAAAGGACGGTAGAACCGGCGGTGTAGGGATAGGCGTCCAAGCCCAGAGGTTGTCCCTTCCGGGCTTGATCGATCAGGGCGAGGGTTTCCGGAGAGCGGCCATGACTGGGTTCACCGCTGCACTTGTGATGCGAAATCACAATCGGCACCTCGGCCTCAGCTCCGATGCTGAAGGTTTCCCGGAGCGCGTCCACAATCTGCTCACCCTCGTCGCGCATGTGGGTGGAGTGGAGCGCTCGTTGGTTGTGGAGGGCACGGGCGAGTTCGATGACTTCCGAGGTGGGTGCCGCTTTAGCAGGAGGATAGTAGAGTCCAGTACTCATCCCACAGGCTCCTGCGGCCAGCGCATCCTCCAGAGATTTTCGCATCTCTCGCACCTCATCCGCAGTTGCCGGACGGTCGTAGGAGTCCATTGACGAGGCCCGGAGCGTGGTGTGCCCTACTTGACAGATGGCGTTGAGCGCAGGGGGATCGTCGTCCAGCGCCTTGAGGTAGGCCCCAAAACTTGCAAAGAATTCATCCTTGCGCTTGCCCAGCAAGTCCAGCGGCGAGGGTGGACGGCCATCCAGCGTTAGCGGAGCGAGGCTGATGCCACAGTTGCCCGTCACGACCGTGGTGACTCCTTGGCTGACCTTGCAACTCATCTTTGGATCGGAAAGCAAAACGCGGTCGTCATGCGTGTGCGTGTCCACGAATCCGGGACAGACCACCTTGCCTCCGACATCAAGTTCACGGCTGGCCGAAAGGCCTCCAACCTCCCCCACCGCAAGCAGGCGATCGTCTCGAATGGCCACGTCGCCGTGTCGGGAAGCTGCGCCCGTGCCATCAATAAGGCGAGCGTTGCGGAGGATGAGGTCGGCGGGTTGGTTTTGTGGCATGGTTGGGATTGTTGGCAAGTTTAAGGGTTCATTAGGATTGCTCCTGAAGGTGCGTCTGATCAATGGCGACGGCTTCCTCCGGACTGATCACTCCCTTCGTGGCGGTGATCAGGTGATTAGGCTTGGGGTTCTCGGTGCAACCCAAAGTTGAAGACGGTGGACTTGGAGGGCGCACACTGGTCAAGATCACAGCGTGCGGTGATCAGTTCCTCCTCCTCCGTGACGCACATGGCAACGATCTCTCCGGAAGGAGCAATGATCTGTGAGCCTCCAATCATGGGCACCCCTTCCTCGTTTCCGGCTTTGGCAACCCCCACAACCCATGTGCCGTTTTGGTAAGCTCCGGATTGCATGACAAGACTGTTATCCCGCATTCCACCGGTTATTGCAACACCTGTTGTCTGAAAAGGCCCCGCGGTAAGTTATGTTCTTCGTGTGATCGAACACCTGAAGGACG
>CAJWCD010000086.1:0-16001 GCA_913020725.1 uncultured Pseudomonadota bacterium
ATTTTGTGGTTGAATTTCTGGAACATTTAACTGAAAAAATAATCGTTCCCTGGTGTGAACGGTTAGTGCAAAAATTTCCAAATATCTGGCTCGATCTTTCTGATGCTTCGGGCTCTCCTTTATTCATCAGTCCAAATATTGTTCAACAAATCGCGGCTTGTCCTGTACTTCGAATGATTCAGGAATTTCCTTGGGGAAATCGGGTGTTTGTTGCCAACTATCGAGGTGATATGACTACAAAAACCTCCCACGTGGAAGGGCGTCGGGGAACAGGGCGGCGCAATCGTCGAGGACAACAAACCGATCCAGAAACAAGCAGCACTCAATCCTCAACTAATGCTCTGAACGAATTGATTGATTTCAAACTGAGTCTCTGTACTGAGTTCATCATCAAACTGGATGCCGACCAATCTCCGATTACCGTCTACGTGGAACAGGCACTTGACCGCCAAAAACCGCTCTATCTTGGCATCGGCGCAACCCGCATTGACCACAACAGCATTGCAAATCGTGAAGTCGCAAAAAAAGAACTTGAAAAGCTGGCAACTGAATCCGCAAAGGGAATTAAAACCGTTTCCGAATTTCTCATCAAAAACGGACAACCACGCTCGAACCTTTCTTGGCCGGGGGATGTGTACATAGAAGACATCAATGCGGAATCCGAGTTTGGTTTGGTGAACACTATCATTGAGACGGTAGCAAAACATGGAAAGGTATGAGCTTGGATCTTCCAATAATATAGCTGAAGAAGATTGCCACTTGCATATAGTGAGCGATTCTCGAACGAAAAATACCTGACACTGTGGCAGCGTGGGTTTTCGCCTCTTCGTCTTGCCCGCGAAGGGCAGCAGAACGAAACCTGCTGCTCCCAAGGACTTCGTGGGTTCGAACCGTGATCATTTTAACCGTACAGTTTCTCATACGAAGGACTCCGGGAGCGTCTGGGAGTGTGAATCGAGCTGGAAAACTCCCCAGCTTTTGAAGCCATCGGAAGCCGTCCAGTACTTTTCTGGAGAAAAGACTTTACACTTCTGTGGTGATGTATATAATTTCACTGTCGCTAGTAGTGAAATATTTATTTCATTCTGGTGCGGGAGCGATTCCGGGAGGTCCGGAACCGATTTTCTTAATCTTTCATTTTGGAGATGAACGATGAAAAAACGATTAGTAACTGCTTTCATGGCAGTCGCAATGCTGGCAGGCACGGCTTTCGCTGAGCGCTTTGTCATGATCACCCACACACAGGGGACGGATCCTTTTTGGCCAGTGGTCCAAAAGGGAGGTGAAGATGCGGCAAGAGCCGTCGGTTCGAGATTTGATTATCTGTATGCCCCCTCAGGGGACATGTCCGATATGGCGAAGTTGATTGCTGATTCCGCCGCGACCCAACCTGACGGGATGGTCATTTCACTGCCCGATGCCGATGCGCTGGGACCAGCAATCAAAGCCGCCGTGGCCAGTGGAATTCCGGTGATCACCATGAATTCCGGGCTGGAGTCTTCGGCGAGTCTGGGGGCGTTGATGCATGTGGGGCAACCCGAAAAGCTGGCCGGGCAAAAAGCCGGGGAACGTGCGAAATCGGAAGGTGCCACAAACGCATTGTGCCTGAATCAGGAAGCCTTCAACACGGCTCTGGTTGACCGCTGCGACGGTTACGCCTCGTCGGTCAAAACCAGGATGATTGACGTATCGAATGACGTGGCGCAAATTCAGGCGCGTACTGCGGCTGCCCTTCAGGCGGATCCCTCCATCGATGCGCTCCTCGCGGCAGGCCCCCATGTCTGTGACGCGGCGGCCAAGGCTGTGGATGATGTGGGCGCGAGCGTCCACCTGTCCTGCTTTGATCTGTCTCCGGCGGTCATGGACCTGATCAAAAGCGGCAAAGTCCAATACACCATTGATCAGCAGCAGCGTCTACAGGGCTACATACCGATTATCGTTCTGCACCTGTACAATCAAAATGCGGGCTTGCTTCCGGGAGCGAACATCCCCTCCGGGCCTGGGTTTGTTGACAAATCAAACGCCTCCGCCGTTGCTTCTCAAGCCGGCATCAACCGCTAAATAACCCACCCTTCTGGAGGAGTTCTGTTCGGGCTCCTCCACACCGCTGTGAAAAGGAACAGGATGCCTGGTCAAGCAGACCATCCGGAGCCTCCAGACCTTCCCTCCCCTAAAACCGAAGCAGACAGGCAGATCCGCAAGAACAAATTCGCGGCTCTGTTCCAGCATCCGGAGATTGGTCCATTAGGGGTCATGCTCCTGCTGTTGTTGGCTCTTGGTTTTTTCTCGATTCCAGAAAGTGCAGACACGCTGAACCCGTTTAAGGGCGCGGGTTTAAACGCGCTTGGGATTCGCAACAACACCAGACTCATTGCTCAGCTGGGAATCATTGCAATCGGAGCGGGAATGCTCATCATTTCCGGGGAATTCGATCTTTCCATTGGTTCAATGGTTGGTTTTTCCGGCATGTGCATGGCCATCATTTTGAAGTGGGGATTTCACATCTCTGTGCCGATTCTGAGCAGCACTCCAGAGGGTTTGGGGTTTGAATGGGTCCGGATCTTCAGCATTGACCATGCTGATCCTTGGATGGCATTAGGAATCACCCTTTGCTTTACCCTCTTCTTTGGCTGGTTGATCGGCTTTATTGTGGTCAAAACCGGGATGGCGTCGTTCATTGTTTCTCTATCTTTTCTGTTTTTTTTACGCGGACTGACGGAAGTCTGCTACAGAGCCTTCAACAAAGCACCGGACCAGACTTCCGGATCAACTCAGGTTTCAGGGCTTCCGGATATAAAAAACATCGTGGAACTACCGGGCTATGGAGAAATCGAACGATCCAAGGTCGCAGTTTTACCCGAAGCTGAGATCCAAAAAATCTACAATTCATTATCCCCTGAAGAAGTTAGCTCCTTTTCCGAGAAAATCAGTTATTCAAATTTCATGATGGCTGAAAATAAAACGCGAATGGTTCACCAAAAAACACTGGAAAGTTTGGGTCGTGATATTGAACATGCCCAGCAAAGCGGAAATACCCAGCTTTTGGAAACACTCCAGACCCGACTGGCAGAACATGCGAACCCGGTCCCTATTCCTCCGCCACCTGTCCGGGAACTGGATGTTGTGAAAGAGTATGTAGAGACCCTGCCCTCCCTCAATCCGGTTGCTGATTTTTTAGGAGGCAACATTTTTCAAGGATTGTTCGACTGGTTTTATGAGATTGGCTGGAACATCAACAATTATGGAAGGCAGTTTGCCCCCGGACTTTACTCGTCCGTCTTGATCTGGGTCATAATCGCTCTCGTGGCGTATGTTGTTTTGAGCAAGACTCAAGCAGGCAACTGGATTTACTCCACTGGAGGCGACTTAAACGCAGCAAAGGCAAATGGAGTGCCGACCGGCAAGGTGAAGATCTCTCTGTTTGTGTTTTCCGCTTTTTGCGCAACGATGTTCGCAGCAACACAAGTCTTTGAAACCAACACCTCGGATGCCGCGAAAGGGAACTTGAAAGAGCTTGAGGCCATTGCCGCTGCGGTGATTGGAGGAGTCGTTTTGACCGGGGGGTTTGGTACGATTGCAGGCATTGTTCTGGGTGCGGTCATTTTTGGGATTGCGAGAGAAGCTTTCTTCTACATTCCTTTCGTTGACGGGTCTTTTTACCGAGTGTTTCTGGGTTTCGTGCTTTTGACGGCTGCGTTGACCAACGAGAATATCCGTAAACGAATCACCGGAGGAATCTGATGACTGAACCCAAATCCGTGGTGCAGGTTCAAGACATCGTCAAGAAATTTGGGAACTTCAATGCAATCAACGGTGTTTCCCTAGAGGTCTATTCAGGTGAGGTCCATGCCCTGTTGGGAGACAACGGCGCGGGGAAATCGACTCTCATCAAGATTTTGTCAGGAGTGTACCAGCCCACAAGTGGTGAAATTCGCGTTGAGGGACAACGTGTCCATTTCAACTCTCCCAGAGATGCCAGTGAAGTTGGCATTGGCACGGTTTATCAAGACCTCGCGCTTAATCATTTGACTTCGGTGACTAGGAATTTTTTTCTGGGACGGGAATTGGTGATCGGCGGCAGACCTTTCGGTCTCTTGAAAATGAAAGAAATGAATGCCGTCACCATTCAGGAAATGGCGAAGATTGGGATTAATATCACCGATCCGGGACAAACGGTCGGCACCATGTCCGGTGGACAAAAGCAATCCTTGGCCATTGCAAGAGCCATCTACTTTGGTGCGAAGGTGCTGATTCTGGATGAACCGACCTCCGCATTGGGTCAGAAACAACAAATGGAGGTTCTGAAAACCATTAAGCGGGTAAAAAAACTGGGGAATATCGCCATCATCCTGATCACACACAATGAAGTCCACGCCCGCTTGATTGCAGATCGTTACACATTCCTGAGCCTTGGGGAGGTGATTGGTCGGGGTTCCGCTGAAAATCTGGCTGGCGATGACATTAAACGCCTCATGGCAGGAGGAGCGGAAATCGGCAATCTCGAGAAGGAACTGGCTTTTTAACCTCCGCAAGCGTTCGGCAAAACCCCTCGGACGGAAAAAATGAAAACCGCAACCGACTTGAGATACAACTTCACGAAACCCGACAAAGGACAGTAGCTTTGATGCAAGGCTACTTCTTCGATGCCGCCGACATTAACCTCTCGGAATTTACGGCACTCTGTTCACAGACGGTTCGCTTGGAAGACTATCGGTTTGCCGCAGAAATCCAACAGAAGCTAGTCGTCTATGAGGAGGATCGCATCCGGTCTGTGATCGGCACGCCGCAAGCCCGTGAGTTGAAAACGGAACTGCACCACTGTCTCAAGGAGGGGCCGGGAGTGTTCGCCATCCGTGGAGCGTGTCCGGACCTGAAGGCCGTTGATCGGGCAACGGAGGTCTTCCGGAAAATCATTGCGGAAGAAAAAGAACGCGTAGCACACCGGGGCGATCACTTTGCAAAGCCCGGAGACAATGAGCGCATTTGGAACGCTTTGCAGAAATTCTGCGAACGGGATCCAGAGGCATTCGTCGCCTACTACGACAACCCGGTGCTTTGCTTCGTGTCGGAGGCATGGTTGGGCCCGTCTTTCCAGATCACTTCGCAAATCAATGTGGTCAAACCGGGGGGGCAAGCGCAAAACCCTCATCGGGATTACCATCTCGGATTTCAGGACGATGCCGTTGTTTCGCGTTTTCCGCTTTCTGTGCAGGTTGCGTCACAGTTTCTTACGCTTCAAGGGGCCGTGGCGCACACTGACATGAGTGTCGCGTCCGGACCGACGCTGCTGCTGCCGTTTTCCCAGCAATATCCATTGGGGTATCTGGCGTGGCGGAATCCGGAGTTCATCAAGTTTTTTCAGCAAAAGGCCGTGCAGTTTCCGTTAAACAAGGGCGATGCGGTGTTCTTCAGTCCGGCCCTGTTCCATGCGGCGGGAACCAACACGGAATCCGCAGACCGGGTTGCGAACCTCTTGCAGGTCTCCAGCGCCTTCGGCAAGGCGATGGAAACGGTGAACCGCCTCAAGATGACGAAGCTGGTCTATCCGGTCCTGCTGGCCAAGAAGCAGAACGGTCGGCTTCGATTCGACGAGCCGCGAACTGTCGGGGCTTCCGTGACCGACGGCTACTCCTTTCCGACCAATCTTGATTCCGATCCGCCTATCGAAGGGTCCGCACCGGAAACCGTCCAGACTTTGCTTGAACGTGCGCTGAGTGAAGAATGGCCGGTTGAGCGTTTTCACCAGCATCTCAACGAAGCTGCGGAACGAAGACTTGCTTGAACCACACTCAAGATTCACTGCGGTCCACTTGAAACACCCTGAAACCATGCCCAGCACTTCCCGTCCGTTTGACCCCACCCGTGTTCTTGACCTCATCTGCATGGGGCGGGTGGCGGTGGATTTGTACGCCGAGCAGGTCTTCAGTCCGCTGGAAGATGCCCAGAGTTTCCGGAAGTACCTTGGCGGTTGCGCGGGCAACATCGCCGTAGGCACCTCCCGGCTGGGTTTGAAATCCGCGCTGTTCTCCTGCGTGGGAACTGACGATATGGGCAAGTTCCTGCGCAAGCAACTCCGGCACGAGGGTGTGGACACCACCTTGTTGCAGGACACGGACGACCACCTGACTGCCCTCGTCTTGCTTGGCGTCAGCCCGCCGGAGCGCTTCCCGTTGATCTTCTACCGTGAGAATTGCGCGGACATGCAGATCCAACCAGAACACGCCGATCCAGAGTATTTCAAGACCGCCAAAGCGCTGCAAATCACCGGAACCGGGCTTACCACTCCTGCAATGCGGGAGGCGAGTCGGCAGGCGGTCAAGGTCGCCAAGGAGTCCGGATGTGCCGTGATCCTCGACATTGATTATCGTCCGGTGTTGTGGGGTTTGACGGCAGCAGGGGACGGAGAGTCGCGTTTTGTCGCGTCTGCAAGCGTCACAGGCGTACTGCAACCATTGCTGCCGGACCTCGACCTGATCATCGGCACCGAGGAGGAGGTGATGATTGCCGGAGGGAAAGCAGCGTTGGAGGACTCCTTGGAGGCGATCCGGAAAATATCCGCAGCGACCATCGTCCTCAAGCGGGGAGCATTGGGCTGCGAGGTCTTCACTCCGGCAGCGGCTGAATCCATCAAAGCCCGTCCGTTTCCGATTGAGGTGCTGAACATCCTTGGGGCGGGAGATGCGTTTGCGTCCGGATTCCTGCGCGGCTGGCTGCGGGGTGAACGCCTCGAAACCTGCGCACTTTGGGGCAATGCCAACGGAGCCTTGACCGTGACTCGACATGGCTGTTCCCCTGCAATGGCCTCGTTTACGGAGTTGCAACATTTGATCGAAAATTTCGACCGAGACCCCAAGGTGCTTGCCAGCCCAAGCTTGTTGCGGTTGCACCAGCGCACCGTGCTGGGGATGCCCCGCAACCAACCCCTGAAAGTGCTGGCCTTCGATCACCGGAGGCTGTTTGAGGAGTCGTGTTCCTTGCAAGAAATTTCGACCACGCAAATCAGCAAGTTCAAGCAGTTGGTGTTTGAGGGCTTCAAGCAGGTCAACAAAGAAAATCCGGAAGAAGCTCTGGCCTTGCTCGTGGATCCAGAATTTGGTGGTTCGATTCTTCAGGAATCCGCCTACGGAGGCTACCATGTGGGAATGCCCATCGAGCGTTCCGGATCGTTTCCTGTCGAGTGGCTGACGGAGAAGAATCTGTACGAGTACCTTGTGCAGTGCCCCAGCACTTGGTTTGTGAAGGTGCTGTGGAATTACCACCCGCATTTGGAAGCAACACATAAGCTCGAACAACTGGCCCGGCTCCGGAAGTTGCAGTCGGTTTGTGACGCGCTGGAACGGCGTTTGATGCTGGAGATGATCCTGCCGGAGGGGCTGCGCAAGGATGGGGGCATGCTCGCGAAAGCTATCGAAGAGGTTTACGAACATCAGCTTTTCCCCCACTGGTGGAAGCTCAACCCCACCGACACTCAAGCGGAATGGGATCAGTTCACGGCAATGTTGGACCGTTACGATCCGGAAGTCGGGGTGATCGTGCTAGGAAACAATGCCCCGCTCAAGCAGTTCGAGCAGTGGTTCCGGATCGTCCGCAGCACCCCGCACGCTTGCGGCTTTGCCATCGGACGCAGCATTTTCTGGGAGCCGTGGCTGGATTTTTCTTCCGGAACGGTGGAGGCTCAGGCAATTCCGGGATTGATCGCCGAACGCTATCAGCAGATGATTGATTTGTGGCAGCATTCCCAAACGCCTCCTGCTTGAGTTTGTTAACAAATGCGTTAATATGAGGAAGTGGGAATTCACGTTTTACAGCAAGTAGCTTGAGGAGGAACTGCTCTCGCTTCCCAAGAGAGTACTTGCGCGGCGGCTGCGTTTTCTGGACCGGATGCAAATCTATGCTCCTGACTTGGGAATGCCTCACACCCGTGCAATGGGAGACGGGTTGTTTGAGTTGCAAATCAAGTCACAGGAAAGAGCCGAGCGTATTTTTTACTGCACATTGTCAGGAAAGCGTGTGCTGCTACTGCACCACTTCGCCAAAAAACACAGAAAACACTGATGCGTGAATTAACAAAAGCCCGGCAGCGTTTGAAGGAGGCCAAAAATGCTGACGTCTGAGAAATTCAAGGAAAAGGCACTCTCCGATCCAGAAGTCAGAGCCGAGTCGAGGCGCTGGAACCCGAGTTCGCGCTCTTTGACGAACTGCTCAGGGCACGGAAGCGGGCGGGATTGACGCAGGCGAAAATCGCCGAGCGCATGGACACCAAGCCTCCGGCGGTGGCACGACTGGAATCCGGGGGCGGCAGTGCCCGCCATTCTCCTTCGGTGGCGACGCTGCGACGTTAGGCACAGGCGGTCGGGTGCAATTTTGAAATCCGGCTGGTGGCGCAAGAATCCCATTGACGGCCTAATCTGTAAAAATAGAGAATCGTATGTCAAAACTTTTGAGTCGCCACAGCACTCCGGACGATTCCGGGAAGACGCAGCACATCACCCCCGCCTCGGCAGGCTGGAAGCACGTTGGCTTTGAAGTCTATCACCTGCAATCCGGACAGTCGCTTTCCCAACAGTCCGGAGAGCAGGAGGTGTGTTTGGTGCTAATGTCCGGCAAGGCCGATGTCACGACACGAAACCAGTCGTGGAGCAACTTGGGCGAGCGCATGAGTGTGTTTGAGGACAAAGCAGCATACGCGGTTTATGTCTCAAACAGTGACGAGTACACCGTGACGGCAACCACCGCTTTGGAATTAGCGATCTGTCGCGCTCCCGGATTTGGCAATCACGCAGCCCGTCTGCTTCATCCGGAAACGATGAGCCGCGAAACTCGCGGGACGGGAACCAACACCCGCCATGTCTGCAACATCCTTCCGGAAACCGCAGCGGCAGACAGCTTGCTGGTGGTTGAGGTGATCACACCAAACGGCAACTGGTCCAGCTATCCCCCGCACAAACACGATGCGGACAACCTTCCGGAAGAATCCTTTTTGGAAGAAACCTACTACCACCGCCTCAATCCACCGCAGGGCTTCGCCTTCCAGCGGGTGTACACGGATGATGGTTCACTGGACGAAACCATGTCTGTCCACGATGGTGATGTGGTGATGGTGCCTCGTGGCTATCATCCGGTGGGGGCACCGCACGGCTACGACTTGTACTACCTCAATGTGATGGCCGGACCGAAGCGAGTGTGGCATTTCAAGAATGCTCCGGAACACGAATGGATCGTGAACCAGCAATAAAATAGCAAAAGCATGACATCACTCAAAAAGAGGAAATGGGAACAGCGCGACTGACCATGGCTCAAGCCCTGCTGCGTTTTTTGGACGCGCAGTATGTGGAACTCGACGACACGGAACACAAATTCGTGCAAGGGGTGCTGGGCATTTTCGGACACGGCAATGTCACGGGTTTGGGCGAAGCCTTGGAGTACGGAGGCACGAGTCTGCGCTTCATCCAGGGCTTCAACGAGCAAGGGCTGGTGCATATCGCCACAGCCTACGCAAAGCAGAAGAATCGGCTGGGCATCTACGCCTGCACCAGCTCAATCGGCCCTGGGGCGACCAACATGATCACCGGGGCGGCCACGGCGACGGTCAACCGCATTCCGGTGCTGTTGCTCCCCGGAGACACCTTTGCCTCTCGCCAACCTGATCCAGTGCTTCAGCAGATTGAAACGCCGTGGGATCACACGATCAACGCCAACATTGCCTTCAAGTCGGTCAGCCGCTACTGGGATCGCATCGAACGTCCGGAACAGTTGATGATCGCCGGGCTGAACGCGATGCGTGTCTTGACCGATCCAGTGGAAACTGGCGCAGTCACACTCTGCCTGCCGCAGGACACTCAGGCTGAGGCCTATGACTATCCGGCTTCCTTCTTCGAGAAGCGTGTCTGGCACCTTGATCGCCGACCGTTGCCTGCGCGGCAGCTTGCTGAGGCGGTGGGAATTTTGCGAAATGCCAAGCGGCCGCTGATCGTTGCTGGAGGTGGGGTACATTACTCGCTGGCGGCAGAAACCCTCCAGAAATTCGCAGCGACTTGCGGAATTCCGGTGAGCGAAACTCAGGCTGGTAAGAGCGCGATGAGTTGGAAGGACGCGATGGGCGTGGGTGGACTGGGTGTCACCGGAACCTCGGCGGCGAACCTGTTGGCCCAAGACGCGGATGTGGTGCTAGCCATCGGTTCGCGTTTGCAGGATTTCACCACAGCGTCCAAGCAGGTGTTTGCACCGGATGTGAAACTGCTGCACCTCAACGTCAGCAGCTACGACGGACAAAAACTGGACGGCCTCAGCTTGCAGGCCGATGCCAAGCTTGGATTGGAAAGTCTGAGCGTGGCACTTCAGAATACTGGATACCAAACCGAGGCCTCCTACCGCGAGCGCGTGGCCCAGTTGCAAGCCGACTGGAACGCCGAGGTGGATCGGCTCTACGCGCTGACCTCCGCAGCGGGCAACGTGCAGACGAACATCGTTGGCACTCTCAACGAATTCATGGCTCCGGAGGATGTCATTCTTTGTGCAGCGGGTAGCCTGCCGGGAGACTTGCACCGGGTCTGGCGCTCAGAACTCCCAAAGACCTACCACATGGAGTACGGATATTCCTGCATGGGTTACGAAGTCGCAGGAGCACTGGGTGCAAAGCTGGCGATGGATGAGGGCGAGGTTTATGCGATTGTCGGAGATGGTAGCTACCTGATGCTTCACTCTGAAATCCTCACCAGCCTCAAGGAGCGCACCAAGATCACCGTGGTGCTGCTCGACAACTCCGGCTACCAATGCATCAAGAACCTGCAAATGGCACACGGCAGTGTCGGTTTCGGCAACGAGTTCCGTTTCCGGGAGACCACAACGGATCGCCTGACCGGAGACATCACCCCCGTGGACTTCAAGAAGTATGCGGAAGCCCTCGGCGTGAATGCCCTCCACGCCGCCAATGCCGATGAACTCCGGAATGCTTTGGAAGCAGCCAAGCGCGAGCCGACGACCACCTTGATCGAGGTCAAAGTGCTACCCGGCACCATGAGCGATGGCTACCACGCCTGGTGGCGTGTCGGCATTCCGGAGGTCTCCAACTGTGAGGCGACGGTCAAGTCCAGCGCAGCTATGCAGGAGGAAGTCTGCAAGGCGCGGGCGTACTGAAGATGAAAGTCAGGCGGTGAGGGGTTGGATCCCCTCAAGCTCTTCTTGCAACTCCAAGCGGGTCTTACGCTATCCGCAAGTCCTTCAGCGATGCAGAGACGTCAAGCATCTCCAGCTTGTCCAAGACACGTTGCTGAATCGAAGGCGGAAACTTGCGGGAAAATCGACCTTCCCAAATTTTTGCGATTTCTTTGCAGCTAAAGCTTTGGATCCTGGGAGGTTAGCATCTTCAGGATGCAGTACTATCTAAACACTAGACTAAACTCAAAAAACTCAACTTGCTTGCTTGGCTTTATGTTCACACCCAACACCATCCAACTCTCGATCGCACCCATCGCTTGGACCAACGATGATCTTCCGGAACTTGGTGGGCATGTGCCCTTTGAGCAGTGCATTGACGAAATGGCAACCGCCGGGTTTGCTGGAAGCGAAATCGGCAACAAGTACCCCAAGGATCCGGTGGTCCTCAAGCCCGCCTTGGAGCAGCGCGGACTGCAAATCTCCTCGGCGTGGTTCAGCACCTTCTTCAGCGAGAACGGGCGTAAGGATGAGACGGTCAGCGCCTTCATCGACCAGATGAACTTCCTCAAGGCGATGGGGGCGAAGGTCGTTAATGTCTGCGAGTGCGGACACTGTGTGCAGGGTACGCCGGAGCACGTTTTTGATCGCCCCTCGTACACGGACCAGCAGTGGGTGCGCGTTGCGAACGGCCTGAATCGCCTCGGGGGAATTGCCTGCGACAACGGCATGGTCATCGCCTACCACTACCACATGGGTACGATGGTGCAGAGCGCCGCAGAAACGGACCGGATCATGGGCATGACCGACCCGGACATGGTGCATCTGCTCGTTGATACCGGACACGCCCACTATGCCGGAAACGACCCGCTGGCTCTCGTCAAGCAATACGGCCCGCGCATCCGCAACGTCCACCTCAAGGACATCCGGCAGGAGGTGCTGGATGTGGTGCATTCGCAGAAAATGAATTTCCTCGACTCGGTGAAGGCGGGGGTGTTCACGGTTCCGGGAGACGGCTGCATCGACTTCGATCGGATCTTCCAGGCGCTGGCCGACGCGGGCTACCAGGGCTGGTTTGTTGTGGAAGCCGAACAAGATCCGGACAAGGCCAATCCGCTGGACTATGCAAAGATGGCCCGGACCTTCATTCGTGAACATGCGGGGATCTGATGCGGAACCGATTCAGCAACAAGCCTTTACTGCGCTACGGCATGGTCGGCGGTGGCGCGACCAGCCAGATCGGCGACAGCCACCGCATCGCCCTGCGCTGGGACAGCTACTATGACCTCGTGGCCGGAGCCTTTGACGTGGACGCGGAGCGCGGGCGGCAGTTCGGTGCATCCCTCGGCTTGGCTTCCGACCGTTGCTATGCGGATTACCAACAGATGGTAGCGGCAGAATCCGCCCGTGAGGACGGCATTGACGTGGTGGGCGTGATGACCCCGAACAGCACCCACTACGCGATCGCCAAGGCGTTCATCGAGGCAGGATTCAACCTCATTCTGGAAAAGCCGATCACCACGACCACTGAAGATGCACTCGACCTGATCCGGCTGGCTCGGGAGAAGGACGTGCTCTGCGCCTCGATGTACGGCTACAGCGGCTACCCGATGGTGCGGCAGGCGCGGGCGCTGGTGGCCAACGGCGATCTCGGAGAGATCACCGTGGTCCAGACCGAGTTCGCCCACGGCAACTACGCCACCGCCGTCGAGCAGCACAGCGAAGGTGCCGCGTGGCGCAACGATCCCAAAACCTCTGGAGGCACCTTTGTGCTGGGTGACGTGGGCACCCACGCCCTGCATCTGGCGACGTTCATCACCGGACAGCAGGTTCGCGAACTCTCCACCGACCGCCAGAGCTTCGTTTCCGGACGGGTGCTGGAGGACAACGCGCATGTGCTGCTGCGTTTTGAAAAGGGCGCGGCGGGCTTCCTTTGGGCCAGTGGCGTGGCGGTTGGACACCGGCATGGACTGGCCATCCGGGTTTACGGCACCAAGGCCGGAATTGCATGGGATCAGGAACACCCGAACCAACTGCACTACGCTCCCTTGGGACAGACCCCACGCACCCTGGAATTGGACTCCCCGGAACTCCTGCCTCCCGCCCAGCGCGTGTTGCGGGTGATGCCCGGCCATCCGGAAGGCTACTTCGAGGCGTTCGTCAACGTCTATTCGGACTTCGCGGAGAGCCTCCTCGCCAAGCGTTCCGGAGCCGCCCCCGATCTGTTGTGCCTCGATTATCCCACGCTGGAGGACGGAGCGCACGGGGTCAAGTTCCTCGAAGCGTGTGTGGAGTCTGCCAATTACAACGGGCGCTGGTGCAGTGCCGAACTGGCATTGTAGGGCATCTTGAAATTAAGTTGAAATTGTACACAGATAGGTGTACGATTTGCCATGAAACGACGCGAACTCGAGCAAGCCCTTCGTAAACTTGGCTGGGAGTTCCTACGCCACGGTGGTAGACATGATGTATGGACCGATGGCGAGCGTCAGGAAGCGATACCGCGCCATTCGGAGATCAGCGAGAGGTTGGCAAAGGCGATTCTGCGACGAGCGAAAAGGAAAAACTAGCGATGCGATTTTCAGGAAAGGTGTACAAGGAGGGCAAATTTTGGCTGGCGGAAATTCCTGTGCTGGACTTGATGACCCAGGGCCACACCCGCAAGGAAGCCTTCGTGATGGTTTCGGACTTGCTTGAAACCTTGGTGAATCGTCCCGAGTTTTCGGTGCGGGTTCATCCAGACAGGCACGGAAATTTTGAAGTCAGTTCATCTGACGCCCGAAGCCTGATCTCGCTTCTACTAAGACGGCAACGGGAGCAGAGCGGTTTATCGCTGGCAGAAGCCGCCGAACGTTTAGGGGCCAAGTCGCGCAATGCCTATGCTCGCTACGAGCAGGGGAGGTCGATTCCAAGCGTGGAAAAACTCTCCGAATTGCTCCGGGCGGTGTCTTCCGGTAGAGATTTCATCCTTCAGCAGAGCGCAGTCAGCTAAACCTGATGTTGGAATTCTAATGACACGTCAAAGAAAAACCCCGGAGTCCCTGCGCAGCCTGCGTTGGTATGGCCCTGACGATCTGCGCTCGTTCGGGCATCGCTCCCGCACCAAGCAGATGGGGCTGCACCGCGACGAGTTCGTCGGCAAGCCGGTGATTGGCATCATCAACCCCTGGAACGAGATGAACACCTGCCACACGCACTTTCCGCAGCGGGTGCAGGATGTGAAACGTGGCATCTATCAGGTCGGGGGCTTTCCGGTGGAATTGCCTGCAATGTCGCTTGGCGAGCAGTTGATGAAGCCGACGGCGATGATGTACCGCAATTTCTTGGCGATGGAGGTCGAGGAGCTTTTGCGGAGCTACCCCATTGACGGCGCGGTGCTGATGGGTGGATGCGACAAAACCACGCCCGGCGTATTAATGGGAGCCATCAGCATGAATTTGCCCTGCATCTACGTTCCCGGAGGAGCGATGCTGCGGGGGCATTGGCGGGGGAAAACCTTGGGAAGCGGCACCGATGTTTGGAAATATTGGGATGATCGGCGCTCCGGTAAGCTGGATGAAAAAAGTTGGTTTGAAATTGAAGACGGCATCGCCCGTTCTCCGGGAACCTGCATGACGATGGGCACGGCAGCCACCATGATGTCCATCGCCGAGGCGCTGGGGATGTCGCTTCCGGGTGCCTCATCGATTCCGGCGGTGGACTCCAACCACAACCGCATGGCTTCGCTCAGCGGGCAGCGGGTGGTGGATCTGGTCTGGGAGGATGTCAAACCTACCGACATCCTCACGGAACAGGCGTTTGAGAATGCGATCATGGTGCTGATGGCCATTGGCGGTTCCACCAACGGCATCATCCACCTCACCGCCTTGGCACGGCGTGTTGGGGTTGGCTTGGACTTGGAAAGCTTCGACCGCATCTCCCAAGGCATTCCACTGCTGGCGAACATCAAGCCCTCCGGCAGTTATGTGATGGAGGATTTTTACTACGCCGGAGGATTGCGGGCACTGATGCAGCAACTGAAGGAGCGGCTGCATTTAGAGGCGTTGACGATCAACGGCAGAACCGTCCGGGAAAACCTGGATGGCGCGGAGGTCTTCAATCCGGACGTGATCCGTCTCTTTGACAACCCGGTCAAGCAGGCGGGTGGCACGGCGGTGTTGCATGGTAGCCTAGCTCCAAACGGTGCCGTGATCAAACCGACTGCCGCCGAGGAACGGCTCTGGAAACATCGTGGCCCAGCGCTTGTTTTCAAGGACATCCGCGACCTCAAGGCCCGTGTGGACTCCGAGGACTTGGACGTGACGGCGGACTCGGTGCTGGTGCTGCAACACGCCGGGCCGATTGGCGCTCCTGGAATGCCCGAGTGGGGGCAATTGCCCGTGCCGAAGAAGCTGCTCGACCAAGGAATCCGCGATATCGTCCGTATTTCTGATGCCCGCATGAGCGGTACGAGCTACGGCGCGTGCATCCTCCATGTCGCTCCGGAAGCCGCGCTGGGCGGCCCCTTAGCACTCGTTCGGGACGGCGATTTGATCGAGTTGGATGTCGAGGGGCGGCGGTTGGACCTGCTGGTTCCGGAAGCCGAACTGGAGGAGCGGCGCACACAATGGCAACCTCCGAAAGCTAAGGCTCACCGAGGCTACGCGGCGCTTTACACCCAGCACGTTAATCAGGCGCACGAAGGCTGCGACTTTGATTTCTTGCTGGGCACTCCCGGCGAAACTCCGGAACCGGATATTTTCTGAATCACTGATGTTACGCAGAATACGCGGATTCAACTCGTAAGTGCAACTCCCCGTCTGGTGAAGAGCGGCAAGCTGCGTTAGCATCAGAGCCTTTCAAACCGA
>CAJWCD010000087.1:0-15979 GCA_913020725.1 uncultured Pseudomonadota bacterium
CCACGCCCAGCGGTTTGATTTGATAGATTGAAGCATCGGTGCTGTAAAGCCCCCGTGAAAACTCGTCAAACCGCACTTCCGCGGTGGTTTCTCGCTGCAAGCGTTGGAACAGTGAGGAGTCTTGTACAGAAGTGGTGGACATGGGTGAAATCCGTGAGGTGTGCGGGTTAGATCAGTTGCGATTTGCTGAATTTACTTACACAAACCGAAGATTGCTTATACTCTGCTTACGCAGGTGTGAAGGGAGGCTTTCGCATGGTGCGAGGCCACAACATTTCATCCAAAGGCAGACACAATGCAACCACTTCAGAGCGGTCGCCACTTCTTGCAAATTCCCGGACCCACCAATGTGCCGGGTCGGATTCTCCGTGCCATCGAATGTCCCACAATAGACCACCGGGGTCCGGAGTTCAAGGGGCTCGGCTTCGAGGTGCTGGAGGGAATCAAGGAGATTTTCCAGACGAAACAGCCGGTGATCATCTATCCCGCTTCCGGAACGGGTGCGTGGGAAGCCGCGCTGGTCAACTTGCTCTCACCCGGAGATCGGGTGTTGATGTACGACACCGGACACTTCGCCAGCACATGGCACAAGCTGGCTGGAAAACTGGGCCTCGACACACAGCTGCTGCCCGGAAGTTGGCGGGAAGGAGCCAAGCCGGAGGAAATCGAACAGGTGTTGACGGTAGACAAAAACCACGCCATCAAAGCCGTCTGTGTGGTCCACAACGACACCGCCACCGGCATCACCTCCGACATCCCTGCAATCCGCAAGGCCATCGACCGAGCAAGACATCCCGCACTTTTCCTCGTGGACACGATTTCCTCATTGGGTTCCATGGATTTCCAGCACGACGAGTGGGGAGTTGACGTGACTGTTGGGGGTTCGCAGAAAGGTTTGATGCTGCCACCGGGCTTGAGTTTCAACGCGATCAGCAAAAAGGCGCTTGCCGCTTCCGGAGCAGCAAAGCTGCCGTGTTCCTACTGGGATTGGCAGGACATGCTCAATGTCAACAAACAGGGGGTCTTTCCATTCACGCCAGCAACCAACCTGCTCTATGGTCTGCGAGAATCCATCCGCATGCTGCTGGAGGAAGGACTCGATCAGGTGTTTTCCAGACACCGCCGACTCGCCGCAGCCACCCGCGCCGCCGTGCAGGGTTGGGAATTGGAACTCAACGCACTCAATCCGAACGAATACAGCAACTCCCTCACCGCTGTCCTGCTGCCGCAAGGGCATGATGCCGATGCGTTCCGCAAGGGGGTGCTGGAGTGTTTCAATGTCTCGCTTGGCAACGGACTGGGGCGCCTCAACGGCAAGGTTTTTCGCATCGGACACTTGGGCGATTTCAACGAACCCATGCTGCTCGGCACTTTGGGGGCCATTGAAATGGGACTCGATCTCGCTGAAATCCCGCATCGTCCGCAAGGCGTCCGCGCCGCGATGAGCAATCTTGTGGAAAACAACCGCTGACAATGCCGAATCACGGCCCCTTGGCGGGCGTTCGGGTGATCGAACTAGCCCATGTCATGGCAGGTCCAGTTTGTGGATTGATGCTCGCAGACTTGGGAGCGGATGTGATTAAGGTCGAGAAAATCCCCGGCGGCGATGACACCCGCCGCATGGCACCTCCGAAAATCGGAGAAGAATCTGCCGCCTTCCTGATGATGAACCGCAACAAACGCGGCATGGCGGTCAACCTCAAGCATGATTCCGGCAAAGAGGTGTTGCGGCGCTTGCTGCGGAAATCTGATGTGCTGGTCGAGAATTATCGGCACGACACGATGGCAAAACTGGGCCTTGGCTATGAAACCCTCAAGCAGGAGAATCCGGGCTTGATCTATTGCGAAATCTCCGGGTTTGGCCGCAGCGGACCTTTTCACGACCAAGGTGGTTTCGATCTGATCGCGCAGGGCATGAGCGGCCTGATGAGCATCACCGGAGAAGGGCCGGGACGCCCTCCGGTCAAGGTTGGTGCGCCTGTCACTGACATCACGGCAGGAATTCTCGGAGCTCTCGGAGTCACCGCAGCACTCAACGAGCGTCACTACTCCGGCAAGGGCCAGCGTGTGGACACCTCGCTGTTCGAAGCAGGCATCATTCACACCTACTGGCAGTCCGCAATTTGCCTCGCTACCGGAGTCTCTCCGGGGCCAATGGGGTCTGCTCATCCGCTCAACGCGCCCTACCAAGCCCTGCAAACTGCTGACGGTTGGATCAACCTTGGAGGTGCCAATCAGCGCAATTGGGAGCGTTTGGTGGAGGCCATCGGCAAACCGGAGCTCGCGAGTGATCCTCGCTTTCACGACAACCACGGGCGCATGGCGAATCTCAAAGAACTGGAGGCCGCACTAAACCAAGTGTTCCGGACACGAACCACCAACGACTGGCTGAAAATCCTCAACGCCGTCGGCATTCCGGCGGGTCCAGTGCTCTCGGTTGGCGAAATGCACGAGCATCCGCAAACGCAGGCACGGCAGATGGTTCCGAAAGTCGAACATCCCACCGAGGGGTTGGTGAAAACCTTAGGACTCCCGATCAAACTCTCTGAAACCCCCGGAGGCGTTCAGCATGCGGCCCCACTTTACGGACAGCACACGCGAGTCCTCATGGAAGAACTCGGCTATGCGAGCACTGAAATCGTTGAATTGCATGAAGCCGAAGTCGTTTTCTGCGCACCCTCCTAAGTGATGCCCGTCTGGATCCCAATCACGCTGGCCGCCGCATTTTTCCAGAACTTACGCTCGGCCCTTCAGAAACACCTCAAAGGTCAACTCAGCGATATCGCCACAACCACCACGCGCTTCTTCTACGCATGGCCGCTGGCGCTGATTTACCTCTGGGGCATGCTCTCCTTCACAGCACAGCCCCTGCCCACGATGACGAGCGAATTTGGCATCTATGTGGTGCTGGGGTCGGTGACGCAGATTCTTTTCACCTTCCTGTTGATCTGGTTGTTCTCGTTCCGGAATTTCGCAGTCGGCAACACCTTCGGTAAAACCGAAACCGTACAAATTGCCGTGCTGGGGTTCGTGCTGCTGGGCGATCCACTTTCTGGAGCCGCGATCCTCGCCATCTTCATCAGCGTCTTGGGAGTGTTGGTGCTGTCTGCTGGCAAGGCCGGACTCCAACTCTCCAACCTTGTTGCGGGTATCACACAGCGCAGCACTCTGATTGGTCTCTTGAGTGGATTTTTTCTGGGGGCATCGGTGGTGCTATTCCGGGGAGCTTCCCTTGCGTTGGAGGGTGGGGACAGCTTTCTCAAGGCTGCAACCACAGTGGCGGTTTCCACCAGTTTTCAGACACTCCTGCTCTGCCTCTACCTGCGCTTACGCGAGCCGGGGCAACTCAGAAAAATTCTGAAAATTTGGAAAAAAGCAGGGTTGGTGTCGATCGTCTCCATCCTTGGTTCCATCTGCTGGGTGACGGCTTTCACCATTGAAAACGCTGCCCACGTCCGCACCCTCGGACAAGTCGAACTGCTCTTCAGCTTGCTCTTCTCCCTCATCGTTTTCCGGGAGCAAGTCGCCCGGCTCGAAATCCTCGGTATGGCCCTCATTCTTGGAGGAATTGTGCTGTTGCTGCTGTATCGCTGAAGGATTGTTTGGAAAGTTCTTTGCACAACGGGCATCCAACAACTCCAAGTTCAAATCACCTTTTTCTCCCGCAACTCCTCAATCTCCTGCGCCGACAAGCCAAACTTCTGGAGGATTGCTGCGGTGTGTTCTCCACGCTGCGGTGGGCGTGTCTGGAGTGTGCTGGGCGTGCGCGTCAGGGTGACCGGCTGACCAACCAAGTGGAGCGGATGCGAGGTTTCGCCGTCAATCGTCTGAACCAGTCCGGAATGCTGCACCTGTGGATCGGCAAAAACCTGATCCATGCGGTTGATCACACCGCAGGGCACACCTGCTTTGTTGAGACGTGTCACCCAGTCCTCACTGGTCCGGGTTTTTATGATCACATTGATCTCGGCGTTGAGTGCATCCCGATGCTTGGAACGATTGTCGTTGCTGGAGTAATTTGGATTCTCCAGCAAATGCGGAGCTTCCAAGGTAGCGCACAACCGTCCCCAAATGTCCTCTCCAACTGCCGCGATGTTGAGGGTGCCATCCTTCGTTTCAAACACTCCAGTCGGGATCGAGTTTGGATGATTGTTGCCTGCTTGCCCCGGAATCTCTCCCTCCACCAGCCAACGCGCCGCTTGAAAATCTAGCATGAACACCATCGCCTCCAAAAGTGAGGTGTGCAGCCACTGGCCACGTCCGGATTTCTCGCGCTCCCACAGTGCCAACAGGACGCCGATGGATGCGAAAATGCCCGAGGTCAGATCCGCAATTGGAATGCCCACACGCACCGGGCCTTGCCCGGGAAGGCCCGTGATCGACATCAGACCACCTAAGCCCTGCGCGATCTGATCGAATCCGGGGCGGTCACGGTAAGGCCCCTCCTGTCCGAATCCGGAAATGCTGGCGTAGATCAGCCGAGGGTTGTCTAGGCTGAGGGAGTCGTAGTCAATGCCGAGCTTGTGCTTCACATCCGGGCGGAAATTTTCCACGATCACGTCCGCCTGTGCGCTGAGCCTTTTAAAAAGCGCCAGCCCTTCCGGAGCCTTGAGGTTGACCGTGAGGCTGCGCTTGTTGCGGTGCAGGTTGATGAAGTCTGAACCCTCCCGGTTTTTAGTGAGGTGGTCGAGGTGGCTCAGGCTTTCTGGAAATTCGACCTTGATGACCTCCGCTCCCCAGTCTCCAAGCTGCCGGGTGCAGGTCGGCCCCGCACGCACCCGCGTGAGGTCGAGAACGGTGATGCCTTCCAGAACACTGGAGGCCGCAGGAAAGGGCATGGGAATCTGTGGGTTGAATGAAGTAGAAAACGTACCCGCGCTTACCGGAGGTGCGTCAATCCTGACTGAACATTAGCACCCCTGCTGCAGAAGTTCAACGATTCCCGTTGCACCTGTCGGGGGTTCCGGCTAGGTTGGCAAAGTTGTACTTACGAGTTGAACCCGCAGACCTGTTGTCGGCAAAGGTCGCTGTAGTACGTTGACGGGACTGTGAAAACCTCAACACTGCATTGCCATGAAAGCGTTACATGACCTGACCGCTAGTGAAGCTGCCCGCGAAATCGGCGCCGGGCATCTGAGTAGCGAAGCCTTGGTGTCGTCCTGTCTGGAACAAGTCCGGCATCGGGAAACAACGGTGGGGGCGTGGATCCATCTCAATCCTGAGCAGGCGTTGGCAGAAGCTCGTTTGCGAGATCAGCATCCCGCAACTGGCCCATTGCACGGAATTCCGATTGGTATCAAGGACATCATTGACACGGCAGATCGACCCACCTGCTACGGTTCTCCAATTTACGAGGGCAACCGTCCAGCATGGGATGCGGCGTGTGTGGCACTGTTGCGACGTGCTGGGGCGGTGATGCTCGGCAAGACCGTGACCACTGAGTTCGCCTGCCGCACCACAGGCAAGACCACAAACCCCCACAACCCCGCCCACACTCCCGGAGGATCCTCCAGCGGATCAGCAGCGGCAGTGGCGGCGGCAATGGTGCCCTTGGCGCTTGGCACCCAAACCAGTGGTTCGGTGATCCGTCCGGCATCGTACTGTGGCGTGTTGGGTTACAAGGCCAGCTACGGAGATCTCCCACTTCCCGGAGTCAAACCGCTGGTGGTTTCGCTGGACACCTTAGGGGCGTTTGCCCGCAGTGTTGAGGATTTCCAGCGCTTTCGTGCGGCGTTGCTTGGCGAATCCGCAGAGCTTGCTTTGCTGAACCGCTCTCCGAAAATTGGACTCTGCCGCACCCCGCAGTGGTCACAAACTGAGCCTGCAACGCGGAGTGCGTTGGAAACCGCAGCGGACAAGCTGTCCAACGCGGGAGCAGAGGTGCAGGGGTTGCAACTGCCTCCGGAGTTTGACGGTTTGTGTGATGCTCAGAACACGGTCTTTGTGGCGGAAGGAGCGCGGTGCCTCTGCTATGAACTGACCGAAAACCGTGAGTTGGTCAGCGAGACGCTGCGGGGGGTGCTGGAGCCCGGATTTGAGATTTCACGCTTTGAGGAATTGGCAGCGAGAGCAGTGATTCAATGGTGCCAACGCTCCCTTGAAAGCGTGTTTGCCGATTATGACGTTTTGCTCACGCCAAGTGCCCCCGGCGAGGCTCCAGAGGGATTGGTCGATACTGGAAATCCCGTGTTCAACCGCATGTGGACCGCCTTGGGCACTCCGACGGTGAACCTGCCCGGACATCAAGGCCCGCAGGGTTTGCCGGTGGGAGTGCAGGCCGTCGGACGAATCGGTGAGGATGAGCAATTGCTGTCTGTGGCCACATGGCTGGAATCCCGGATCACCTGAACCGACACACCTTCATTGCTAAAGCCCCCCGAAGGAAAAACAGGGTTCGCCTTGTTCTTTTGGTCAAAGTCGCTCATATATTAGGGTTAATCTAGAGAATAAGCAATGAGGGGGTGAATGCTCATAGGAGTTCCAAAGGAGGTGCATGCGGAAGAGCGTCGGGTGGCGCTGGTTCCGGACACTGTGGTGAAGCTACAAGAGCTCGGCTTCAAGGTGCTGGTGGAGTCTGGTGCTGGAGTAGAGGCTAGTTTTCCGGACGAGTCATACCGCGCAGCCGGAGCGGAACTGGTCACTGACCCCAGCAAAATTTGGGAACGCTGCGACTGGATCGTCAAGGTTCGAGAACCGTTGCGACACCCCAAACTTCGCAAGCAGGAAACAGGCTTGCTCCGTGATGGCCAAATCCTCACCGCCCTGCTCGCTCCCGAACAAAACCCCAACCTTCTGAAAAAACTCGCCCGTCAAAAAGTCACGGCACTCGCGCTGGAGGCCGTGCCGCGCATCGCACGCGCCCAGTCGATGGACGTTCTCAGTTCGATGGCGAACATCTCCGGATACCGCGCCGTCATCGAAGGTGCGCATCACTTCGGGCGTTTCTTCATCGGACAAATCACTGCCGCAGGTAAAATCCCTCCAGCAAAGGTGCTGGTCATCGGTGCCGGTGTTGCCGGACTTTCTGCGATTGGCACTGCGCAACACCTCGGCGCGATTGTGCGAGCCTTCGACACGCGTCCAGCGGTCAAGGACGAGGTCCACAGTATGGGAGCCGAGTTTCTGGAACTCGACCTTGCCGAAGATGGCACCGGTGCCGGTGGCTACGCGAAAGAGATGAGCGCGGAGTTCATCAAGGCGGAAATGGCCCTGTTCGCAGAGCAGGCCAAGGAGGTGGACATCATCATCACCACTGCCGCGATTCCGGGTAAAAAAGCGCCCACGCTGATCACAGAAGCGATGGTGCAGAGCATGAAGCCCGGTTCGGTGATCGTTGATCTTGCCGCCATGTCCGGAGGCAACTGCGAGTTGACTGAACCCGGAAAAGTAACCGAAGCGCATGGCGTGACCATCGTGGGACGCACCGACTGGCCAAGCCAGTTGGCGACGCAAGCGAGTCAGTTTTTCAGCAACAACCTGCTCAAGTTGATCAAACATCTTGGAGGAGCGGAAGCCTTCACGCTTGATTTGGAGGATGAGATCATCCGCTCTGTCACAGTCACGCATGAGGGGAAAATCCTCTGGCCCCCTCCTGCACCCAAGCATCCCGCCCCCAAAGCGAAACCCAAACCCGTCGAGTCGCTTGTGCCAACACCGGGACCTCTGGCTCCGCAAGCGACGGCTCCGGGTATTTTCAACGGCAAGGTGATGCTTGGCTTTGCCGCTGTTTTAGCCGTATTGGTGGGGTGGGGCGGTTCTTCCGCATTCCTGTCCCACCTCACGGTTTTTGTGCTCGCCTGCTTTGTGGGCTACATGGTCGTTTGGAACGTTACACCCGCGCTGCACACCCCCTTGATGAGCGTCACCAACGCGATCAGTGGAATCATCGTCATTGGCGGCATGGTCCATCTGGGCGGTAGCCAGCCATGGCTGGCCGCACTTGCCGTGCTGATTGCCACTGTCAACATCGTCGGCGGCTTCCTCGTCACCCACCGCATGCTGGGCATGTTCCGGAAATAGCGGCTGATGACCCGTCTCGCTTGTTACCAGCAATCGAAAACTGAAAATCGAAAACTGAAAACCATAAATTATGCCTGAGGGAATCATCACGGTCGCCTACCTTGCGGCCAGCAGCTTGTTCATTTTAAGTCTGGGCAGGCTTTCCAAACAGGAGACCGCACAACGCGGAAATCTGTACGGAGTCGTCGGCATGGTCATCGCCATTCTGGCAACACTCTCGCTCATTCAGGACGCCACCGGGTTCTTCTGGTTGCTCCCGGTGGTTGGCATCGGTGGGGCCGTGGGCTGGGCGGTCGCCAAGCGTGTGGAGATGACCGCAATGCCGGAACTCGTCGCCATCCTGCACAGTTTCGTTGGATTAGCCGCAGTACTGGTCGGCATGGCCAGCTACTTTGAAGCCGGTCAGTTTTCTGGAGGGGCGTTGGTGATCCATGAGATTGAAATCATCCTCGGAGTGCTGATCGGTGCCTACACCTTCACCGGCTCCGTCATTGCCTTTGGAAAACTCCGGGGGCTGATCGGCAGCAAACCGTTGCTGCTGCCCATGCGGCATCAACTCAACCTCGCCATGCTCGGCGCTTGTGGGGCGCTGGGCGCAGGAATTGTGAACGCAGAACCCGCTTCACAAGCGACGCTGCTCACCGCAATCGCGATCCTCGCCGGATTGCTCGGCATCCACATGATCATGGCCATTGGCGGGGCCGACATGCCGGTAGTGGTTTCGATGCTCAACAGCTATTCCGGTTGGGCCGCTGCCACTGCGGGATTCATGCTCGCCAACGACCTGCTCATCGTCACCGGGGCACTGGTCGGCAGTAGCGGGGCGATCCTCAGCTACATCATGTGCCGGGGCATGAACCGCTCTTTTGTCAGTGTGATTGCAGGTGGCTTTGGAGTCGCAGAAGGCACCGTGCTCGCCTCTGACAGACCCGCAGGAGAAGCACAGGCTTTTTCGCACGAAGAGGTCGCCGAAGCATTGAGGAACTCCAGCAGCATCGTCATCGTTCCGGGATATGGAATGGCAGTCGCGCAGGCCCAATATGTGGTCCGGGAAATCACGGAAACCCTTGCCAAACTCGGCACCAAGGTGCGCTTTGCGATCCATCCGGTCGCAGGACGACTTCCGGGACACATGAACGTCCTGCTCGCCGAAGCCCATGTGCCTTACGACATCGTGATGGAAATGGAGGAAATCAACAGGGATTTTGCAGAAACAGACCTTGTGCTGGTGATCGGTGCAAACGACATCGTCAATCCGGACGCTCTCAGCGATGCTGCAAGCCCGATTTTCGGAATGCCCGTGCTGGAGGTCTGGAAGTCAGGGCGGGTGGTCGCGCTCAAACGCAGCATGGCCACAGGCTATTCCGGAGTGGATAATCCACTGTATTTCCAGGAAAACACCCGGATGCTCTTCGGTGACGCCAAGGAAAGCCTCACCAAAGTCGCAGCGGCTTTGAACTGATCCTCAGATTTTCTCTATCGTCAGGTAGGCGTGGACGTAGTCCATGCGATGCGCGTCCGGAGCCTTGAGAACGCGCTGGTGGTAGGCACCGTAGTAGGATTCAATCAGTTCCTGCCGTTCTTCCAGCGGACGCGATTCGTCTAACGCTCCCAGAAAAATGCTCTGATTCCAACTGCGGATGGTCGGAATGTACGCATTGGCGAAGCGTTTGACATTGCCGTGCGTTTTGAATTCCTCCGCAAAAGGGCAGGGCACGATGCGCGTGTGGGCATCGACCAACCGTAATCCAGACTGGTAAACCGGACTGGCCGGATCGGTCAGCGGCACAGAGAATTCCTCGACCGTGTTGTAATACTGCGGCAGGGTCATGCGCACATACTCCTCCCGGCTGATGCGTCCATTCTCCAGAAACTCGTTCCAGATTTCGTTGAAGGTGTCGAACATGTTGACGCCGAAGGTGTTGCCAAGGTAGCGTCCTTCCTCATCCCGCCCAAAATTCACCAGCACCAAGTGTCCTCCGGAAACCAACTCTTTGGAGCGGTTCAGCAGAATCCTCTCCCAATCCCGCTTGCCCTGTTCGGCGAATTTTACGAGGGCGTCTCCTGTGGCTCCGACCATGTGGACGTGGTTCTCAAGATCGCAGGGTTTTTGCCGCAACCAGTGCATGGCAGTCGCGGAAAAACCAAGATTCACGCTGTTGGGCGGACAGATGGGCAGGTAGAACGACGAGGCCGAGAACAGCGGGCGGACATTCTGGAAACGCTCTAGGTACGACTCAAACGGACCCAATCCGTGAATCATTTGCACGAGTGCATTGAAATCGTTGCGGGGCTGGTCGGTGTAGATGATGTTGAACACCGCGTCCGGACAGATTTTCTCCACCCGTTCAATGACTTTGCCAATCATGCCCAGCGACGTGCCCCCGTCCGCACAACCCATGTCCAACATTTGGAACACCGGGAGTTCCGGAGGCAACTTCATGGCCTCGACTGCGTTCAGCACCAAATCGGCGGCGAGGTTGATGACATCCGCCGCGCCCTTGGTGGCAAGCGAATACGCCCCACCTCCGGACATGGTGATGTGCTGGGCTTGGCTGGCTGGCTGGCTCATTCCCTCCCGTTCCAATCAGAAGTTCAGCGACACGTCCCGGTTTCCGGAGTTGCAGCTTGCCACGTAGAGCGCCTGCTCCTGCGTCAACCGCTTTTGCTGGCGGATGCCGATGGTGTTGCGGATTATTTCCTCATACGAGGTCAGCGCCGGGAGCAGTGGAGCAGTGGCCTGCGCGCGCCAGACTTTTTGCTCCTCGTAAAGCTTAATCGCCTTGTCCATCTCCTTCAGGGCTTTCCCCTTGCTGGGTTTCCTCGCCTTCAGGGCGCGCCGGGCTTTGGAGAGGTGCGATTTTATTTTCGATGCGCCTTCGATACTCCCGAACTGGCCGGAAAGTGTCTTGAGTGGCACCAGCATGTCGGCAGGTTCATTGACTTCCACCTGTTCACGCATGGCGGTCAAAGCGCTTTCCAGAGCATTGAAAGCTGTGGTTCCACGCAGGGTGTCAAGCAGTTTGGTCGCCGAGCCATAGCCTTTGTCGGCGGCGCGGCGGTACTGCATGCGGGCTTTGTTTGCGGCCTTCCTCAAGGTCGAGAACTTTGCATAAGCATCTGGCCACTCCTCCGGAATGCTTTGGTGCAGTTGCTCACTCTCGGTTTTGAGTTCCACAATCAGTTGCTCCAATGCGATTTTTTGAGAGACTTCCGCGTTCTCGGGGAAGTAGCGGAGATTGGTTTCCAACTTTTTGATTTCTTTGTTGAGGCCCCGGACTTGTCGTTCGATGATGCGGGTGGTCGTGTGCAGAGGACGATACTCGACCGCTCCAACCGTCATCACCAGACCTGCTTCACGCGCTTTGCCGAACAAGCCGATTGCAGTTTCCACACTGTCGAAGCCCTTGCTCGTGTTGGAGGCCAGTTTTTTCGGCAGCACGCTCAGGTCAAGCGCACGGACATCGGCGAGGCCGCTTTGAATGGCAGCACCATTTTCGGCAAGTTGCCCAACCACATACTCCTCCACGCAGAACTGAAGCTGGGGGTTGCGTGGTGGTGGAGCGGTGTCGGAGGTCAGGGAAACCCGATTGGGCAGGTAGTTGACCAATCTAGGATACACTGCAACGATGCCAAGTGCGACCAACTGTAAAATGATGAAAACGACCACCCCTCTATACATCTCAATGGTTTTCACAATCACTGGGGCCACGCCTCTTAGATAGAAGAGGGCGAAGCCAAAGGGAGGGGTCAAAAAGGAGGTTTGGATGTTGAGGCCAATCATCACCCCAAGCCAGACTGCAGTGACATTGGCGGAGGGATCGGCGAGCAGGATGGGTGCGGTGATTGGCACCACCACCACGGCGATTTCGATGAAATCAAGAAAGAAGCCCATGATGAAGATCACCCCCATCACAATAATGAACTGCATCCAAAAACCGCCGGGCAGGCTGTTGAGGAATTCCCGGACAAGGTCCTCACCTCCAAACGCCCGGAAGGCGGCGGTCAGCATTGCGGCTCCCAGCAGGATGATGAAGACCAGCGAAGAGGTCTTCGCGGTTTCCACCATCACGCTTTGCAGAGTGTTGTCGATCTTATAAGTTCTCCAGCCGCTCCAACACAAGGCAATCAACAGCAGGATCACCGCAAATACGGCGAGACCCACCACCACCGCATCGGTGCTGGTCTTGATGTTTTTGACGTTGATTTCGAAATTCGCCAGCAGGATGCCAATGATGGCCAGCGCAGCGAACGCGAGGAGCGCCGGATAGTAGGTGCCCTTCTTGCCCTCCATGAGACGGTAGCCCCCCATGAAAAGTGCACCGGTCGCACCAATGGCTCCCGCCTGATTCACCGTTGCAATCCCCGCAATGATTGACCCCAGCACGAGGATAATCAAGCCCAGCGGCGGGATGAGAATGAGCAGCACCTTGAGGAAAAATTTTCCGTCAAACGACTCGTCGGAGTGGATTGCAGGTGCGTGATGGGGCCGGAGTAAGGCGTAACCCAAGATAAATGCCATGTAGAGCCCCACCAACACCAAGCCCGGAACGAAGGCGCCGAGGAACATTTCTCCGGCACTCGTCGAAGCCACGTCAAACTCTGAGGGCATGGAAAGCTCGCCCGTTGTGACCTTGTAAAGTGCCTTACGGGCCGAACTGGCCTGATCCGTTGCACTGGCCAACTGGTCGGCGAGGATGATGAGAACGATTGAGGGGGGGATGATTTGGCCAAGGGTTCCGGAAGCCGCAATGGTTCCGGTTGCCAGAGAATGCGAGTAGTTGTTGCGCAGCATCACCGGGAGCGAAATCAAGCCCATCGCCACGACCGTGGCTCCGACAATGCCAGTGGTTGCGGCCAGCAAGGCACCGACAAAAACCACCGAAATGCCAAGTCCTCCGGGAACCGGACCAAAGAGTTGAGCCATTGTCACCAGCAGGTCTTCCGCAATGCGGGAGCGCTGGAGCATGATGCCCATGAAGATGAAGAGGGGAATGGCGATCAGGGTATCCCGTTCGACCTCCCAGTAAACACCCCGCAGGTTAGTGACTCCTGCACTGAGCCACTGTCCGGGGCCGCCTTGGGCAAAGTACACGTCAACATTGCCTTCGAGCAGATAACCCGTGATGGCGGCAAGACAGATGGTGACCACTGACGAGCCGGGCAGGGCAAACGCAACAGGAAATCCGGACCCCAAGGCGAGTGCCATCAGGAGAACGAGGAGAGCGAGAAATACGAATTCCATGGAATTTACAACAAGGACTTAGTTTGCAGCGGGAGTGTTAGGCTGGCGCTTTCCCGGTTCCTGGCGGAAATCTGCCACGGCCTCCAGCAAATAGCTCGCAAACTGAATTGCCATCGTGAAGGCAAAGACCCCCAAGAAGGCGGCCATCTGGTATTTGATGTACATGCCATAACCCGACTGCGAGACTTCAAAGTTCATGATGGGACTGTTGAGGATCGAGGATTTTCCGCTGGTGCCGATCAGGATGATGGTCGTACACACGGAGAGGCCGAGAAAGATGCAGCCGATGGCGTTCACGAATCCCTTGGTGCGGGATCGGAAGTTGGTGTAGAAGACATCCACCCGGACATGTCCTTCCTCCAACAGGGTGTAGGCACTGGCAAACAGGAAGAGCGCCGCATACCAGTAGCGCACAAGGTCGCCCATGAAGGCTTGTTCGTAGGACAGCACAAAGCGTGTGATGACAATGGCCAACTCGGCAACCACAATCAGTAACGTGAACCAAGTGAAACCCAAGGTGCGCGTGAAAATCGCGGTGACAATGCCCACCACCACGAGCGGCACATGCAGGTACTGCCCCCGGAAGTGCGGGCGTCCCAGTTCCTTCGCCAATTCCTCGCCGACAACCGCAGGCAAAAAACCCTCCACCCGAATGAACGAGACCGCCATGTCTGCAAGCCCAACGAACACCACCGCCCAAAAGGCGGCACGGATCAGGAAAGTGTTGATCTCCGTGATGCGGGCACTGTCCCGGCGTAGGGTCAGTTCCGGAGTGCGCAAGACGTAGTAGCCTGCAACTGCAAAACTAAGCAGGTAGAAAAAGGTCTGCACCCAACCAAGTGTTCCGGACTCACTGGAAAAAATCGCAGCAGCGCCCGGCCATTCGTGGGCGAGGTTGAGGTAGTTGTTGATCAGGTAAATCAGCAGGGTGGCGATCACGCACCAAGAAAACAAACGAGTGGACGACGTGAGCCAGTCATTTCGAGAGAGAGCTTCAGCAGGATTTTCCATACTCCATTCCAAAAAAAAAGGACGGAGCGAACTCCGTCCCCAAAGCAACTTTGAGCTTTATGGCTCCAGCCCTCATGTTCAAAGGGCTGAAGCCATGGATCAAATTCCCAGCACGCGGTTGCGTTGCATAGAGAAAGCAACTTCGGCGATCTTCTGCCAGCCTCCGAGTTCACGCAACGTGCTCTGGTAGTGATCATTGATCTTCTTGGCAAGGCCACTGTGGTCGCGGACTTCCTCATACATTTCAGCAGATGCCTCGCCAAAGCTGTCATAAGTGTCGTCCGAGAACTGCCGCAGTTCAACCCCATGATCGTTAATCAAGCGAGCGAGGTAAGTGCCGTTGTTCGCCTGAGCCTCTTCATATTGAGCAGCATGCTCTTCGAGACAAGCAGCGGTGAGAACTGCCTGTTCATACTTTGAGAGTGACCCCCACCACGAGGCGTTCATTCCGAATGCAATCCCGCCTCCTGGCTCGTGAAAGCCTGGGTAGTAGTAGTACTTGGCCGCTTCATAGAACTTCAAGAAGTAATCATTATATGGTCCAACCCACTCAGTTGCGTCAATGGCCCCAGAAACGAGATTCTCATATATTTGACCCCCAGGTAGTGAAACTGGAGAAGCGCCAAGCCTCGCCATCACGTCCCCACCCAGACCAGGAATCCGCATCTTCAACCCCTTGAGGTCGTCTGCGGATTCGATCTCCTTGTTGAACCAGCCGCCCATCTGGGTGCCGGTTGCTCCACAGGTAATCGACTTGAGACCATAAGAGCCTGCCATCTCATCCCAGAGTTCTTGTCCACCTTTGAACTTGATCCAAGCATTCCACTCAACCGTGGTCATACCAAATGGAACTGACGTGAAATACGCAAACCCGGGATGCTTACCCTTCCAGTAATAATCCGCAGAAATGTAGGCTTGGGAGTTTCCGGACGCCACTTCATCGAAAACATCGAATGCGCCAACTCGCTCGCCTGCGGCAAAGTACTGAGTGGTGATCCTGCCATCACTCAACTCCGGAATACGGGCAGCCAGTCGCTGGGCACTCAATCCGAGTCCAGGAAAGTCTTTGGGCCAACTTGAGACGATCACCATTTCCTTACGGCCCTGGGCGATCGCGGGAGCTGAAACTGTTGAAGCCGCCGCAACAGCCGCCCCGCCCGCTGCTGCACCCTTGATGAATTTTCGTCGATCCATACTCATTGTTCTCTCCTTGCGTGAGTTGAGAAAATGGCACTTCGTGCCGAGAAACCTGAACAAAGCAGGTAAACCAACTTATCCACTGCTTCAGAGATGTCAAGCAGGAATGTCCGTCTTGCCATGCAAGGTTCACGTTCAGGTGAGTGTCCAATCGGAAAGGGTTCTCTCCACACCGGAATGTGTTCCTGAGGAACATGATCTACAACATCATCAACATCATCAACATCAAAGAAAAGAATGGTTCCTTGCACATGTGAAGGTTTTCTCGATGGATGTTTGACCAACGCTCCCTCCATGGATTCAGGAGTTTCATTCAGCGTGATTCCTCTTGCCTCATATTCATATCAAAGAAAGTCGCATTGAAGATTTTTTTGTAGAAAAATTCTGCTCTTTCTAAATCCATCACATAGATTTCAAACCGATTGATTTCAGTACCCATAGTGTTTGAATGATTGTAACTATTCAGGTACCCCTATTTTTGAGTATAATACTGATTTTATTGGATTA
>CAJWCD010000088.1:0-15870 GCA_913020725.1 uncultured Pseudomonadota bacterium
CAGAAAACTAACTTTTTCTAGTGGTTGTACTGCGGATTATGATACGACATCTGATTATAAATCAACCACTTTCACAGGTGTGATTACGAGGCAAATGAATGAAAAAACAACAATTGCTGGTGCAATATCCTTGCAGTCTATAAAGGGTGATATCGCAAGGACGGACACTTTAACAAGCAATTGCACATGGGTTGCAACTGGAACAGACACAAGAAGTTTTTCTGGTTCGGCCTCAGCAGATTTAAATAGTCTTTTGGTCTTTAGTAAAACTAAAATATCGGATAAAATGTCATTAGGTTTTATTTTAGTACCTGAAGCAGGCAGTAAATCAAAATTCTCTAATGATTATTCATCAACTGATTTCAGAGTAGGTAATGGATTTATTATTGGAGGAGCAATTGGTTCAGAGAGTGCGGATACTGTGTTTGAAGGAGGGTTAATCATTGAGCAAGAAAGCAAAAAAAGTGGTGATGGAAGTCAAAGGGATTTGTTTTTTCTCTATGAAACATTCTTGGATCCAGATGTTGTAGTTCTTGCTGGTTATACAAATTCAGAATCGGAAAAACTTAAGGACGGCTCAACAAACGTAGCGAGATCTTCTTCCCTCTCGTTGATTAGTTTGGGGGCTCAATTTAAAATGGATGAAGGAGTTTACCCATTAATTCAATTTAATATCTTTAACAAATCTTATGGAGACTACGGAGATTCAAGTTCCGATTCAACAAAAATTGAATCATTTAAATATACAGATATAAGTTTTGCAGTCAACGCATTCTTCTAATCAAAACCACTTTGAATAATCTGCTGGCATAACCCCATAGATGTGGACTGAATGAGTTGCTTGGTATAGTGATTCAGTGGTGAAATAGATCCCGGCCTCATCGGTGGTGCTGGCATCAAATTCGAATACGGCAAAGGTTTTCTGGGCGTAGATTTGACGCTGATTCCGGGGAAGACTGTCACGTATGAGTACGAGGAATACAACAACGTCACCGATATACATTCGGATGGTGTTGATGTCGGTGCCACGATCATCGGGATTTTTGCAGGAATGAACTTTTAGTCTCCCCCATCCGTTTGCTGAGTTGGGGTGGGTGCAGGGCATCGCACCCGCTCTAATTTTCGCAGTTCCCGCAGATCACCACAGTTCTGTCTTACGCTTCCAGCGTCATTTCCAGCACGGGCAATTCACGTCCGGGGATGAGGGAGGGGAGGACTCCGGTACGGGCCAGGCCCATGTGCTGGTAGAAGGCTTCGGCGTGAGGATCGGCGATGACGCGCAGGGTGCGGCTTCCCAAGCGCGCGGCTGCGGTGCAGGCGTGGTCGAAGAGGGCACGCCCAAGGCCGTGGCCGATCCAGCCCGGATGCACCCAGAAGTGGTCAATCATGATCCTTTCCGGCGCTCCGGCGAGTGTCACCACGCCTACGACTTGCCCGCAAGTTTCTCCAACAAACACCTCGTGGTTGCGGAGGTAGCCTTTCGTGAAGGTCAGTTCCGCCCGCCAGAGTTGCATCCACGTTTCCGGGTAGCCCCAGTGCCGCTTGGCGGCGTGGGCCAGTTCGGTGAGAATTTGCGCTTCCGTTGCACGAGCGCGGCGCAGGGTCCATTCCGGACCAGTGTCAGGTCTGCTCATCGTTTCCACTGGGCTTTGTTGGCACACCACAAATGACCGTCTCGCTCCCTTGGTCTTAGGGTTTGAGGATGAGTTTGCCGTAAACTTGGCGCTGCGCCACCGTATTCAGAGCGTCCGGAAGTTCGGAAAGGGGTCGGACTTGGTAGATGACCGGTTTCAGGCGTCCACGTTCGTAAAGGGCATTGAGCCGGTCCTGCGTTTCCCGAACGAGTCCGGGGTTGTGCTTGAGGTAGTTGCCCCAGTGCAGTCCGATCACGGCGATGTTCTTGAGCAAAATGCGGTTGGCGGCAACCTTAGGAATCTGCCCTCCGGCAAACCCGATCACGAGCAGTCGCCCCTCCCACGCAATGCACTTGGTGCTGAGTTCCAGAATTTCTCCACCCACCGGATCGTAGATCACATCGGCCCCACGCCCTTTCGTGATCTGCTTGACGGTCTCCACAAAATCGCTGGTCTCGTAGTTGATGACGTGGTCGGCTCCGCACTGTCGGCAGATTTCCAGTTTTTCCTCCGAACCGGCGGTGGCGATCACGGTGGCTCCAAGAATCTTGCCGAGTTGGATTGCCGTGGTGCCCACACCTCCGGCCCCACCATGCACCAGCAGCACCTCTTCCGGTTGAAGCTGGGCGCGGTGAACGAGCGCGAAGTAGGAGGTTTGGTGGGTGACAAGAAACCCCCCAGCGTCTTCATCCGTCATCGCGTCCGGAATGCGGTAGCTGCTGGACTCGTCCAACAGCATCACCTCGGCAAAGGCTCCGACGGTGGCCGAACCGATCACGCGATCCCCGACTTTCAACAGCCGACAATCCGATCCCACGGTTTCCACCACGCCCATCGCCTCCATTCCGGGCGTGAAGGGCAGAGGCGGCTTCACCTGATACTTGCCCTCGATGCAGAGCAAATCCGGGAAGTTGATCCCCGTCGCTCCAATGCGAATCCGCACCTGTCCCGGTCCGGGTTCCGGTTCAGGGAGGTCTTGCCACTGCAACACCTCTTGATGGGGGCCAAACTCCCCAAGGGTCCATGCTTTCATCAGTATCGATTGGGAATGGGGATTTTCACTCAGATCACAACCTCGTAGGTGTTCCACGCCGTCTTGACGGCGACCCGATCGTAGAGGGTGCGGGCGCGGTAGTTGTCATCGGCGGTGATCCAGCGGATTTTTCCCCAGCCACGCGCTTTGGCGATTTCCACTAAGCGGGCGATCAGGAGTTCTCCAACACGGGCGCCTCGTGCCGAGGGGTTCACAAAGAGGTCATCCAAAAAGCCGATTTCCACTCCGCGCAACGGGCTGGGCATGCGACGGTAGTGGCCCAAACCGACCACCACACCATCTTGTTCGGCAACGAGACCTTCCACCACATGGGCAGGATCGTGCAGCCAGCCCCAGACGGTGGCAAGGGTTTCGTCGGTCATGCCGACTTTGTAAAACTCGCCATACTGGCGGTAGAGTCCCTGCCACTCGGATTGATCTTCGGAACGGACGGCACGGATAATGACAGACATGAGGCCTTGCTGGAAAGGGTGAATTCAAAAGGCATCATGATAGGCCAGCCTCCACGAGGGAGCAAGTGCCAAGCGAGCGGATTCTGGAATGCGGGGGCAAACAGGACTCCCTCGGAAGCGGGGAATCCTGCTTGGCGAATCAGTTTTTGGCCAGCGCAGGAGCGAGGAGGGATGCAATCACACGGTCAGCGAGAAACATGCCGATGCCCATTGCCACCACAAACAGCACTGCGCTTATGCTGCCGCTGCCCAGCGAGGTGAGGGCGGGTCCGGGACAGTAGCCGCCGAGTCCCCAGCCAATGCCGAACAACAACGCACCGAAAATCAAGTTGCGGTCGATGTCTTTTCTGGTCGGAATCTGGAACACGCTTGCCAAGACCGGGGTAGGAAAGCGTCGCTGAATTGCAGACTGGAGGACCAAGTAACTGGCGATGCCTCCAACCATCACGAAAGTGAGACTCAAATCCCATGCTCCGAAGACATCAAGAAAGCCGATGACTTTTTGAGGTTGGGTCATGCCGCTGATGCCAAGTCCGATGGAAAACAGCACTCCGGAAAAGAAAGCAACGAGGTTGGTTTTTGCCATGAGATTCCTCAGAGGTAGAAGGGTTGAACAAAAGCCACCAGCGCTATTCCGGCCAGCACAAAGGTGACGGTTGCCACGATGGAGCGCATCGAAAGCCGCCCGATGCCACAAACCCCGTGACCGCTGGTGCAGCCTCCGCCGATGCGAGTGCCAATGCCCACGAGCAACCCGGCAAACGCCACCATGCCAAAACCCCGCTCGGAGGTGTTGGCAAAAAGTTCGGGGCTAATGCCGTAGAGTCCAACACCACCACCGATCAAGCCTGCGACAAAGGCGGAGCGCCATGTTCGTTCGCTGCCCTGCTGAAAGAGCATCCCGCCGAAAATCCCAGAGATTCCAGCGATCCTTCCACTGAACAACAACAGCATTGCTGATGCCACCCCGATTAACACCCCGCCCAAAAGCGGCATAGTCACTTCAAATTCTACCATTTGTATCTCCTCGCGGATTCAACTCGTAAGTGCAACAGGTGGTTAGCCCTCCACAGGATACCCGGAAGCCTTCCAGGCTGCCATCCCGGAACTCCCCAAGCAGACCATGTTGGCCAACCCTTTCGTAGCAAGACTGGCGTACACGGCCTGCGCTCGTCGTCCGGAGTGGCAGTAGAGGTAAATTTTCTGGCAATTCTGCAACTCCCCAAGCCGCTCCAGTTCTTTGCCCATCGGCACGTTGAGAGCGCCCGGAACGTGCCCCGCCTCGTACTCGTCCGGAGTGCGGCAGTCGATCACGACTTCACCCTCGGACAGCGCCGTATGGATTTTCTGCAAATCACGGACGCCGAAAGCTTCCTCGGTCAAGTGCCCATGATCCACGGAGATGCCACAGCCCAAGTTGGCCGGAACCGCCTCGTCAATGTGCTTGGGGCGCGGCAGGTTGAGGGCGTTCATCAGTGCGGCAAACGCCGCTTCGGTCTGTGTGGCTGAAACGCGCGGGTTGTGCTGCTTCTCCTCGCCAATAGTGGAAACCGACTCCCCCTTGTAATCGTGTCCGGGATAGACGAGGGTGTCGTTCGGCAGGGTGTAGAGCTTTTCCGTGACGCTCCGATAGAGCTTGGCGGGATCACCCTGCTGGAAATCAGTGCGCCCACACCCCCGGATGAAGAGGGTATCGCCCGTGAACAGCAAGTTTTCCACCTTGAAACTGGTGCAGGCGTCCGTGTGTCCGGGCGTGGCCAACGCGGCGAGGGAGTGCTTGCCAAATTGCAGCGTGTCGCCATCTTTGAGCAAGAGATCGGCGCACGGCACTCCGGAAGGCTCCCCGACGGCGGTTTGCAGACCAAGCGACTCGCGCAGCATCCCCAGCGAGGTGACGTGATCGGCGTGGACGTGGGTGTCCAGCGCATACACCAACTGAATGCCAAGCTCGCTCAGCAAGCGCAGGTCACGTTCAAACTGCTCCCGGACAGGATCAATGATCACTCCCGCCTTCGTGTCCAAATCCCAAAGCAGGTAAGTGAAGGTTGAAGTCTCCCGGTCAAAAAGCTGGCGGAAGCCGATGGTTGGGTAATCGTTTTGGTTGAGGGTCATTGTGTGTTCTCCTTTGGTTTGGACATCTCCTGTCCGATCAGTGTTACTCCTTGCCTTATGAACAATTGTTGTGTTTGCGGTACATGTCCGGATCGTGCCCTTCCGGAATGTTGTCGCAAGGATCCTGTGAGGATGAATAGCCCCGCAGTTGATTGTAGCGGCTGATCTGATGTTCCGACAGCAACTTGGGCGTTTGCAGGTGTGTGGACAGGTGGATGTAGCGCAATTCACTCCGGGTTGTGGCGATTTTCCCCAGCAACTCGCGCAGGATTGGGTCGGTGATGGTGCGCTCAATGAAGTGCTGCTCCAACTCCGTTTCCAGCGCAATCAGCGCTTCGCCCTTGGCAACGGCCTGTTTTTTCATGTCGGCGTAAATCACCTCAATGCTGCCAACCTGCTCCACAGTCAGAGGGACTTCGTTCTTCATTTCCAACAGGTGCGCCGGTCCGGGCACTCCGTTCAGTTCGGCAGCCTTGGCCAACCCCCAGCCGCCGCCGCGTTGCAACTCTGCAATGTTATCGGCAGAAAGGCTTTTGATGGCACGCCCTTCCTGTCCGGCGTATTTTGAAACCTGCGAATGACCGCTGTGATCGGTTCCGTGAGAGGTCGCGCACGCGGTGGTTGCCACAAGGCTTGTAGCCGCGAGGATGCTGAGTTTCAGTAAGTTCGATAAACGTATAGCTATCTTTCTGCTGGATTGAGTTTGAGGGAAGTCATCAAGTTTCCCCTCTGAATATGCCACCACCCTCAACAGGGGGCACTGGCGGTTTCCGGGAATGGTCAAAAAACCGTTTCCCGAATTAAGATGGCGATTCCCATTACCATCACGAACCAACCAAAGGCTGGCTTGAGTTGTTCCCCTGAAATTTTTCGACTCAGTCGCACTCCAAGCAGGAGTCCAACTGCGGCTAAACCGGAAAACAGAGCCAAAAATTTCCACTGAATTTCCTGAGTTCCCAAATCTCCAACAAAGCCAAACAGGGATTTCACGGCAATGATCATCAGAGACGTGCCCACCGCAACCTTCATCGGCAGCCGTGCCAAAACAACGAGGGCCGGGATAATCAGGAATCCACCTCCGGCCCCGACAAATCCAGTCACGCCGCCAACGAGCAAGCCCTCTCCGGCGATCAAGGGATAATTGAATTTTTGCGTTCCTGAAACAGTGTTGGTCTTTGACTTCCGGAGCATGGAGACAGAAGCCAAAATCATGATTGCAGCAAACACCACCATCACGAGCATGTCTCGACTGAAAACGACCGAACCAAAGGTTCCCAACTCCTCCGGAATCGCAGGAATGCCAAACCGCCTCACCAGAAAAACTCCAAGGAATGCCGGAGTCGCAAACACCATTCCCATCCGGTAGTCCACCAACTTCTCCCGTATGTACAGCAAAGTGCCAATAAGCGCGGTGGTCCCAACCACAAACAGGGAATAGGATGTCGCCAACACAGGTTTCACTTCCATCAAATACACCAAAATGGGCACCGTGAGAATGGACCCCCCACCTCCGACAAGTCCGAGCACCATCCCCATCAACAGGGACCCCAACCATCCTAGAATCAGTAACATTACATCAAAGTATTGCTAAGGTAAATCAGGTTGTTCAATTTAAAATTTACGAAGGGATTGGCGGTTCAGGCGCAGCGCATTGAGCACGACGGAAACCGAACTCAGGGCCATTGCCGCCGCCGCCAACATGGGATGGAGTGCCGGGCCACCAAAGGGCACGAAAACTCCGGCGGCAACAGGAATGCCGAGGATGTTGTAGCCAAAGGCCCAGAAAAGATTTTGGCGGATGTTGCGCAGAGTCGCCCGGCTCAAGCGAATTGCTGAAGCAACCTGCCTCAGGTCGTTGCGCATCAGCACCACTCCGGAGGATTCAGCAGCAACGTCGGTTCCGGAACCCATCGCAAAACCCACGTCCGCTTGCGCCAAGGCCGGAGCATCGTTGATGCCGTCGCCCACCATGCCCACGCGCTTGCCGTTTTGCTGGGATTCTTCAACGATGCGGGCTTTGCCCTCGGGTAACACCCCGGAACGCACCTCTGCAATGCCCAATTCCTGAGCAACCGCATTCGCATGAACCGAGCGGTCACCGGTCACCATCATTACGGCGATTCCTTGCTCTTGAAGGGTTTGGACCGCCGAGCGGCTTTCCGGACGGATTGGATCGTTAAGGGCAAACCCTCCGGCCAATTTGCCGCCCACTGCCATCCACAGCAAAATCGCGGCTTCCGGCAATTCCGATTTCAGTTGTTCGATTCCGGAGGTATCCACTCCTTGCTCCAGCAGTGCGGCTCCGTGGCCAAGCGTGACTTGCTGCCCCTCGATTTCGGCCTCGACTCCAAACCCCGGTTTTGTTTGGAATTGTGTGCAATGCTTGGGAACGGTGCCCAACGATTCTGCATGACGGACAACCGCACGGCCCAAGGGATGCTCCGAATGCTGCTCGACTCCAGCCGCCCATGCGACCAAATCGGTAGTCTTCCATGCTGCTGCAACAACAACTTTCATCACTTCCGGATGCCCTGCGGTGAGGGTGCCAGTCTTGTCCAAAACCAGCAGGTCAAGTTGCTGGGCTGCTTCCAGAGCTTGGGCATTACGAAAGAGGATGCCGTTTCGCGCCCCAAGTCCGGTGCCCACCAGAATGGCGATGGGCGTGGCCAACCCCAACGCGCATGGGCAAGCGATCACCAGCACTGCCACCGTGTAGCCCAGCACCACTTCGGCAGGTGCCCCCGCAAGTGCCCAAGCGCCTGCAGTCAGGGCGGCGATTCCGAGCACGACTGGGACAAAGATGGCGGAAACCTGATCCGCCAGCCGGGCAATCGGCGCTTTTTGCATCTGCGCCTGCTCGACCAGCCGGACGATCCGGGAGAGAGTGGTTTCGCTACCAACACGCAGGGTTCGGATCAGCAGACTGCCGTTATGGTTGCGCGTTCCACCCGTGACCGCATCTCCGGATTGCTTCTCCACCGGGATCGGCTCTCCAGTGAGCATGGCTTCTTCGACCGCACTGCTGCCCTCCAACACCACACCATCAACCGGAATCGTCTCTCCGGGACGCACGCGCAGCACATCTCCGGGACGCACAAGGTCAATGGAGAGTTCCGTTTCCTGCTGGTCGTGGACGACCGTGGCTGTTTTAGGCTGGAGTTTCAGGAGGGTGCCAATCGCCTCGGAAGCGCGACTGCGACTGCGAGCTTCAAGCGTCTTGCCTAGCAAGACAAGTGCAATGATGACCCCGGCGGTCTCGAAGTAGTAGGCGCGGGGTCCGGGATTGTTTGCGAGATTCCAGACGCTGAAACCCACCGCCGCTCCAGTGCCCAGCATCACCAAGGTGTCCATCGTGGGAGCGAGGTGCAGCGCCGCAGCAAAACCTTTTGTGAAAAACAATCGTCCCGCCCACAACACCGGAAGCGTCAGCAACAGTTGCAGAATCCCGTTGGCCACGGGTTGGGAGGTCGGATTGATCGCCTCCGGAAGCGGCAACCCCAACATTGGCCCCATCGCTACGAGCAGCAACGGCAAGGCAAACACCAGCGCCACGGTCGTGTCCCGGCGCATGTTCTGGAATTCGCGCTCCAGAATTGCGCCCGGATTGGCGGCTTCCGAAGTGGCGGATTCTTCCAACCGCTCGGCTTCGTAGCCCGCCTGCCGCACAGCGTGGATCAGCGTTTCCGGAGAAGCGTGTTCCGGATCGTAGGTGACGGAGGCCCGCGCTAGGCTCAGGTTGACTTCGGCCTCCTTGACTCCGATGACCTTCTGAAATGCCGATTCTACTCCACGAACACAACCGGCACAGCGCATCCCGGTGATTGTGAGGTTGACCTGAGAGGCTTGTTCGCTTTGCACATCCATGAGAATTCCCTTGTTGTCTTTCTTATACCCTACAGGGGTATTATGAAAAACACAAGAAAAAATTCAGACTGAGAGGTGGGATGCCCTGCCTAGCTCACTGTGTCCAGCGATTCAGTGCCGTGAATTGCTTGGGCGGGAGATCTTTCCAAGTTTCAGTGAGGATGCGGTAGGTGCCGTCCTCGTGTTTGCGCAGGTAGAGTGCCTTGAGTCCGTAGCTGTTAAGGCGGGAGGATTCATAATCCTGCGTGAGGATGACCTCGATGTAGCCGTTGGCTTTGAGGATGCTGAGAGGGTGGATGCGGACATGCCTCCGCTTGTTGGTTTGGTTGACCCGAGTTTTGTGCTGTACCCAACGTTTGTAGTTGAAGCGGCGGGTCAGGAAATCCTTGGAGTAGAGAGACAGATACTCATCGTTGCGTCCTGCCTCCCACGACGAACGCCAGCGTTCAAGGAAATCGAGGATGCGGTCACGCCCCGCAGCTAGTTCTGACTTAGAGAGATAGTGCACGGTCTCTTCCACCAACATGGGGGTGCGTTGCATCACCACCTGATTCCGGAGCAATAACAGATCGTCGTTGCGCACCGAAACACAACCCCGCGTGGCCACTGGCTCCTCCGCACGGGTGCCGTGCAGCCAGATGCCGTTGCCGGTCTTGCGGTAGTAGATGAAGTCGAGAAAGTTCGGATAGTCCGTCACCAACGCTCCGGAGCCGTAGAGCTTGGCCGTGGTGGTGCCGTACTGCCGTTGCAGTTGCTTGTCGTTCCAAGCACGGATAAAGCGATAGATGCCGTTGGGCGTGCGCTCGTCGCCCGCGTGCTGCTTGTCGCCGTTCTTCTTCCCAGAACTGCACGGGTATTTCGATTCGAGTTTCCAGAAATCCGCTTTCCGGTACACACTTACAGAACACTCCTCTTTGTCCACCACAAGGGCGGCATCGCCGTAACCTCCGAACATGAGCAGGTTGTCCGGAATCCCGCGTTGCGGGTTGGCATCTGCAGTGAACATCCCCCCCGCCAACAGCAAAATGGTGGCGAGGGCAGTGATTGTGCGTAGAAAATGGTCAGCCAAAAAGTTCATCGTGCAATCCTAGAAAACAAGTCGATCCTCTTGATTTCTTGCAGGATGTAAACCACCCGGAACTGTGGGTTTGCACGGCTACCAGCGCTTGGGGGACTCTAGGAGGTACGGACGGGTGAGAACTTCTGATTAGCGCTTGTTCAGGACTTGGACGATCTCCCGGATTTTACGCTGGGCGTTCTCGGCGTTCTGGGAATGCAGAGCATCATGAACACAGTGCTGAAGGTGAGCTTCCAGCATGTTCGACTCTACTTTGCGGAGGGCGGCGGTGATCGCATGGATCTGGTCAATGATGTCAATGCAGTAGCGCCCTTCTTCAATCATGCGCTGGATCCCGCGCACCTGTCCCTCGATGCGACGGAGCCGGGTTTGCTGGGTGGAGTGGTCAGGATGAGGTTTCATGAAAAATACCCTATACTGGTATACTGCGAGAGTCAAGAGGATTCGGGATTCGGATTGCACACCCTCTCAAGAATCCTTATGGTAAGGAAGCGCGGGGGAGTAGCCCGTTGCCCCAATTTTCCCCCGCGACCACCTGTGTCCAAAACGGCAGCTTCGCCGTCAATTTCTATGAGCAAGCTACCTCTCACAACCTTTGAAATCCACCCTGCTGGACAGCACCTCACCGCAGCAGAGCCGAGATGAACGTCACGCTTCCGGAACGCTACTCCGCGCTGCTACACCACTACCGCCCGACTCTTGTGTTGGGAGCCGGGATTGCGGCGGTGTTGCTGGTGTTGGTGAGTTTGCAGGAGTGGAAACGGAACGAAATGAACGAGGCACTGGACTCCATCGAACTGCGGGATCTGCAAGTGGGTGTTGGGCAGGGAGGGGGCGAGCAGTTTGGCACCGGAGTATTCGGAACTCTCCAGAATCACGGACAGCTTGTCATCAGCGAAGCCACCGTGCGTGTAGATTTCATCAACGATGCTGGGGAGGTTTCCAGTTCCCACAAGTTTTTCCCGGTCAATCGCTGGTCCTTTGACGATCCCCGCCGCCTTGCTCCCGGAGATGTCCGCGACTTCGGGTTTTTGCTGGACGAGGTTGCGCCGGAGGACTGGTCCGGGCAAGTGGAAGCGGAACTCATTCATCTCAACTACCAATAACTCCGAAACACCATGCCGACACCCCTCTGGACTCCAAATGCGGATTGGACTGCGACCACGCTCCTCACCCGCTTTTCCCAAGCCATGCAGGTCCGGCACGGGCTGGCGGGCACGGATTACGCCACCCTGCACCGCTGGTCGGTCGAGCATCCGGAACAGTTTTGGGCGGCTGTTTGGGAAGATGCCGGGGTGGTCGCTTCCGAACCCTACACGGAAGTGCTGGGCGAGTGGAAGTTTCCCGGAACCCAATGGTTTTCCGGAGCGAAGCTGAACTTTGCGGAAAACCTCTTGGCGAAGGGAGAGGACGTGCAGGACGCGATCCGCTTTGTCGGGGAGGACGGCACCCGCCGCGTACTGACCTACGCTGAATTGCGGCAGGCCGTGGCGCAGTGTGCGTCCGGATTGCGCAACGCCGGGGTAGGCGAAGGCGACCGCGTGGCGGCAGTCGTGGCCAACTGCCCGGAAGCGGTGATTGCCATGCTCGCCGCGGCCAGCTTGGGAGCGATCTGGTCCTCGTGTTCCCCGGATTTTGGCATCAGCGGCATTCACGACCGCCTTGGGCAAATCTCCCCGCAGGTGCTGATCACGGTCAACGCCTATCACTACAACGGCAAAGAACACGACTGCCTCGGCAAGGTCCGGAAGGTTGCCGTCCAGATTCCCTCGCTCCAAGCGCTGGTGGCGGTGCCTTTCACCGAAACACCCATGAATTTGCAGGAAAATGAAGTGGCGTGGTCCGATTTCCTCGATGTCTCCGCGCAAACACAAACGCAGGATGGCGCACCCGCGTTCGAGCAGTTTCCCTTCAGCCAGCCCAGTTTCATCCTCTATTCCTCCGGGACCACCGGATTGCCAAAATCCATCGTTCACGGCGCAGGCGGCACCCTGCTCAAGCACCTCAGCGAACACCGCTACCACAGTGATGTGCATCCCGGTGACCGCCTTTTCTACTACACCACCTGCGGCTGGATGATGTGGAACTGGCTGGTCAGCGGACTCGCCTCCGCAGCGACCCTCATCCTCTACGATGGCGCTCCGATCTTCCCGGACATGGGGCGGCTCTGGCGGCTGATTGAAGATGAGCGCATCACACACTTCGGCGCCAGCCCCAAGTTTCTCGGAACCGTCCAGAAATCCGGATATGTTCCTCGCGGACAACACGACCTCTCCTCTCTGCGCTCGCTGATGTCCACAGGTTCAACGCTGCCTGAAGAACTGTTTGAGTGGGTCTATCAGGACGTGGCGGATCAGATGCCGCTGATGTCCATTTCCGGAGGCACGGACCTCGTGGGTTGCTTCATGGCAGGCAATCCAAACCTGCCGGTTTACTCCGGAGAGATTCAGTGCAAGGGGATCGGCATGGGCACCGAAGCCTTCACGGCAGAAGGCCAGCCAACGATTGGCGAAAAAGGGGAGTTGGTTTGCACGGCTCCGTTTCCGTCCATGCCCGTTTTTTTCTGGAACGATGAGGATGGCGCCAAGTACCGCAAGGCGTACTTCGAGCGATTTCCCGACGTCTGGACGCACGGCGACTTCATCGAGATCACAGAGCGCGGCGGCGTGATCGTCCACGGACGCAGCGACACCGTCCTCAATCCCGGTGGAGTGCGCATCGGCACGGCGGAGATTTACCGTCCTGTCGAGGCGCTGGCCGAGATCGTGGACAGTCTCGTGATCGGGCAACCGTGGGAGGACGATGTGCGCGTGGTGCTGTTTGTGGTGTTGCGAGCAGACACCGCATTGGAGGCCGACCTTGAACAGCGCATCCGCCAGCAGATCCGCACCTACGCCACGCCTCGGCACGTTCCGGCCCGCATCCTCGCCATTCCAGACGTGCCCCGCACCATTTCCGGCAAAAAAGTCGAGAAAGCCGTCTTGCAGGTGCTGCAAGGGGAGATCGTCGAGAACACTGCTGCGCTCGCGAATCCGGAAAGCCTCGACACCTTCCGGCAACTCCGGGATGGCTTGCACAACGCCTGAACTTGCGACGATTCCGGCTCCGTTTCCTCAAGCAACGATTTTCCGGATTTTGTGTTGACCTGTCCAAGCAGAAGCCGCAGACTACCGGAATTGTCAGGTCCATTGCACCTGACTGGCTGGCCAGTGTCAACGGTCGTGGCACTACGGACAATCTGCGCCGTGGGGCAAATGTGCCCGAGTTGCTAGAGAGTATCGGGTTGTTAGACAGGTTGCCCGATTTGCCGGATTGTCAGTTTAGAATGCCAGATTTATCGGTAATTATCAGCGCGGATTCAACTCGTAAGTGCAACAGGTGGGTTGATTCCGGAGAATAACTGATTTGGCGTCTTGAAGCCAAGACATTTCCGGGGTCGATTGTTGAGTTGTTTCATAATGCTGCGGACCTGTTCGATCGTAAGGGTCCGGAAATCGGCGCTCTTGGGCAGGTACTGGCGGATGAGTCCGTTGGTGTTCTCGTTGAGCCCACGCTCCCAAGAATGGTAGGGGTGGGCAAAGTAGCCTTGTGCGTTGAGTTCTTTGGAGATGGTCTGATGATAGGCGAACTCCTTGCCGTTGTCATAGGTGAGGGTGTGAACAAGGTCGGCATGAGGCCGCAGTGCTACGAGCAGGGCATCCGTGACGGCCTGAGCGGACTTGTCGGGAGCCTTGGCGATGACGCTAACGTGTCTTGCGCTCTACAGCGTGAGCAAGACGGAGTCGCCCAGCTTTCCGACCACGGTGTCGGCCTCCCAGTCGCCGATGCGGGAGCGTTCCTCAACGACCTCTGCCACTCGTCGATCGAGACTTGGCCCCTGATTTGCCCCCGGCGGTCATTACTCCCGTAGCGTTTCCTGCGCTGCTTCTGGCAACGCAGGTGGGTATGGAGGTCGCCGCCACGGCGCTTGTCCGCATAGACATACTGGTAGATCCATTCGTGGCTGACCTGTTGGCCCGGCTCCTGCGACAGCCAACCGCTGATCTGCTCCAATCTTCCGTTGATGACAGCAAGTGTTACGGGATCAATCATTTTCTCCTTTAAAATTACCAGCATCATAACCGGCACCAAGTGCCAGTATTTCACGGGTTTCTAACAATTCGTTTAAGGAATCGAAATCCAGCATTTGATCGCGAAAAGGAATGGTCGTTCCGTGTTCCTTGAGGCTGGCCAGAAAAGTTTGAGCTGTCCTTGTCAAGGCACGCACCATTCCTCCGGGGAAAATGACGATAGAGTAACCGATTTTCTGTAATTCAGATGCACTTTTTTGTGGAGTCTTACCGCCCTCAACCATATTGGCGAGAAGCGGTACACGGCCTCTGAAACGGTCAACAAGTGAGACCATCTGTCCTTCAGATTGTGGTGCTTCTATAAACAAGATGTCGGCACCAGCTTCAAAGTATTTTTCCGCCCGCTCAAGGGTACTTTCAAAACCCTCGACAGCGATGCTGTCTGTGCGGGCAATAATGAGAGTCTCGGCACTACGTCTGGCATCAAGTGCGGCTCTAATTTTACCCACCATTTCACCTGTATCCACTAAAGTTTTACCGGCCAGATGACCGCACCTTTTGGGCTGAGTCTGATCCTCCAACTGTATGGCCGCAGCACCAGATGATTCAAATTGACGTACAGTCCGAATCACATTCAAGGCATTGCCGAATCCAGTATCGGCATCGACAATGACTGGCAGGGTGATTCTTTCAGTAATAGCAGATAAGGTGTCTGCCACCTCACTCATACTGACTAAACCGATGTCCGGACGACCAAATCGGGTATAAGCGATAGATGCACCCGAAAGATAAGCAACCTGAAAACCTGCCTGTTGCACAAGAACTGCGCCTAGAGCATCACTGACCCCCGGAGCAACAACAATTTTTGCTCCCGATATCAAAGTTTTTAAAGTCAAAGCCTGCGGTGCTGCTGCAGAATTGTTCATTTATTTGTTTATTTTTGTATCGATTGATCCATTTGTTCCTTCTCTTTCAGCATTTTTTCAAGGTGTGGAATAAGTCCACCGTGCTTGAGGATATCAAGTAATTGAGAAGGCAGTTTTTCACAGACATAGGTTTCGTTGCGAGTCAAATTGTGGACAGTACCAATTTCAGTATTAATAGCAATTTCATCACCTTGTTGAATGCTTTTTGCTTGTGTACATACGACCGCAAGCAAACCGAAGTTTATGGCATTTCTGAAGAAAATCCCCCCATAGGATTTGGCCACCAAAGCACTCACTCCTAAATGTTTAAGTGCTTGTGAGGCCTGTTCCCTTGAAGAGCCGATGCCAAAGTTTTTTCCAGCAACCAAAACGTCTCCTGTCTTTACATTGGTCGCAAATTTCTCGTTAATACCCTCCAAACAGTGACTTGCCAATTCTGAAATCGACGCCTTCATGAAACGCCCAGGAGCCAGTTGATCGGTATCAATATCATCGCCAAAAACCCAAGCCTTTCCACCATTAATTTTATCCTTCATTTTCGATCTCCATTTAAAAACTTACGAGGATCCGTAATGTGTCCTACAATCGCACTTGCTGCAACAGTATAAGGCGAGCCAAGATAAACCTTTGAAGTTGGATGCCCCATTCGTCCTTTAAAGTTCCGGGCAGTTGAGGAAATA
>CAJWCD010000089.1:0-15428 GCA_913020725.1 uncultured Pseudomonadota bacterium
TGTTGGTCGTGCCTACCCAGGGTAGCACAGGTGGTTCTATTACCGATAGGGTCTATTGGATGTGCTCCCGGCTGGCTGGATCAGTCGAACAGGCAACCCGCTAAAGCAATGCCCAACATCAGGTTGGCAAGGTAAATGCGCAGACATCCGGCACAGACGATCCGTAGTTTGAAGAAAAGGATAAAGGCATAGTAGCACGTCACTCCCAATCCGACAACGATAGCCCCGCCTAACCAGACCCTTGGCAAGGCTCCCTGAGCGACTTGAATCAGAGCCAGCATCACAAGGGCATAGAACACTACCGCACTATAAGCAACTGGGATGCCTGCAATGTGAGCATACGGAGAGCGCACCACGCGGTCGCACTTGGCCATCCTCGGAACGTCTTGGGCCAGACGGTGTCTCAAGGCAAGGCTGAGCGATCCTTGCAGTCCAAAGACGCACGATCCTCCCATTGCCAACAGCCACATCCACGAGGTACAGGGCATCTTCTTCAGGAATTGTTGAGGAAAATGTTGTATGTTTGTTCAAACAACGATATACCCATTGTACTCTCAAGGATGAGAATCGCAATTCGCAGGGACGAGCGAACTATCATGAACATCTCAGAAGCCGGGCGATCGGTCGAAATCAAAGGCTTCGGCGGAGCCTTGGGCTTAGTGCTTGATAAAGCCGCTCCGTTTGAGGTCATCGAGTCCGACCTCCGGCAACTTCTGCAAGACACCTCTTCCCGCCACTTCTTTCAAGGCTCAAAGATCGTGTTGGGGCCGGACACCCGGACGCTCAGCGCGGAAGAGTTCTCCAAACTGAACAGGATTCTTCAGGAAGGAGAACTGGAGCTCAAACCTTTGGAAACCAACCGCAACGCCGCCCGTCTCCGCAAGCTGCGCGCCACCGAACCTCGCGAATCCCAAGCCGACACTCCAATGCCAGAGGTGGAGACCAAGCCAATTCTGGAGGCAGTCAAATCAGAGGTGGTGCCGGAATTAGCCCCAGCGTCTCCTCAGCTTGCACTGCCCACCTTGGAGACTGTGGTGCCCCCAGTGGAGGAACCCGCTCCCATCAATCAGGAAAAACTGGAGTTGCATCCTGGCTTAAACACGGACTCCGGATTAATCGTTCGGCAGACGTTGCGTTCAGGGCAAACCATCAAGAGCAAGCACAGCGTCATCGTCTTTGGCGATTTGAATGCAGGAGCTGAAATCGAATCCGAGGGCGACATCATTGTGCTTGGCACAATCCGGGGCTTGGTTCATGCTGGAATTTCGGGAAATACGGCGGTGACGATCCTTGGATTGCGCATGCAGCCCACACAAATTCGGATTGGCCCCTACATCTCCCAGCCACCTGCGGAAAAATCGGGCAGCATCGTCACGGGGCCGGAGCGGGCGTTTGTGGAAAATGACCAGATTGTCATCGAATCCCAAGCGTGCGAGCCTGCGGAGTTGATTGCGATGCTCCTGACCTCCCAGCGCCGTGGAGCGCGGGGTAAGGTCGCGTCCCGTGGTAGCGTGCCTGCAATTACTGTCGGAGCGATTCGACTGTGAATTCCCGACCTCTCCAAAGCGCATTACCCGTGTCCCCGACCAAATCAGCATGAGTCAGTCGATCGTCATTACGTCTGGAAAGGGTGGGGTTGGTAAAACCACCACCACTGCCAACCTCAGCACCGCCCTTGCGAACGCCGGCAGCTCAGTGGTCGCTGTGGATGCGGATATTGGCCTCCGGAACCTCGACCTCCTCATGGGGTTGGAGAACCGTATCGTCTTTAACCTCGTTGATGTGGTCAAAGGACGTTGCACGGCGCGGCAGGCGATGATCAGGGACAAGCGCAGTCCTAATTTGTTTCTGCTCCCAACCTCGCAGGTTGACGACAAGAACGCAGTTTCTCCAGAGGAGATGGAGAGACTGGTTGAGGAGTTGCGCAAAGGTTTTGACTACATCATTATCGACTGTCCTGCCGGAATCGAGCAGGGCTTCCGTAACGCAATTGCCGGAGCGGACCGTGCGGTGGTTGTGACCACCCCGGAAGTCTCGGCGGTGCGCGATGCGGATCGTATCATTGGCATGCTTCAGCACCACGACGTGCCCTCGCAACTCATCGTCAACCGGCTCTCTATGAAAATGGTCGAGTCCGGTGAGATGATGAGCCAGGAGGACGTGGTGGACATTCTGGCTATTGACTTGTTAGGTGTGATCCCTGAAGATTCCGAAGTGGTCGTGAGCGGAAACCAAGGAGTGCCGGTTGTCCTCGACACAAATTCTGAGGCTGGGGCCGCCTACTCTCGAATCTGCCGGCGGATTCTTGGCGAACCCGTCCCCTTCCCTGATTTCGCAGAGAAGCGCGGCTTCCTTACCCGACTCTTCAGGAGGTGAGCATGTTCAGCATCCGACGACTACTCCTAGGCCAGCGCGACAGTGCCAGCGTGGCCAAGAACCGGCTGCAACTGGTGCTGTCCAAGGACCGCATCCAGATTTCCGATGTCGAGCTCAAGTCGATGAAGGAAGAATTGTACCGCGTCATCTCCCATTATTTTACCGTCACTCCGGACAATCTTGAAATCGAGGTGCTCACCCGTGATGGCCGTGCGGCCCTCAGTGTGAACACCCCGGTCGAGTTTCCCGCCCGCTGATTTTTTTCAAACTTCGTTAAAGTTTTTCGCTCACCTGCCGATAGGAAGCGCAAGACCCTTCTCTCCGGGCGTTCCGGGAGGGGGGAATCCGTAGTTCTGCGTCCGGCGGGCAGTGCCCTCCGGTGTAGCAGAGGGTCTGTGTGGGGATATGCAGACCTCTGCCCCGTTTTCCGGGTGTTCCGGAAACGGTGGCCATGGATTGGCAACGCAACTGGAGTCTATCATGGCAATGAGAATTAAACAGAATCCCACTGCCCTGACCACGCTAAGGCATTCCAACAATGCCATGGAGCGTGTGAAGGCTGGCGTCGAGCAGCTTAGCTCGGGGATGAAGATCAACAAGGGGGCCGATGGGCCAGCTTCCCTGATCGCCTCGGAACGGCTCCGGGGTCGGATCGTGGGGTTGCAGCAGGCTTACAACAACGCCTCTGCCTCGGTCACGCTCATGCAGACCGCCGAGGGTGCGCTCAATGAAGTGAGCGAAGTCCTCATTCGGCTCAAGCAGCTTTCGGTTCACGCCGCCAACGAGGCGGTCAATGATCCCGAAATGCTGAACGCCGATCAAATGGAGATCGAGTACCTGCTTGATACCTTGGACCGCATCGCCAAGAACACGCAGTTCAACAGCAAGACCCTGCTCGATGGTAGCCTTGGGGCAAACGGCATCACGGTTGGAAACAACTTGCGGTTCGTTTCGGCTCGGGAAGACACTCCGTATTCGCCCATTGACGGTTGGCCCGTGGACATCCATCAGGTGGCTACCCGGGCTGGATTGAAAGGACTGATTCCCATCGATGTGAACAACATCCGGGAGGGGCTTCACATCGTGATCAGTGAAGGCGGCAAGAACGCCGAGATTCACACGGACAAAGGGCAGATGGGAAAAGAGCTTCAGAAAATCTTTGATAATCACGACCTTGACTCGAAGCGCTTTGACTATGCAACCACCTCCCAGACCATCCGGGAGATTGTCGCCTACAATCTTGCCCAAGGGATTGAGGAGAACGGCCTCAACGTCCATTCCTTTCTGACACCGGACAGCAGGATCATCATCAAGCACAACGAGTACGGAGACCACACCAACTTCTCAGCAACAAGTTCGGTGGCAGGAATTATCAGCGACGATGCGAATATCGCCAAGCTGGCGGCTAAGGGGCGGGATGTCGAAGGAATCATCAACGGCGAGGTTGCCCAAGGTGAAGGGCAGTTCCTCACTGCACTCGATGGCTCCTCGGCTCGGGGGGTGTCCGTGCAGTACATGCGCGAGATCGGCCTGAAGGAGGTCCCGGTCATTGACGAGCGCGGCATCGAGATCGGCAAAGAGTTCGTCGAGGAGTCAAACGACGAGATCGTGGGAACTCCGGACAGTGGCCAGAGCGAGGGCTATGTCCACGTCTCACAACGCTCTCAAACCTTCCAGATTGGTCCGGACGGTCATCTCGACCCCCTATTCTCGTTCATGAATGTTAAGGCCAAGGAGCTTGGGCGTGGCTCCGAGAATAAAAGCGGTTTCGACAGCTTGGCAGACATTGATGTCACCGCCCTTCAGGGCGCCTATGATGCCTCGATGGTGGTTGATAATGTCATCGACCAAGTCTCGGGATTCCGGGGGCGGCTTGGAGCATTCCAACGCAACGCGATTGAGAACAATCTGGAAAGCCTCAAGATTGCCGAGGAGAACATCACGCAAGCGGAGTCCACGATTCGGGACACGGACATGGCCGAAGCGATGTCGCAACTCACCAGCGACCAGATCATGCTTCAAGCCAGTGTCGCGATGATTGGCCAAGCCAATCAGGTTCCGAAGACCGTGCTCAACCTCATTGAGTCTGGTTAATCCACTCGGATCATCTCATTGCCTGCGGCGGGACGCCCCACGTCCCGCCTGCGCCCTCTTGCTGTCCTCTGTCTCTCCGAAAAAGCTTGTCTGACTCTTGAATCCTTGGGCATCATTTCTCTTTGCCTACTGCACAAGGAGTCTCATGAGTTTGATCACCACCCACATTCTTGACACCTCCCAAGGTCGCCCTGCCCAAGGTGTTGTTGTGACCCTTAGTCGCCAGAAGACCGACAGACAGCATTGGGAAACCCTCGCTTCTGGGACCACCAATGCAGACGGACGCATTGCTGATTTGCTCCCGGACAGCACGACGTTGGAGGCAGGAATCTTTCGCCTGCGCTTTGCGGTGGGAGAGTATTTCGCGCAGCTGGGGGTGGAGTCATTTTATCCGAAAGTGGACATTTGTTTCCAAGTTCAAAATCCGGAACAACATTATCATGTTCCTCTGCTGCTCAATCCCTTCGGCTACACCACCTACCGAGGCAGTTAAGCTCCATGTCCGCCGCTTCCGTCCAATCCGTCCTTGAACTCCGGGAGATCACCAAGCGCTTTCCCGGAGTGCTTGCCAACGATCACATCAACCTCGACCTGCGCGAGGGTGAGATTCACACGATCCTCGGCGAGAATGGCGCGGGCAAGTCCACCCTCATGAGCATCATTGCCGGACTTTACACTCCGGACGAGGGCGAAATTCGCATGCGGGGGCAGGTGGTGCAGTTCAGCACACCCCGCGAGGCGATCAGTCAGGGCATCGGCATGGTCTTTCAGCATTTCATGCTGATCCGCAATCACACGGTGGCAGAGAACATCATCCTCGGCCTGCCGGGTGCGGCGGTGCTGGACTTCGGAAAAATCCATCAGGAGGTTCAGGAACTCAGCGACCGTTACGACCTCCACGTTGATCCGGAACGCAAGGTTCACGAACTGTCCGTCGGCGAACAGCAGCGCGTCGAAATTGTCAAGGTGTTGTACCGAGGTGCTCGGTTGCTGATTCTTGATGAACCAACCGCCGTTCTCACTCCACAGGAATCCGAGGCGCTTTACCGCATCATGCGCAACCTCACGGAGCAGGGGCATTCGATCCTCTTCATTTCGCACAAGATGAAGGAGGTGATGGCGCTCTCTGACCGCATCACCGTCCTCAACCAAGGGTGTGTGATGGCCACCCTGCAACGCGAGGACACCTCTCCGGAACAACTCGCGGCCTTCATGCTGGGTCACACCACGGACCCCGCCACTGGCACCGAACTGCTCCGTACTGAAGTCGTGGACGAGGAAAGGGTTGCCCCTCTGACTCCAGAATCCGAGGCCGTTCATCCCACCGTCATCGAGTTGCGGGACATTCACGCTGTCAACGATCTTGGGCATCCCGCGCTCAAGGGCATCTCGCTGGAGTTGCGCGAAAACGAAATCCTCGGCATGGCGGGGGTTTCCGGAAACGGACAGCGGGAACTTGCGGAGGTTCTTGTGGGTTTACGACACCACTCCTCCGGAACCTACACTTTCGAGCAGACTGTGCTGCAGCGGCTCACCGTTGAGCAGATGATCAACCGAGGGGTGGGTTACATTCCGGAGGATCGCAAGAAGTTCGGAGTGGCTGCGGGGCTGACGATTGCCCAAAATTTTCTGCTGAGGAATTTCGGAAACTCCAATTTCTTCTGGAAACGCTTCCTCATCAATCGCGGTGCCTTGCAGCGTTACGGACGCGAGAAGATGGCGGCGTTCGATGTCCGTGCCCCTTCCGAGCAAACCCGCGTCGGCTTGCTTTCTGGAGGCAACATGCAGAAGGTCATCCTCGCCCGCGAAACCTCGCGCGCTCGGCGCGTGCTGCTCGCCTGCCAGCCCACACGTGGGCTTGACATCCATGCAACCCAGTTCATCCGCGACGAAATCAGCAGGGCGCGAGATCGGGGGTTGGCGGTGCTGTGGATTTCCGAGGATTTGGATGAACTGCTGCTGATGGCGGACCGCATTGCCGTGATTTTCGATGGACACATTGTTGGCACCCTCTCGCGACAGCAAGCCACAGTGGAGGCGATTGGGCGCATGATGACCGGAATGACTCCGGAAATCCCTCCGGCTTCGCCTTACCCCCAAAGGAGGAATTGAGGAGGATTTCTTTCCTTGCAATCCAAGTGCGTTTGCATTGTGATAAAGCGTCTGAATTCTGTCCGGAGCTAGGGATTCCGGGGTGACGAATGGACGCACCCCGTCCTTCCCAACCCACTTCAAACCGGCAGCAACCGCCATGCGTGATTACGTTCTCCTCTACATCAACGGCATTCGCCACGAACTCCGGAACGAGGCCGTTTATCAAGCCCTCACCGATTTCCTGCGCTACGACCTTGCGCTGACGGGCACCAAGGTGGTCTGTGCCGAAGGCGACTGCGGTTCCTGCACGGTGTTGAGCGGTCGCCCAGAAAACGGTGCCATGCGCTATCAGGGCATTGATGGCTGCATCCAGTACCTCTGGCAACTGGACGGACGGCATGTGGTCACAGTGGAGGGCTTGCAGAATAATGGGTGCTTGCACCCTGTGCAGGAGGCGATGGTCGAATCCTTTGGCTCCCAGTGTGGTTACTGCACCCCGGGATTTGTGATGGGAATAGTCGCCATGCTGGAGGAGAATGCCCCACTCACTCGCCAAGGTGTGAAGGACGGCCTCACCGGAAACCTCTGCCGCTGCACCGGTTACGAGCAGATTATTGACGCTGCACTTGCGCTCAAGGGAAAATCTGTCACGCCCATTACCGAACGCTACCACGATCCACAGATGTGTGCAGAATTGGAAGCTTGTGCCCAAAATTCTGTTGAAATTTCCTATCACGAATCATGGGGTCACGAATCCCGCAATGTGCGCATCGGTCTTCCTACCTCCCTTGCTGAAGCCGTGGCCTTCAAGGCGCAGCACGAAAAAACCGTGGTGGTGTCCGGAGGCACCGACATTTCGGTGCAGATGAACAAGGGCAAGACCGAGCCGGAAACACTGCTCAGCCTCGTCCATCTTCAGGAATTGGAAGGCGTTTCCGAAAACGACGGTTGGCTCAAGATTGGAGCCAAGGCAACGTGGACGGACATGGAACGTGCCTGTGGAGAGAGCCTTCCAGAGTTCCGCAAGATCATCCAAGTCTTCGCCTCAGCACAGATCAAGAATGTCGGAACACTCGCGGGTAACGTTGGCAACGGCTCACCGATTGCGGATTCGATGCCCTTTCTCTTTGTGATGGACGCCGAGGTGGAACTGACCGGAACTTCCGGAAGCCGCTGGGTGAACATCAATCATTTCTACCACGGTTACAAGCAACTGGAACTGCGTCCGGATGAACTGATCACCGCGCTGCGCCTGCAACTTCCAAAATCGAACGAGACCTTGAAACTTTACAAGGTTTCCAAGCGCAAAGACCTCGACATCTCAACCTTCACGGCGGGAATCCGGATGGCGCTTGAAGGCGCAACGATTTCTCAAGCCAGCGTTGCCTATGGTGGGGTTGGCCCCGTGGTGTTGCGGTTGCCGGAAACGGAGCAGTTCCTCTCCGGAAAGCCGCTCACGCTGGAAACCGTCCGCAAAGCTGGGAAGTTAGCCCGACGTGAGATCATCCCAATTTCCGATGTCCGGGCTTCCAAGGATTATCGCCTGCAACTCGCTGAGAATATCCTGCTCAAGTTCTACCACGAGGTCCGGCAGGAGCAGAGCTGGCTCCAACCGGACACCTTGAGTGCTTGAGGAGGTAAAATGACCGCAGTTGGACAGAATATCCCGCACGATTCGGCGGTTGGGCACGTCACCGGAGAGGCGTTTTATGTGGATGACCTCCCTCCGACTCAGGGTGAACTGCTGGTGGATTACATCGCCAGTCCGGTCGCTCACGGAAAATTGCTCGGCAACAACTTTGACGAACTCCGGCGACTTCCGGGTATCGTTGGCCTCTACACTGCGGCGGACCTCCCCGGACACAATAGCTTTGGTGCAATCCTCCAGGACGAGCGTTTCCTTCCCGAAGATGTTGTGGAATATGTCGGCCAGCCCGTTGCAGTGGTGGCCGCCGAGAATCGCCGCATCCTGCGCAAGGCCAAGCAACTCGCTAAACTGGAGATCGAGGAGCTTCCTCCGCTCTTCACCATCGAGGAGGCCATTGCCGCCCAACAGTTCATCGGCCCCACCCGGACCATCCAGTGCGGGGATTTTGAGGCTGCATGGAACGAGGCCGAGCAGCGGCTGGAAGGTGTGTTCCACTGCAACGGACAGGAGCAGTTCTACCTCGAATCCCAAGCGGCGCTCGCGTGGCCCAACGAGGAGGGGCAGATCCTCATCCATTCCTCCACGCAGAATCCCACCGAAATCCAGCAGGTCGTTGCGGAAGCCCTTGGGCTCAACTTCCACGATGTGATCTCTGTCTGCAAGCGCATGGGTGGAGGCTTCGGGGGCAAGGAAACGCAGGCTGTGATTCCGGCGGTGATGGCGGTACTGGTCGTGCACCACACCGGACGTTCTGCACGAGTCGCCTACACGAAGGACGACGACATGCGCTCCACCGGAAAGCGCCACCCCTTCAAAATCTTCTACAAGGCGGCGTTCGCTGCCGAGGGGCGCATCACCGGGGTCGAGTTCGATCTCTACTCCAATGGCGGTGCGGCGGCGGACCTTTCAACCTCAATCATGGAGCGTGCCCTGCTCCACTCAGACAACGCCTACCACCTGCCCAATGCCTGCTTCCGGGGCACGGTTTGCAAGACCAACCTCCCGCCCAACACCGCCTTCCGGGGCTTTGGCGGCCCACAGGGCATGGCGAACATCGAGAACATTGTGCAGGAAATCGCAATCACACTCGGCAAGGATGCCTACGAAATCCGGCGGCTCAACTGCTACGACCACGGCTTGCGCAACACCACCCCCTACGGTCAAGTGGTGCAACACCACATCCTTCCAGAAATCCTTGACCGCTTGGAGGAAACCTCCAATTATCAGAAGCGCTTGCGGGAAATCGAAGTGTTCAACCGCACCTCGGCAACCGAACTCCGGGGGCTGGCGCTGACTCCGGTGAAGTTCGGCATCTCCTTCACCACCCGCTTCCTCAATCAGGGGAACGCGCTTGTGAACATTTACAAGGACGGGACGGTGCAGGTTTCGACAGGTGGCACGGAGATGGGACAAGGGCTGAACACAAAAATCCGACAGATCGCCGCAGACGAATTGGGGATCGGCTATGAGCAGGTGCGAGTGATGATCACCTCCACCGAAAAGAACAACAACGCTTCGCCGACTGCCGCCTCTGCCGGAACCGACCTCAACGGCATGGCCACCGCGAACGCCTGCCGCACGATTCGGGAACGGCTGGCTGAGTTTGCTGCACAGCAGCTTGCCAATGCCGAAACCGGATGTGCTGCCGAGCCAAGCTGCATCCATTTCGAGGACGGGCGCGTCTGGGACGAACGCCGTCCGAACGCGAGCATCGCCTTTGCGGAACTCGTCAAACTCGCCTATCTGGAGCGCATCAGTCTCGGCGAGCGCGGCTTCTACCGCACCCCCGGAGTTGATTTTAACCGTGACACTGGCAAGGGGAACCCGTTCTTCTACTTCACCTCCGGAGCCGCCGTCGCCGAAGTGCGCCTCGACCGCTTCACCGGACACCTCACGCTGGAGCGGGCCGATTTGCTCATGGACATCGGTGAGTCCATCAATCCCGGCATTGATCTTGGGCAAACCATCGGCGGCTTCATTCAGGGGGTGGGCTGGGTGACAAACGAGGAACTGCGCTACTCCGACAAGGGTGACTTGCTTTCCTACTCCCCTACGACCTACAAGATTCCGAACATTCAGGACATTCCGGACATCTTTCGGGTGGACTACCTCCAGAATCCGCACCACCAAATCAACATCCGCCGCTCCAAAGCGATTGGCGAACCGCCGCTGATGCTCTGCCTCTCGGTCTGGATGGCGGTCAAACACGCCCTCTCCTGCGTGCAACCCGGAGCCCTCCCCAAACTGCGCCTTCCGGCCACTGGCGAGGAAATCCTGCGCTGCCTCACCGAACTGACCGACGAGGCCACTTTCTCGACTCCGGATCAGGAAATTCTGCTCATCGCTCCGCCGGCTCTCCCAGAAAACCAAAAGGTAGCAGCCTGACTTCCAGCTAATCCAAGCTATGCGAGAAGTCCTGAAACACACGCAGGAGTTGCTGGACTCCGGAACGCCGTTTGTGGCGGTCACGTTGGTGGACGCGCAGGGCAGCACCCCGCAAGACCCCGGAAGTCGGATGCTGGTCACGGAATCCGGACGACAGTGGGGCACCATTGGCGGGGGGCGGGTTGAGGCCAAGACGTTGGCCGAGGCGGCAGAATTTCTGAGCGAATCCAACCCCACCCACCAAACCCGTCTCGTTCACTGGAGTCTCAACAAGGACGTGGGCATGACCTGCGGCGGGTCCGTGACGCTCTTCTTCGAGCGGCATCACGCGCATCCGTGGACGATTGCAATCTACGGGGCTGGGCATGTCGCTCAGGTGCTGATCCCGCTACTGCTCACGCTGGAATGCCGAATCGTCTGCCTCGATACCCGCGAGGAGTGGCTGTCGCAGCTTCCGGCTTCCTCAAAGCTGGAAACCCGGCACGAACCGGACCTACCCGCCACTGTGGATTCGATTCTGGAAACGACCTTTGTGTTGCTGATGACGCAGGGCCATGCGACCGACCGTCCCATCTTGCAACGCTTTCTGGAACGCGGCGATCAGGCGTTCCTCGGTGTCATCGGCAGTCGGGCGAAAGGAGCAACTATCCGCAAGGAACTTGCCGAATCCGGGCTTTCTGAAAAGCAAATCTCTGGATTCTGCTGTCCACTTGGACTCTCCTTGGGTACCAACCACCCTCAGGAGATTGCCATCAGCATCACGGCCCAATTACTCCACGAACGTGATTGTCAATTTGGCGTTATTCACACACGCAACTCCCTGCCAGAAGTTATTTGATAACGGTTTAAATGAATTAATGACCAAAAATTTGTTGAGGAATTTCACGTAATTGATGACATAACTTTCTTGAACTATGTTAAGTTACATCATGCTTTCTTTTTCCTGTTCTGCTTTTTCGCGGTTGAGTTTATTCAGGTAGTTTTTTGACATACTACGGATATGGGCAAGGCGGATCAGGCGCTCCTTTTGAATTCTTTCCTGTGTACGTTTATAAGCTGTGATAGCTTCCCGACCAATCTGATCAAAATCATAATCAATTGTAGGGGCTTGTTCAGGATTCCAAGGAGCGAATGGTCCTGTGTCCGGCCAGATGCGGTTTGCTATTCCATTTAAGTAGATTGACTGGTGTTTGGGACCAAGAGTCAAGGTAAAGTTTTTTGGATTTACCCAAATTCTATATGACGGAGGAGACTTTGGGTTAAGAGGTGCTTCAAGCTGTTCCAGGCACTTGAGAAAACGCTTTCTAGCTTCAGCAGTTTGAAGTCTATCAAAGAATGCGTTAAGTTTATAATCCTCCTCAGATTCAGATTTTTCATGAAAATTTACTTTGATATCAGAAAGATCTAAATCTATGACAAAACGCTCTCCCAAATTATCCTGTACGATCAGTGACACCATCAGAAACTGGTTGACATTACATACAACAAACACACTTGAGACATAGTGTAAGTTTTCAAGAACCTCCCAAGGTTGTAACTTATGTTTCGTAAAGAACCCACCGATTTCACCTGCAAGCTCTGCAACATCCGCCAATGTGAAGGGGTTGCCACTTACTTTTGTGCTTGCTTTTGCGGCTTCCTTTTGCCAGGCGGTAATTTTAGGCGGATTTGTTTCTACATAGCCACTGAATACGCACCGAGCAATTCCATGAACAAGAGACTCCTCAAACATCATCATCGCATTGGATCCATCTTCAACTCCTGAACTCCATGCTTCCCGATGGGAAATAACAGAAAGAAATTTCCATTTTGATGATTTGGGGTTGTAGATTATCAGTATCAGAGCTCTTGAAAAGTACAGACTTTTTGAAATTGGCAACTGAATCTGATGAGGTTGGCGCTTGAAGTTGCGCATTAAATGGTATTTGAAAATAACATTTTCATTCGTATCTCCAGCGACTTGGAAACGTCCTTTTTGGATGCAATTTACCAATTTAATGGGATCCATTTTAGCAGAAGTAAATTTTTTCTGAATCAGCGCAACAGTATTTTTAACTTGTTGGTGATACAGATAAATAGACTTGGCCTGTAAACCTTCTAAACGTGTTAATTTAATTTTGTTTTTTAACTTGTTCAAGACTCTGTTATCTTCTATCGAAATTCGATTTACTACTGGGTCTAAAATTACTCCTATCTCATTAATGGTATTTTTCAAGTCTTCAAATTTTAATCCATCATTTGAAAAATAATAAAGAATATTTGTTAAGGTTTTTCGCTTCCCAAGGATACCAAGCTTTTTCTCGACGCGTTTCATTGAATTTAAGAAGTGTGTTTTTAATCTCAATTCAATCTTATTCGCTGTATCGTCATGCCCTTGGGCGAAGTGCATCAGCTCAAGCCGATCACCGATATTTGGAAAAAAAAGTGCATAGAATTCTACCATTGCTTTCTCCCGCCAAGAAGAATTTCTATCAAGCCTCACAGGGTCCGCCCGGATAGAAAATTCTACGATATCTGTCAATCTTAGATGCTGTGCAAAACAAAAAACGATATCCTTGTATGAATTTTTTTGAGGAAAACGCGTGAGTAAATCGGTAAACTTGCTCCACCATGGATCTAAAGTCAGTTGCGGAAAGCCTTCCTCCATCTTTTGCAGGCATTCAAGATAGGGATGACCAACAGGGGGGTTTTTGAGCATTTCCCGTTCGTAAGGGTAGAGAAGAAGTTTCGTAAGGCTGGTGGGTGTTGGGGATGATTCTTCAGTACAAAGAAGTTCAACCCACCAACAATTAAGTAAGGCCTTAGGGATGTTACGGTGGCTGACTTTCTCACTCTCCCTAAGGAAAACTGGAATAGCGTGCTTGTATACAAGAGATCTGCTTACTCCAATCCCTCCCCAATTTGCGAGCTTACGCATCAATAGTTTGCCAGAAAGTCCGGAATCACTCTTAACCCACCAGTCAGCATCAGGTAGAACCCCGACCCTTAGAAGTGGACGGAGTTTTTGGGGGATGCAAAATGGCATTGGAGGACTTCCAGCGAGCATCATTGCTGGATTGAGCAGAAAATCATTTAGCATTGATGCGTAGGCTAGACTCCCCTCTGGAGAAACAACAAAAGGTGTGTGCTTACCCTCACGCATATTATTAAGCAGGTTCAAAAACAGGTGAACCTCGGTGTTTGGGTATTTTTTGGTAAGATAACTTTCAATGATGTGAACTTTCATCCGTGTTGAATATTCCTTCTGCTCTTCTAGAACAAGTGCCTGCTCCCTTTGATGTTGATTGATTAGGTATCCAAAGTCTTCAAGAGCAGATTTGTCTGAATTTATTGAGGGATTTAATTTAAGAAAGGGAAAGAAGGTTTTTAGAGGCTTCTCAAAAAGAGAAAAGGCTGGATATAATTCCAGCAATGAAGTAGTACTTTCCTGAATAGCTATAATCTGATTCTCATTAGACAGTTGAACAAACAACTTCCAGAGTAAGTTGTCTAATTGACTGCGATAGGTGCTTGGCAAGATGATATCAATGATCCTCAACTGCTGCTGAGTCAATCCCTTATTATATCTCTTCTGTAATAGAGCCTTGGTTTGTAATTTCAGCTGTTTGAAACTTTTTGGATTGAGAGATTCAACTGTATTAATTACATTTCTTTTGAAGCAGGAAAGAAAACCGAGAAAAAATTCGCAATCATTCCAAGGTTTCCAAACTTGAGGGTCTGTGTCCACAATTACCTGTAAGTCCATGTCGGAATCGGACTTGTGACCAATACCTCCTAGACTACCAATGGTTGTCATTGCACAGATATCTGGGAGCCCTTTTTGGTTTAGATCTTGGGAGAGAAGCGGGTAATTCCTTTTAGAAAAGTTCTGGAAACTATAATCTCCTGCTTGCATGTCCTGAGGAAGAAAGTGTTCTAGATTCTCTACTCCCTTCCAGGCATTTTTTGGAAAGACGTTGAAGCTTTCTGAATCCAGAATATCTTTTCCATCATCATTAACTCCTACCTTATGGTGTACAACCAGTGGAGGGCTTTCGTGAGGATTAATATGGAAAAGCATAAGGCTGTCCATAGCTACATTTTTTAAATCCTGGTTGGCAAGTTCTGAAAAACTATCCATCCTGTGAACATAAATTTCCTCAAGTTTGGCATACTCGTCTTTTGCCTGCTGACACAATGCATCCAAATCCATTCTACTACATTTTGAAAGGAGGAGCTTAGAGAATGTCTGCTTTCTTTGCAGTGAGTCGTGGAGGTAACGCAATTTTCCTGCGGTTTCAGAATTCCATGGTTGACTTGGGTATGATTGATAACTACGGGAAAATCTTTTGTGGGATTCCAAATCTTCAAGAGTTGCAGATTCAGGAGTCTCAACATCAGGTTTTGAGTTGGATTCTAAAGGCTGGTCCATGAAGTGATCTGAATATAATTAAATTTAATCCGGAAAATTAAATGAATTTTTAGTTAAAAAATTAGCTCCTATGGTAAAAGCTACTAGTTCTAGGACAAATTTCGACTGGGATACAAACAGTCAATCAGTTGATATTCAACAATATTTACCTAGCTCATAGTGTTCGATTTTTAACGGATTTTACTATAAACATTGGTTCTGTCCAAGGATATTGTACCAAAAAAAAAATTAAACTAATTTAAATTTTCACTAGTGTCCCAACGTTGGATCAGAAGGACCAAGTATGCTATTGATATTATTCAATAAATTGATATTTTTCCATTCATCGACTTGAGCTTGGTTTTTCGGACAGGAGATGTTGCAGTCAGCAATTCTAATTATGACAAATTGAGGTAGTCCCCTCTGAAGTGTTGGTGCCCG